>JBOEHC010000017.1:0-193 GCA_050633765.1 Gammaproteobacteria bacterium
ACAACGCCTAAAGTGATTGAGAATAGTGAAGGTGATCGAACCACTCCTTCCATTGTTGCGTTTGTAGATGATGGTGAAGTGCTGGTAGGGCAGGCTGCAAAACGTCAGTCTGTAACCAATCCTAAAAACACTTTAAACGCGATTAAGCGTTTAGTGGGCCGCACCTTTGATGAAGAAGCGGTTCAAAAAGATA
>JBOEHC010000017.1:283-47133 GCA_050633765.1 Gammaproteobacteria bacterium
GTCAGGCAACAAAAGATGCTGGGAAAATTGCAGGGCTTGAAGTGAAACGAATCATCAATGAGCCCACTGCAGCGGCATTGGCTTATGGCATGGATAAAAAACGCGGTGATAGCAAGATCGCTGTGTACGATTTAGGTGGTGGAACATTTGACGTTTCGATTATTGAAATTGCTGAGGTTGATGGCGAGCACCAATTTGNNGGTGGTGAAGATTTCGACATGCGTTTAATCGATTATCTTGCTGATGAATTTCAGAAAGATCAGGGTTTTGATTTACATAACGATCCGCTTGCACTACAAAGGCTTAAAGAAGCTGCAGAAAAAGCTAAGATTGAATTATCTTCAGGTCAACAAACTGAAGTTAATCTTCCTTATATTACTGCAGATGCATCTGGGCCAAAACATTTAAACATTAAAGTGACTCGTGCCAAACTTGAATCACTAGTAGATGAGTTAATTCAACGCACGGTCGCACCATGTAAACAAGCGCTTAAAGATGCAGGATTATCAGCATCAGATATTGATGATGTGATTTTGGTGGGTGGCCAGACTCGTATGCCTAAAGTGCAAGAAGTTGTTCAAGACTTCTTTGGGAAAGAGCCGCGTAAAGATGTAAACCCAGATGAAGCCGTAGCGGTCGGTGCTGCTATTCAAGCAGGTGTGTTAGGTGGCGATGTTAAAGATGTATTGCTACTCGACGTTACTCCACTTTCACTAGGTATTGAAACTATGGGTGGTGTGATGACTAAGTTGATCGATAAAAACACCACGATACCTACTAATGCACAACAAATATTCTCCACTGCTGAGAATAATCAGACTGCGGTTACTGTGCACGTATTACAAGGTGAGCGTGAACAAGCTAATGCAAATAAGTCTTTGGGTCGTTTTGATTTGACTGATATTCCACCTGCGCAACGTGGTATTCCTCAAATTGAGGTTTCACTTGATATTGATGCAAACGGTATCTTGAATGTTTCGGCTAAAGATAAAGCGACTGGCAAAGAACAGTCAATTGTAATTAAAGCTTCTAGTGGTTTATCTGATGAAGAAGTTGAAAGCATGGTTAAAGATGCGGAAGCACATGCTGAAGAAGATAAGAAGTTTGCTGAACTTGTGACCACTCGTAATACTGCAGATCAAATGATTCACGCGACCGAAAAGTCACTTGAAGAAATGGGTGAAAAAGTTGAGCAAGAAGAGCGCATGCAGATTGAGAATGCAATTAAAGATCTAAAAGATGTGTTAGATAAAGATGACAAAGAAGTCATTGAAACTAAAACTCAAGCGCTAGCAGAAGTATCAAGCAAACTTGCTGAACGTATGTATGCACAAAATGATGCTGGTGCTGAGGGTGGGCAAGCTGATGACGCTTCAGGTGCAGCCGATGATGATGTAGTGGATGCGGAGTTTGAAGAAGTAGACGATAACAAATAAGCTGCGTTTCATAACAAGCTATTACCCGTAGTCCGGGTTCGTGAGCACGAGCCCGGATTTTTGTGCATATGGAAAAGACAAATTTTAGTTAAATATAGAAAAATATAATTAAAAATAAGCGCGATTAAAATGGAAAAAAGAGATTATTACGAAGTTCTTGGTGTAGAGCGCTCCGTTGGCGAAGGTGATTTGAAAAAAACCTTTCGCCGACTTGCAATGAAGTATCACCCCGATCGAAACCCTGGCGATCAAGAAGCAGAAGCAAAATTTAAAGAAGCTAAAGAAGCTTATGAAGTGTTAGGCGATGCAAGCAAGCGGCAAGCTTATGATCAATATGGTCATGCTGGTGTGCAAGGCGCAGCAGGAGGTGGGTCTGGAGATTTTGGGGATATTTTTGGCGATATTTTCGGTGACATCTTTGGCGGAAGTCGAGGTGGTGGGCAACGTGTGTATCGTGGGTCCGATCTGCAGTACGGATTAGAAGTTAGTCTTGAAGAGGCTGTATTTGGTACTGAATCTACTATTGATATTCCTAAGCAAAGTACTTGCGAAAAATGCGAGGGCTCAGGCGCTGCACCAAACACAACAGTAGAAACATGTGAAACATGTGGTGGTGTTGGGCAAGTTCGTATGCAACAAGGATTCTTTTCTATTCAGCAAACCTGTCCAAAGTGTCGAGGTAAAGGTCAAACCATTAAAGTACCTTGCGATTATTGTCGTGGTACTGGTCTAACTAAAGAAAATAAAAAATTATCCATCAAAGTGCCTGCTGGGGTAGATACCGGTGATCGTATTCGTTTGAGTGGTGAAGGTGAGGCTGGTGCCAACAATGGGCCATCGGGTGACTTATATGTAGAAATTCATGTGCAAGCACATGAATTATTTACCCGCGAAGAAAATAATCTGCATTGCCAGGTACCCATTAGCTTTAGCATGGCAGCTCTCGGCGGCGAAATTGAAGTGCCTACACTGAATGGCAAGGTGAAGCTGAAAATACCAGCTGAATCACAATCAGGGCGATTATTCAGGTTACGTGGCAAAGGCGTGAAACCAGTTCGAGGCGGTGCTGCGGGCGATATGCTATGTACAATAATAGTAGAGACACCTATTAATCTCACTAAAAAACAAAAAGACTTAATGAAAGAATTTTCTACAGATGTAGAAAAGGGTGGAGATCGTCATAGCCCAAAATCTCATTCGTGGACAGATAATGTTAAGGGCTTTTTTGATAATTTAAAGTTTTGGGACGAATAAATTCTGTCATTCGTCTCGTGGGATGAAAGAATAGTTTGGTGTACACTTCATGCCTTAATTCTAAGGGCATTTAATAATGGTTCGTGTAGGAGTAAATGGCGCAAGTGGACGTATGGGTAAAGCCCTCGTGCAAGCGTGCGGAGAACATCAAGATACTGAGTTGAGCGCAGCTTTTGAAATCTCAAACTCAAATGCTATAGGTGAGGATGCGGGCATTACTGCAGGTATAGAAAAACTTGGAGTTTCAATCACTAGCGATTTAGAAGCCCGTGCAAATGAGTTTGATGTGTTGATCGATTTCACTATACCAACATGCACCATGCAATCATTGGATGTTTGCGTGAAGCATGGAAAGTCGATGGTGATTGGTACTACAGGATTAGATGATACCCAAAAACAAAAACTTCAAGAAGCCAGTAACAGAATTTCAATTATGTTTGCACCAAACATGAGTGTAGGTGTGAATTTATGTTTAAAACTTTTGCAAACTGCAGCGAAAACTTTAGGTGATGAATATGATATTGAAATTATCGAAGCCCATCATCGGCATAAAGTGGACGCACCCTCTGGTACCGCTTTGCGAATGGGAGAAGTGGTTGCAGAAAGCTTAGGAAGGGATTTAAAAGATTGTGCAGTGTATGGTCGACAAGGTCATACCGGTGAGCGAGATAAAAAAACTATTGGCTTTGAAACTATTCGTGCGGGGGATATCGTTGGAGATCATACGGTCATGTTTGCAGGCACTGGCGAACGAGTGGAGATTACACATAAAGCATCTAGTCGAATGACTTTTGCGCAAGGTGCTATGCGTGCTGCAAGCTGGCTGTCAGATAGAGATAATGGACTTTATGATATGCAGGATGTCCTGGGCCTCTAGATTAATTTTACTATTATTAGCTGTATGTGTATTTTTTCAAATATGCATTGCAAATCCTGATTTATTTTCTCAGCAGTTAGTTGAAGCTGCGCAAGAACGAACAAAACACCAAGTCGTTTATGACGGTTCATACCAAAGCATTGCATATCCAATGGGTGATGTGCCTCTAAATCAAGGCGTGTGCACTGATTTGGTAGTGAGAGCATATCGAAAACTTGGTGTCGATTTGCAGCAACTCGTGCATGAAGATATGTATACTAATTTTTCTGTGTATCCCAATTCTTGGGGCTTGCTCTCAACTGATAAAAATATTGATCATCGTCGAGTTCCTAATTTGCAAATGTTTTTTAAACGACATGGCAAGGAGCTAGCTATCCGTCAAAACGAAAATGCATATAAAGCGGGTGATCTAGTGACTTGGATGTTACCAGGGAATTTGCCGCATATTGGAATTGTTTCTGATCAAATTGTTAACAACACATCAAGACCTAAAATTATTCATAATATTGGTCGTGGTCCTGTGGAAGATGATATTTTATTTAAATATAAAATAACCGGCCATTACCGATATATAGATCATTCAATTTAAGTGAGGAAGCATAAATGGCATTAAATTACGCATTACTTTTGTTTTCAGGTTTGTTTATTGGTGTTGCAGCTTCCTTTACAGGTCTTGGCGGTGGCTTTCTCATGGTGCCATTGTTAATTGCATTGGGTTACACGGCACAAAAAGCAGTTGGCACTTCATTTTTAGCGATTTTAATCATAGCTATGTCCGCCGTATTTGCGCATTCAAAGTTTTCTAATGTAGATTATAAAATTGCGATTGTGCTAGGTTTGGGTGGAGTAATAGGTGCGCAAATAGGTCCGCATTTGCTAGAGCATGTTTCTACCGCAAGTTTTAAAAAGATATTTTCTCTAATTTTAGTTGGATTTGCGGGGTATTTGTTTTTTCAAAAATAGACTAATACCAGCTTGGTCTGGAATATTAACCAGTAAGTATGTTTATGCCGATATTTTGATTTGGTCATGGGGATAAAAGTCATAAAATAATCGAGGATATTTATTAAAAATGAATATTGGGGCTGCGATGAAAAAATTCTCCATAATTTTTCTATTAATTTGCATGGCAAATTTTATTGCTTGTTCATATGAAGAGCCGGTAATTGTAGAAAAATCCTCGAAAAAACTCAGTGATGACAATGTGTTTAAAGGGTATGAGTCTGCCATAGATAAAGCACAAGGCGTTGAGCAAATGATTCATGATGCGGCTGAATTGAGAAGAAAAGAAATGGAAGAGAGAGGTTATTAATATGAAATTAATAATTATTATTCTCTTATTTATTCCTGCTTTAATAAGTGCAGAAATAAATAAAACAGTAGATAAAAATGGCCGTGTGGTTTTCACAGATAAACCAACTGTTGAGGCACAAGAAGTTGATGTTGAAACCAACATTAATAATGCAGATGGCTTAAGTGGTTCAGCCTATTCAAAAGCGAATGAGATTAAATCAAAAAACCAGCCAAACAGAAAGCAGTGATCATGTATTCAACAAGTTGGTGTAGTTTTTGTAAAAAAGCTAGACAGCATATGCGAAGCAAAGGAATAAAGTTTAGAGAATATGATATTGAAAAAATGCAAACGCTAAAAGAAAATATAAAAGACTAGGTGATTCAGGTGTACCTTTCTTTGTTGTAGGAAAGCAAACAATGGGCGGGTTTAATCCTTCTGGATTAGAGGCGATGGTTGGTTATACGAAGTAACCTACTGGAAGAGCCATGAGTTATGCAAGTGCAGCAAGTGTTTATATTTGCAATAGCTGCTTATGATCTAAAGCAAATATAGTAAAAATTAAAGTCCCTATGGTGGAACTATATATATGTGAGTAATCTAAGTATAGATAAGTACTATTTTTTAAATAAATAACTAATGGAGTTGATCCTATGAGTAAGATAATCGAATTAATGCCGCTAAGTGCTGTATTACTGCTTAGTGCATTTATAATTTCACCAGTAAGTGCGAGTGATAATCCTTTCAATATGTCTGACCAAGTATCTGGTTACATGATCGCTGATAGTCACGGTGGCAAGCACTGTAAAATGAAAAATATGGATACGGACGGTGATGGGTCGGTAAGTAAAGAAGAATTTATGGCACATGCAGAGAAAAAGTTTAGCCACAAAGATAAAAATGGAGATGGTGTTCTAAGTTCTGATGAAATGAAGCACAGGAAGCATCATGGCGAAGGTAAATCCGATAGCTAAATCCACCAGATATACATAGTTATAAAGGGCGAACTATTGTTCGTCCTTTTTATGTTAAGAAATAACTTTAGAAACTAATTTGCCAAATCAACAGGATGGTCTTGTTCCGATGCAACCGCTGCAATTTGATCGGCAGGAGTTTCTTGAATGGGTGTTCTGTCTAAGAAAACAACCATAATTATTCCAACAATAAACAATGCCAATACGACGGCATCCAATGCTTTTAAATCCTTCATTTCCCAACTCTCCAGTACTTTTTTATTCCTTAACTATAGCAAAATATTACTTCAATTTTATGACTCAAGTCTAATTCTAAGTACATCAGTTGGTTACAATATTAGTGGACTTTTAGAGTGTTAAAATTGAGCAACAAAATAAAAAATTAGGACATGAAATGACCACTTACGATCGCCATGGATGGTGGAAGTGCATAATGTCACGACTGCAAGGATGCAGGAGTTAGAGCAACGCAGAAGCAGTTGCTGAGGAGCAAATTTCTGCCGACCCAAAGCAGAAATTTAGCCAAACAGTAGTAGTACAAGCATTATCACAACAAATATTACCATCGCTATAATTGCGTTAACGGCCTCTATGTCTTGGTGAAAAAGCTCACTACTTGTGTCAATGCCGTCTTTTAATTTATCCATGTGCTCATCATGCTCTAATACTAGAGCTCGTGGTGTTAACTCTTGTGAATTAAAGATAAAGTTCGGGATGGCTATGTGAGTGCTGCTAAAAACTGATGTGTTGGTATTCTGAATATAATTAGACTGTAGATATTTTAATGTCTTCTTATGGCCGAAAGCAGACATAAGAAAAATAATTATGCTAGTAATTCAAAATAGTTAATACTGGATAAGCAGCTTCATAAATCTACATTAACTTAGGATAGTCTAAATGAAAATTCTTATGGTGCTTACATCACATGACAGGCTTGGTGATACAGGAAAGAAGACTGGATTTTGGTTAGAGGAATTTGCAGCCCCTTATTATGTATTCAAGGATTCAAATGCAGCTATTGCTCTTGCTTCACCCAAAGGCGGACAACCACCTTTGGACCCCAAAAGTGATGAGCCTGACTCTCAAACGAAAGCAACAAAAAGATTTAAACAAGATGATGACGCTAAAGCTGATTTAGCGAATACTGTTTGTTTATCTGAAGTTTCATCAAGTGATTATGATGCGGTATTTTATCCTGGTGGGCATGGACCTCTATGGGACTTGGCAGAAGATGTGGATTCAATAGCATTGATAGAAGCAATGTATCAATCGGGGAAACCAATTGCTGCAGTATGCCATGCACCGGCAGTGTTTCGTCACACTAAAAATTCTAATGGGACACCATTAGTAGAAGGGAAAAAGGTGACAGGTTTTAGTAATTCTGAAGAGGATGCAGTGCAACTTTCTGAGGTTGTGCCATTTTTAGTGGAAAATGAGTTAAAGGCCAAAGGTGGAATTTATTCCAGTATTGATGATTGGCATCCATATGTTGTCACCGATGGAAATCTAATTACCGGTCAAAATCCAGCCTCATCAGGTCCTGTAGCAATTGCAATGTTAGAGATGTTTAAGACATAAATATCAGATTAATCGAATGTCCGCTATTGGCCGTAAGCAGACATAATTTAGATCACCAAACCTTAATTTTAAGCAACATCCATGTTGCACCTCATATGCGTACTTCCGTGTACTTACTAATTGGACGGCAGAAATTTGCTCCTGCAATTTCTGCACTTTCGCCATCCATGGCGGCCGAAGCGGACATTTTGTTTTAGAAAAATATAATCTGTTGCAACGCACTAGAAACTGCATCCTGCGTTTCTAGCACTTCCGTCATCCATGACGGTCGTCCTTGTTGCTGCTTATGTTTGTCTTCCATGTGTTCACTGATTATTTCTTGGCCAATACCCCAAATTCTCGGTTTCACTAAGACGATGATTTGAGTACAATTCTCCCGGTCCACCGATAGCACAGAATTTTTTACGGGATGACCAACAGGTCGTCCCGTTTTTACATCTGCGCCTTATAGATTTAGGAGAGTGAATTTTTGAGTCATCAACCCGCCTTGCTTGCCTTGGAAGACGGCAGTCTTTTTTGGGGAAGCTCTATTGGCATATCGGGTTTATCGGTAGGGGAAGTCGTTTTCAATACTTCCATGACGGGTTACCAAGAGATTCTCACCGACCCTTCTTACGCACAACAAATTATCACACTGACCTATCCACACATTGGTAATGTCGGTGCTAATTCAGAAGATGAAGAATCTGCACAAATATTTGCAACAGGTTTAGTCATTCGCGACTTACCAGTACAGGTTAGTAATTGGCGGCAACAGTCTGATTTATCTTCTTATTTGCAAAAACATAATGTAGTTTCTATCGCCGACATTGACACAAGACGACTGACAAGAATTCTTCGAGAAAAGGGTGCGCAAAATGGCGCCATTATGGCTGGGAATTCGGTAAATGATATTGATGAAGCGAAAGCCTTAGCGGCAGCGAAAGCTTTTCCAGGTCTAAAGGGTATGGATCTGGCAAAAGAAGTGACCACGAATAAACCCTATTCTTGGAATGAAGGGTGTTGGTCATTGGAAAAGGGTTATAAAAGTAATAAAGACCAGAGTAAATTCAAAGTTTTAGCTTACGATTATGGAGTAAAACGTAACATCTTACGTATTCTTCACGATTATGGTTGTGAGCTCGAAGTCATTCCAGCGACCACTCCTGCAAGTAAAGTGTTGGCAAAAAATCCAGATGGTGTATTTCTTTCTAATGGACCAGGTGATCCAGAGCCTTGCGATTATGCGATTAAAGCTATTCAAGAAATCATTGCGGCAAGTGTGCCTACCTTTGGTATTTGTTTAGGTCATCAATTACTGGGTTTAGCGTGCGGTGCACAAACAACCAAAATGAAATTTGGCCATCACGGCGCCAATCATCCTGTACAAGATTTAGCCAGCAAGCTGGTGATGATCAGCAGCCAAAACCATGGTTTTGCGATTGACGAAAAAACTTTACCGAAAGAATTAGAAGCGACACATCGATCGTTGTTTGATGGGTCATTGCAAGGTGTCCGTCATATGCAAAAACCTGCCTACAGTTTTCAAGGTCATCCAGAAGCGAGTCCAGGTCCACAAGATGTGAAACCTTTATTCAAACATTTCATCAAGTTGATGGAAGAATATAAACAAGTTCAGTAAATAGACCGGTAAATAGATTAATTAAATGCCAAAGCGTACGGACATAAAAAGTGTATTAATCATCGGAGCGGGTCCGATTGTGATTGGTCAAGCATGTGAGTTTGATTATTCTGGTGCACAAGCATGTAAAGCGTTGCGAGAAGAAGGTTATCGGGTAATTTTAGTGAATTCTAATCCGGCGACCATTATGACGGATCCGGAAATGGCTGATGCTATTTATATTGAGCCCATTACGTGGCAGACCGTCGCACAAATTATTGAAAAAGAACGTCCTGATGTATTGCTACCTACCATGGGTGGTCAAACCGCGCTGAATTGCGCCTTGGATTTAGATCGAGAAGGGATCTTAGAAAAGTATTCAATCGAAATGATTGGTGCGAAAAAAGAAGCCATTGATATGGCAGAAGATCGTGAATTATTTCGCAAGGCGATGGAAGAGATAGGTTTAAAGTCTGCGCGTTCTGCGCTCGCACATAGTTTAGAAGAAGCGATTCAACAACAGCCAAGTCTGGGTTTTCCAACCATCATTAGACCTTCATTCACGATGGGTGGAAGCGGCGGAGGTATTGCCTATAACCTTGAAGAATTTAAAGAGATCATTGCACATGGTTTAGATCTTTCACCTACGTCGGAAGTATTACTCGAAGAGTCATTGTTAGGTTGGAAAGAATATGAAATGGAAGTGGTGCGGGATAAAAATGACAATTGCATCATAATCTGCTCGATTGAGAACTTTGATCCGATGGGTGTGCACACAGGCGACTCGATTACTGTGGCACCTGCGCAAACACTTACCGATAAAGAATATCAAATTATGCGAAATGCATCGTTAGATGTGTTGCGTAAAATTGGTGTAGATACCGGTGGTTCTAATGTACAGTTTTCAATAAATCCTGAAGATGGACGCATGGTTATTATTGAAATGAATCCACGTGTGTCTAGATCTTCGGCTTTGGCATCCAAGGCAACAGGTTTTCCTATAGCAAAAATCGCAGCAAAACTTGCTATAGGGTATACGCTTGATGAGTTGAAGAATGAAATTACCGGTGGTGCAACGCCCGCATCATTTGAACCAAGTATCGATTACGTTGTAACAAAGATTCCTCGATTTACCTTTGAGAAATTCCCGCAAGCCAAAGCAAAACTAAGCACACAAATGAAATCTGTAGGTGAAGTGATGGCCATTGGCCGTACTTTCCAAGAGTCGTTTCAAAAAGCGTTGCGTGGATTAGAAGTGGGTGTGGATGGCTTAGACCCCATGCATGATGAATATGATGAAGAACACTTAAGTTTATTAGCTTCCGAGCTTCAAGAGCCCGGGCCAAGCCGTGTTTGGTATGTGGGCGATGCGATGCGCTTAGGTCAATCAGTAGAAGAACTTTTTGCATCCACGGCAATTGATCCTTGGTTTCTTGCGCAATTAAGGCAGCTCATTGATATGGAAGCAGAAATTGCTGCAATGAAATTAGCCTCTATTGATATGCAGTTCATGCGTGAAATTAAACGCAAGGGCTTTTCGGATAGAAGATTGGCGAAATTACTGCAATGCAGTGAAAGCGATGTACGTGTCAAACGTACTTCACTGAAAGTTCATCCTATATATAAGAGAGTCGACACCTGTGCTGCTGAGTTTGCGACGAGCACAGCATATATGTATTCCAGCTATGACGAAGAATGCGAAGCCGAGCCGAGTGATAAAAAGAAGATTATTGTTTTAGGTGGAGGTCCAAACCGAATCGGTCAAGGGATCGAGTTTGATTATTGTTGCGTGCATGCCGCCTTCGCCATGCGCGAAGATGGTTACGAAACCATTATGGTGAATTGTAACCCTGAAACAGTATCCACCGATTACGACACTTCAGATCGACTTTATTTTGAGCCACTAACATTAGAAGATGTGTTAGAAATTGTTCGTGTTGAGAAGCCGTTTGGTGTAATTGTGCAGTTTGGTGGCCAAACGCCATTAAAACTCGCACAAGATCTTGAAGCGGCTGGTGTGCCTATTGTTGGTACCAGTCCAGATTCAATTGATCTTGCAGAAGATCGTGAACGTTTTTTGCAATTAGTCAATGATTTAAAATTATTGCAACCACCTAATGCCACGGCTACCAGCACAGAGCAAGCGGTAGATGCCGCAGACAATATTGGTTATCCAGTGGTGGTTCGTCCTTCCTATGTTTTGGGTGGTCGCGCAATGGAAATTGTTTATAACCGTGCAGATTTAGAACGGTACATGCGAGAGGCGGTTAAAGTTTCAAATGATGCGCCAGTATTGATTGATCATTTTCTTGATAACGCTGTAGAAGTAGATTTAGATGCCATTTGTGATGGCGAAAATGTTTTGATCGGTGGGATCATGCAACATATTGAGCAAGCAGGCATCCATTCGGGTGATAGTGCATGCTCATTACCACCTTACAATTTAACTACTGATGTGCAAGATGTGATGCGTGAGCAAGCGCGACAATTAGCGTTAGCGTTGCAAGTTAAAGGTTTGATGAATATCCAGTTCGCAATTAAAGATGAAAAAGTATATCTAATCGAAGTAAATCCGCGCGCATCACGTACCGTACCATTTGTTTCAAAAGCAATCGGACAACCTTTAGCTAAAATAGCTGCACGTTGCATGGTGGGCAAGTCGCTAAAAGAGCAAGATGCGATGAATGAAATTACACCTGAATATTTTTCAGTTAAAGAAGCAGTATTTCCATTTATTAAATTTCTTGGCGTTGACCCAATTCTTGGCCCTGAAATGAAGTCTACTGGTGAAGTAATGGGAGTTGGCGACACATTTGGCGAAGCATTTGGAAAATCGCAATTAGCGGCAGGAACAAATTTTCCGGAGTCAGGCAATGTGCTGTTAAGTGTACGTAAAGAAGATAGGCATCAAGCGACGTTAATTGCCGAGCATTTGAAGCAACTCGGATTTACCATTGTCGCGACCAAGGGTACTGCTAGAGCATTGGGTGAAAAAGGTATTGAATGCGATACCGTTAATAAGGTGCGAGAAGGGCGGCCGCATATTGTTGATATGATAATTGATGGTAAAATTGACTTGATTGTAAATACTACGGAAGGCAAACAAGCGATTGCTGATTCGTTTACAATTCGAAGAGAAGCGCTACAGCATAAAGTCTGTTACACCACAACGATGGCAGGTGCATGGGCACTTAAAGAAGCTATGCAAAGTAAAGATGACTATAAGGTTTATAGGCTGCAAGATTTGCATAAGCTTACACACTAATTAAATTATTAAGATTAATTCGATATGAATAGAGTTCCATTAACAATTAAAGGTGCGGAAAAATTACGCACCGAGCTAGATGAGCTTAAAAATATTAAACGGCCAAAAATTATTGAGGCGATTGCAACGGCGCGTGCGCATGGTGATTTAAAAGAGAATGCAGAATACCATGCTGCAAGGGAGCAACAGTCATTTGCTGAAGGCCGAATTAAAGAGATTGAAGGAAAGTTATCAAATGCCGAAATCATTGATGTCACAAAAATCAATGCAAACGGCAAAGTAGTATTTGGTTCTACGGTAATGCTGGCTGACGAAGACACCGGTGAAGAAGTGACGTACATGATTGTTGGCGAAGATGAAGCAGACATTAAACAAAGCATGATATCTGTGACTTCTCCCATTGCACGAGCGATGATCGGCAAAGAAGAGGGTGATTTAATTACCGTTGAAGCGCCGGCGGGGAATAAAGACTACGAAGTTGTCGAAGTCCGCTATGAATGAGTAAGAAGTTTTAATTTTTCATAAGACTTCGTTAAAAAATAATCTCAATTTCACTCGTGTATATTAAAATACACGTCGCTCGTTTCGATATTTTTTGCCTCGTCTTATAAAAAATTAAAATTCCTTTTGCGGCGTTTTAAAACCAACTATGTATCTATAATATTTCGGTAGTCTCTATGCGGAGTAAAACTTGGAATAAAGAGCATGCAGATGATCTTTATGTGCAACGCGCACATAAAGAAGGTTGGCGTTCGCGTGCAGTGTATAAACTCCAAGAGCTGGATGAGAAATATAAGCTTATTCAACAAGGCATGAATATTGTTGATTTGGGCGCGGCACCAGGTGGGTGGAGTCAGTATGTTGCTAAAAAGGTTGGTAAGACAGGTAAAATTGTGGCCATTGATGTACTCGAAATGGATGCTATTAATAACGTTCATTTCTTAAAAGGTGACTTCACAGAGCAAGAAATATATGAATCTTTGCGAGAAATTGTGGGTCAAAAACCTGTAGACCTTGTTTTAAGTGATATGGCCCCCAATATTAGTGGTATCAATAGTGTTGATCAGCCTAAGGCCATGTATCTTGCTGAATTAGCCGCTGAGTTGAGTGTCGAGGTATTGGCAGCTGACGGTGGTCTGATTGTAAAACTCTTTCAAGGTGCTGGATTTGATGATTATGTCAAAATGCTGCGGTCAAAATTTAGTAAGGTATTGATTCGTAAACCAGAAGCGTCCAGACCGCGCAGTCGTGAGATGTATGCCCTGGCCACTCATATTAAGTTATAGTAAGGTCAATATTCGTTTTAAGTGTTTGAATTATAAGTAAGAGGTTAGTTTTTTGAACGACATGGTAAAAAATTTATTGCTCTGGGCTGTGATAGCAGTTGTGTTAATGACTGTTTTTAATAATTTTGCACCCCGCCCCGAGACACCAGGTGAACTTTCTTACTCTGAATTTTTAGATCAAGTTAAGTCAGGCAATGTTCAGTCAGTAATGATTAGTCCTGATAATCGTCAGATTACGGGTGTACTTGAAAACAACGATAAGTTTGAGACTAATAGTCCAGGTGACGACAAATTATTAGATACGTTGCTTAAATATAATGTCGCGGTCGAAGCAGGTGAAGCGAAATCGCGTTCCTTACTGTTAGATATTTTAATCAGTTGGTTCCCAATGTTATTGCTTATTGGTGTGTGGATATTCTTCATGCGTCAAATGCAAGGTGGCGGTTCGGGTCGTGGTGCAATGTCTTTTGGTAAGAGCAAAGCACGGTTAATGGGCGAAGACCAAATTAAAGTTACCTTTAATGACGTAGCCGGTGTTGAAGAAGCAAAAGATGAAGTGTCCGAGCTGGTAGAATTTTTACGTGACCCGGGTAAATTCCAAAAACTAGGCGGTAAAATTCCACGTGGTGTGTTAATGGTGGGTTCACCTGGAACAGGTAAAACATTATTAGCTAAAGCTATTGCAGGTGAAGCTAAAGTTCCTTTCTTTACTATCTCGGGTTCTGATTTTGTAGAAATGTTTGTGGGCGTGGGTGCATCGCGTGTACGCGATATGTTCGCTCAAGCTAAGAAACATTCACCTTGCATAATATTTATTGATGAAATTGATGCAGTAGGTCGACATCGTGGTGCAGGCCTCGGTGGTGGTCATGATGAACGAGAGCAAACACTTAACCAATTACTTGTTGAAATGGATGGCTTTGATGGTAACGAAGGGGTAATCGTAATTGCTGCTACTAACCGTCCTGATGTATTAGACCCAGCATTGCTTCGTCCTGGTCGATTTGATCGTCAAGTAACGGTTCCGCTTCCAGATATACGCGGTCGCGAACAAATTCTTAAAGTGCATATGCGTAAAGTGCCGCTAGGTAAAAATGTTCGTCCAGATTATATTGCGCGAGGTACTCCTGGTTTTTCTGGTGCGGATCTAGCTAACTTAGTTAACGAAGCTGCGTTATTTGCTGCCCGTGCAAACAAACGAACAGTGGACATGGAAGAATTTGAAAAAGCTAAAGATAAAATTCTCATGGGTGCTGAGCGTAAGTCCATGGTAATGGATGATGAGGAAAAGAAAAATACTGCATACCATGAGTCGGGTCACGCAATTGTAGGTCGTCTAGTACCTGATCATGATCCGGTTTATAAAGTAACAATTATTCCGCGTGGGCGTGCCTTAGGTGTGACCATGTTTTTGCCAGAAGAAGATCGTTATAGTCATAGTAAGCAGCGTTTAGAAAGTCAAATTTCTACATTGTTTGGTGGCCGTATTGCAGAAGAAATTACCTTAGGAGCAGACCGTGTAACGACCGGTGCGTCTAATGATATTGAACGTGCAACTGAACTTGCGCGTGCGATGGTAACAAGGTGGGGCTTGTCTGAAAAAATGGGTCCACTTTCTTATGGTGAAGATGACGGTGAAGTTTTCTTAGGTCACTCTGTTACACAGCACAAATCAGTATCCGATGACACAGCAAATTCTATAGATCTTGAGATCCGACGTATCATTGATACTAACTATGAACGTGCAGAAAAACTTCTTAATGAGAATATGGATAAGTTACATTTGATGGCTAAAGCCTTAATGAAATATGAAACTATCGATAAAGATCAAATTGATGAAATTATGGAAGGTAAAGTGCCTAGTCCTCCTAAAGATTGGATGGATGATGATAAACCTGATTCAGGTAGTGCTGCGCCTACTTCTCAAGACGATGCACCTAAAGATTCTGGTCCAATTGGTGGGCCGGCAGGCGAGCACTAGTATTTTTATACAATCAAGAAGTGATAATTTTAGGTCGCTTCTTGATTTTTTCGCACAACTATCAAGTAAAGATCAATACAGTCATGCAAATGCGTGATTTTGTCACTTTGCTGTAAAAAACAGCATACTTTCTCTTTAAATAGCCTATAAAATCTACTTTCTGCTAATGGTTTAATCATCGTTTTTATGGAACGCAAATATTTTGGTACGGATGGAATTCGCGGTCGCGTAGGTGATGGCGTAATGACACCTGAGTTTGTATTAAAACTGGGCTGGGCCGTGGGTCGTGTTCTATGTAGTGAAAATAATAATTTAGTTTTAATTGGTAAAGACACGCGTATTTCAGGTTATATGTTTGAGTCCGTATTAGAAGCGGGTCTTTCTGCTGCAGGAGTACATGCTCGCTTGCTAGGTCCTATGCCAACCCCCGCCGTAGCATATTTAACTCGAACTTTGCGAGCAGCGGCCGGAATAGTAATTAGTGCTTCGCATAATCCTTATTACGATAACGGAGTAAAGTTTTTTTCATCGGATGGAAAAAAACTTCCAGACTCGGTTGAGTTAGAAATTGAAAATCAACTTGATCACCCTTTAGAAGTTGTTGCATCTGATATGTTAGGTAAGGTGGAGCGTATTAACGATGCTGCAGGTCGTTATATTGAATTTTGTAAGAGCACAATTCCAACACGTGTAAAGCTAAATGGCCTAAAACTAGTTGTCGATTGCGCTCATGGTGCTACTTATCATATTGCTCCAAACGTATTTTCAGAGTTGGGTGCTGAAGTAATTAGCCTTTCTTCAAAACCAAATGGTTTAAATATTAATGATGGATGTGGTGCAACCGATCCTAAAGAATTGCGTATGGCCGTAATTGAGCATCATGCAGATTTGGGAATCGCTATTGATGGTGATGGTGATCGACTTATTATGGTCGACGATTCTGGTGCAATTATAGATGGTGATGAGCTTTTGTATGTTATTGCGAATGCGCGAAAGAAAGAGAATGTTTTGGATGGCGGTGTGGTGGGAACGCTGATGAGTAATTTAGGACTTGAGCATGCATTGCGTGATCAAGATATTGAATTTGGGCGTGCTGCAGTGGGTGATCGTTATGTTATGGAAATGCTTAAAGAGCGCTCATGGATACTAGGAGGGGAATCTTCGGGACATATAATATGTTTGGATCGAACTACTACTGGAGATGCAATTATTTCAGCTTTGCAAGTGTTGCAAGTGTTGGTTAATCAACAAGTCAGCTTGCGTGAAGCGAAATCTGGAATGAGTAAATATCCACAGATACTTATTAATGTGCCAATCCAAGCGAGAATTGATCTGGATAACACACCAGAAATTCAGCAAGCGGTGCAAGATGCAGAATCGGTTCTTGCTGATTCAGGGAGAGTGCTGCTCAGACCATCTGGCACCGAGCCACTTGTGCGAGTGATGGTTGAGGGTGTGGATGCACCAAAAGTTCAACAATTAGCACAACAGATAGCGGACAGCGTTGCTGCAGCTTGTTAAACTAGACATTCTTCAATACTCGGTTTTAACTTAAATATAGAATTTGCCTAACGCGCCTGGCATCGGTAAGCTGCGCGCCTTTATATTCTGACATAAGACCCTTATATATGCGTCAACCACTAGTAGCTGGAAACTGGAAGCTGAACGGCTCATTGAGTAGCATTTCTGAGTTGATTTCAGGAATTCGAGAGCAGTTGCCTTCCATTAAGAATGCTGAGCTTGCAGTATGTCCGCCCTATATATATTTGTCACAGGTGCAGAAGTTATTGGAAGGCACAGAGATATCTCTTGGCGCCCAGGATTGTTCAGATCAAGAAAGTGGAGCGTTTACAGGAGAAGTCGCTGCAGCGATGATTAAAGAGTTTGGTTGTACATACAACATAATTGGTCACTCCGAACGTCGACATGTATATGGAGACAGTAACGATAAAGTGGCTACAAAGTTTGCACATGTTGTAAAAAATGGATTAACCCCAATTTTATGTGTGGGTGAAACGTTGCAAGAACGTGAGGCGGGTCATACGGAAGTAGTGGTGGCCACACAAATTAACGCCATATTAGATCTGTTTGGGATAGAGGCATTTAAAAAAGCAGTAATAGCCTATGAGCCTGTATGGGCGATTGGAACGGGGCAAGTTGCCACACCTGCCCAAGCACAAGAAGTGCACGAAGAGATTAGGCTTACGTTGGATGCGCAAAATAAAGATATTGCGGCCAATATTCGAATTCTTTATGGTGGCAGCATGAAACCAGAAAATGCAGAAGAGCTGTTACAACAACCTGATATTGATGGTGGATTAATTGGCGGAGCTGCACTTAAGGCAGATGATTTTATCGGTATTGCGCAGGCTGCTAATTAGACGGCTCACCTGTTAGACCTATTCAAATAAACATTTTTTACTAAACTATATTTTTAATACATGACTACTTTATATAGCATTTTGGTTGCCATTGATGTGTTACTTGCAATTGGCATTATTGGATTGATCCTCATTCAACATGGTAAAGGAGCGGATGTGGGGGCAGCATTTGGAAGTGGCGCTTCAGGTACCGTTTTTGGTTCACAGGGCTCGGCTTCTTTTCTAACTCGCCTAACCGCCATACTTGCCACATTATTTTTTATAAATAGTTTAGCTTTAGCGTACTTAGCCAGCAATCGACCAGTAGCTGAAAGTGTAATTGATGCGGTAGAACAAACTGAAGTGAATTCATCAACAACCGACGTGCCAAAATCAGATGCTATTTTAGATAATGAGGCATCCGATGTTCCATCAACGGATGATTTATCCGATTCTGAAATGTCAGCAGATATTGAGGCTCAAACCGATGCTGTCATGAATGAGGTTCACGACAGCATGGAATCAATCAAAGAAGAGGCAAGTAGCGCTCTGGACAATGCTTCGCCAGATGACGTTCCAGAGTAGAAGTAATTAAGTTTTTTGGTATTTTTCCAATTTTTTATTAATTACTAGTTTGCAGGATGCAATTAGGGCTTATGGGAATACGAATGCCATTATTAATGCATATGCAATAATTACAACACCTACAATTATTGCGGCCATATCAAAACTTTTATATTCGTCTTTATCCATTTTTAATCTCCATGAATTCAAGTAGTTGATAAATTTAGTTAATAACTATTATTTCAATAATGATCCCATGATCTATAATTATTGTCTATATAGTAGTTTGTAGAGCTAACTCTTTATTGCTAAAGCCTTTTTGGGTATTTACGTCACAGTAATTATCTTGCTTTATACGAGTATTAGCTAAATTAGATCTTCAAGAGAATACCTTAGGATAAAATAGTTTTTTGTAGCCGATGTGGCGGAATTGGTAGACGCGCTAGCTTGAGGGGCTAGTGGGGGCAACCTCGTGCCGGTTCGAGTCCGGCCATCGGCACCAGTTTTTGTACGCAAACCGAAATGTATTTGGTCTATGGCCTAATATGAGCCAAGTGCAATTGGGTATTAATCGTAAATTTAATATCGCAAAGCGATATCAGCTTACGTACTGTAATGGAGTTTATATTCGAATTGAGTAGCGTATTGTTCACAAAGTGAACAAACTCAGTTCTGTCAAGCTTACGTCACGCATATAATTAAACGTGAAGGTGAATACTCAAGTGATTTGACAAGATATACTATCGAATTCATCGAAGTAAAAATTTAGACCAAATATAAAGAATAAGATTATGGTCTGCATGAGAAATTATAATGATTGAAAACTACCTGCCGGTATTAATATTTATTGCTATAGCTACGGTTTTTGGTGGAGCCATCATGCTTTTGGGTCTGTCACGAATAGGTCTAGGTAAGCATGTTAAAGATGCTGCAAAAGAATCCCCTTATGAATGTGGATTCGAAGCTTTTGAAGATGCGCGTATGAAATTTGATGTGCGCTATTACTTAGTCGCAATATTATTTATCATTTTTGATTTAGAAATTGCTTTCTTGTTTCCTTGGGCGGTAGCAATTCGTGAGGTTGGGTTAATCGGCTTTATTTCAATGGCAATCTTTTTAATCATTCTTACGATTGGTTTTATCTATGAGTGGAAAAAAGGTGCGCTTGATTGGGATTAGTCCCTACCAAGAATAACTAAGGTTTGTTATGGCAAATATAAATTCTTTAGTAAGCTCTTCTATGAGTCCGCTAGAACAAAGTTTTCATGATCAAGGTTTTCATGATAAAGGTTTTGCAACTACTAAGTTGGATGATTTAATTAATTGGGCGCGGACTGGTTCCATGTGGCCCATGACATTTGGTTTGGCGTGTTGTGCAGTAGAAATGATGCATGCCGGTGCAGCTAGATATGATCTTGATCGTTTTGGCGTGATGTTCCGGCCGAGTCCAAGACAATCAGATGTAATGATAGTTGCGGGAACGTTAGTGAATAAAATGGCACCAGCGTTACGTAAGGTTTATGACCAAATGGCTGATCCAAAATGGGTGATTTCGATGGGCTCATGTGCAAATGGTGGTGGTTATTATCATTATTCTTATTCAGTAGTGAGAGGTTGTGATCGAATTGTCCCTGTTGATGTATATGTTCCTGGTTGCCCACCTACTGCTGAAGCATTGTTGTACGGTATTTTGCAATTACAAAATAAGATCCGTCGCACCAACACTATCGCACGTTAAGTGCCAGTTCTATGCAAGATCAACTCAATAAACTTAGTTCTGAGCTGCAAGATGTATTGGCATCTTCGATACTATCTATAGATATTAATTTTGATGAATTAACCGTTCTTGTTCATCAGGATGAGTTGTTGAGTGTTCTTTCGCAATTAAGTGCTGTTGAGACATTTAAGTTTGATCAGTTAATAGATTTAGCTGGAGTGGATTATTTAGAGTTTGGTACAGACGAATGGAATACTGAAACAGCTTCATCTTCTGGATTTAGCCGCGGGGTAGAAAAAAATTCTTTTGGTCGTTTTACTTTTGATGATGCGAAACACGATAGTGAAATGAATGGGCCACGTTATGCAGTGGTATATCATTTGTTGTCTGTTAGTAATAACCAAAGAATACGGATTAAAGTTCATTGCAATGACAATGACTTGCCGATACTTCCATCGGTTACAGATTTATGGTCTTGTGCAAATTGGTATGAACGAGAAGCGTTTGATCTTTTTGGAATAGTGTTTGAGGGTCATCCAGATTTGCGTCGTATTCTTACCGACTATGGATTTACTGGCCACCCGTTCCGCAAAGATTTTCCTTTAGTAGGGCATGTTGAAGTTCGATATGACCCAGACCAAAAGCGTGTTATCTACCAACCTGTTTCAATTGAACCAAGAATTAATGTACCCAAAGTAATTCGTGACGACCATCGTTTCGAAGCTGGTCTGTCAGAAGACTCGTCAGCGAGCAAGTCTGAAAAGGAAACTGCTGATGGCTGAGTTACGTAATTACACAATGAATTTTGGTCCACAGCATCCTGCAGCGCATGGTGTTTTGCGCTTGGTGTTAGAAATGGATGGGGAAGTCGTGCAACGTGCAGATCCCCATATTGGTTTGCTGCATCGCGCTACCGAAAAATTAGCAGAAAGCAAACCTTATAACCAAAGTATCGGTTACATGGATAGACTCGATTATGTCTCTATGATGTGTAATGAGCATGCTTATGTAATGTCGATTGAAAAATTGTCAGGTATAGAAGTACCGATGCGTGCGCAATATATTCGAGTGATGTTCGATGAAATCACGCGGATACTAAATCACTTATTATGGTTAGGCGCACATGCATTAGATGTGGGTGCGATGACCGTTTTCTTGTACGCTTTCCGCGAGCGTGAAGATTTAATGGATTGTTACGAAGCGGTTTCTGGTGCACGTTTGCACGCAACCTATTATCGACCCGGTGGTGTATACCGCGATCTTCCTGACACGATGCCTAAATATACAGAATCACGTTGGCATGATGAAAAAGAAGTAAATAAATTAAATGAAGCGCGTACGGGATCGTTCTTGGATTTTATTGAAGACTTCACTAAGCGTTTTCCAGCTTGCGTAGATGAGTATGAAACACTGTTAACGGATAATCGTATTTGGAAACAGCGCACGGTTGATATAGGTATTGTGACTCCTGAGCGTGCATTGCAATTAGGCTTCACTGGGCCAATGTTGCGTGGTTCGGGTGTGGAGTGGGATTTGCGTCGCAAGCAACCGTATGAGAGTTATAGTGAAATAGATTTTAAAATTCCTATTGGTGTAAATGGTGATTGTTACGATCGTTATTTAGTGCGCATGGAGGAAATGCGGCAATCTAATGAAATTATTAAACAGTGCATTACTTGGTTGCGTAAAAATTCTGGGCCAGTAATGGTTGATGATCATAAAGTGTCTCCTCCCTCACGTGGCGATATGAAAATGGGTATGGAAGAATTGATTCACCATTTCAAATTATTTACGGAAGGCTATTGTTTGCCAAAAGGTGAGGTGTATTCAGCCATCGAGCATCCGAAAGGTGAATTTGGAATCTATCTGGTTTCAGATGGTGCTAATAAACCATATCGTATGAAAATTCGTGCGCCAGGTTTTGCGCATCTTGCGGCATTAGATGAAATGTCACGTGGACATATGTTGGCAGATGTCGTAGCCATAATTGGTACGCAAGATATTGTATTTGGAGAAATTGATCGATGAGTGATTCTTCAACAAATGTTTTATCCGACCACTTGATTGGTGAGATTGATGGTTGGCTTTCACGTTATCCAATTGATCAAAAGCAATCTGCTGTGTTAGCGGCTTTGCGTGCATTGCAGCATGAAGAAGGTTATCTGCCAGTAGAAAAGATGGATGCGATTGCAGAATACTTAGAGATGCCGGCTATTGCGGTATATGAAGTTGCATCTTTCTATTCAATGTTTGAGTTGAAGCCGGTGGGTAAGCATACCATTTCAGTATGTACGAATTTGTCATGTATGTTGCGCGGGTCAGATGAAATTGTAGATTATTTAAAAAATAAACTTGGAATAGAGTTGGGCGAGACGACAGCTGATGGAAAGTTTTATTTAAAACAAGAAGAAGAATGTTTAGCAGCTTGTTGCGGTGCACCGATGATGCAAGTCGATCATGTCTATAAAGAAAATTTGACTATTGAAAAGGTAGATAAAATTCTAGAAGAGTTAAAGGACTAGAGTAATAATTAAGATTTATACAATATGCAGATAAATAATGTTTGTTACCAAACTTTAAAGTTTGATGAGCCATGGACACTAGATAATTATCTAAGTGTGGGTGGTTATTCTGCATGGCAGAAAATTTTACAAGAAAACATTTCTCCAGATGAGGTGATTGAAAAAATCAAAGCATCTGGTTTGCGAGGCCGTGGTGGGGCTGGGTTTCCTACCGGTTTAAAATGGAGTTTTATGCCACGTGATCCTGCGATACAAAGTTATGTGGTGTGTAACTCGGATGAATCTGAACCAGGTACATGCAAAGATCGCGATATTCTTCGTTTTAATCCTCATTCAGTAATTGAAGGGATGGCAATTGCTTCTTATGCGATGCACGCATCCGTTGCCTATAACTATATGCGCGGTGAGTTTCTTGATGAACCATACCAAAGATTTTATCAAGCATTGAATGAAGCCTATGCTGCAGGGTATTTGGGTGACAACATCCTTGGTACCGACTTTACATTTTATCTATATGACACCTTAGGTGCAGGTGCTTATATATGTGGAGAAGAGACTGCATTATTAGAGTCTTTAGAGGGGAAGAAAGGTCAGCCACGATTTAAACCACCTTTCCCTGCTAATGTAGGTTTGTATGGGCAACCTACCACCGTAAATAACACAGAAACCTTTGCATCGGTACCAAGCATTATGCATGAAGGTCCTGAATGGTTTGCTGCAATGGGTGTTGAAAAAAGTGGCGGTACAAAATGTTTTTCTGTTTCAGGTCATGTTAACAAGCCAGGTAATTATGAAGTGCCACTAGGCATGTCATTTTCTGAGTTACTCGATTTAGCTGGTGGTATTCGAGATGGCGCTAGTTTAAAAGCCGTTATACCAGGTGGTTCTTCTGTGCCAGTTGTGCCGGGTGAAGTCATGATGAACACTAATATGGATTACGAATCAATAGTTGCAGCAGGCTCCATGCTGGGCTCAGGTGCTGTAGTGGTGATGGATGATTCCACTGATATGGTAAAAGTCTTGCAGCGCATTTCGCGATTTTATTTTTCAGAATCTTGTGGCCAATGCACTCCATGTAGAGAAGGTACAGGATGGTTGTATCGAATGTTGTGCAGAATTGTTGAAGGAGATGGGCAGCAAGAAGATATCGATAAGTTGGATGATGTGGCCACTAAAATTGAAGGTAGAACGATCTGTGCATTGGGCGATGCCGCTGCAATGCCTGTGCATAGTTTTATTAAGCATTACCGCAATGAATTTGCATATTACATTGAACATGGTCACAGCATGTTGAATGCAGAAAAACAAAAGAATGCGGCTTAATTTTTAGTAATGCATTATGTCTGAAGAAACAGTTCAAATATTTATTAACGGTAAAGAAGTCACAGTGCCAAGAGGTGCAATGGTGATTGAAGCTACTGATCAACATGATGTGGATGTGCCGCGTTTTTGTTACCACAAAAAATTATCTGTGGCTGCAAATTGCCGTATGTGCATGGTGGAAGTAGAAAATGCTCCAAAACCATTGCCAGCCTGTGCGACACCTGTCGCAGAAGGTATGAAGATACATACCAAGTCTGAGTTAGCGCTAGATGCACAGCAAGGAACGATGGAGTTTTTACTTATCAATCACCCGCTTGATTGTCCGGTATGTGATCAAGGTGGAGAGTGTGAGTTACAAGATGTAGCCATGGGCTATGGTAGTAGTATTTCCCGCTACACCGAACGTAAACGTGTAGTGCCAGATAAAGAACTAGGACCATTAGTGTCAACAGATATGACACGCTGTATTCATTGCACACGATGCGTACGCTTTGGTACTGAAATAGCAGGAATAAGTGAGTTAGGTTCAACGGGTCGTGGCGAGTTCATGGAGATTGGCACCTATGTGGAAAAATCTTTAAGTTCAGAATTATCAGGAAATGTTATCGACGTGTGTCCGGTTGGTGCACTGAATGCCAAACCTTCGCGCATGTCGGCACGTGCTTGGGAAGTGGTGCAAATTCCAAGCGTAATGCCACACGACAGCATTGGGTCTAACGTGTATTTGCATACACTGCGCAATCAAGTGATGCGTGTTGTGCCGCGAGAGAATGATGAAATTAATGAAACGTGGATATCAGATCGCGACAGATTCAGTTATGAAGGCTTGAGTGCAGCAGATCGAGCAACGCAACCTATGTTGAAAACCGAGCAAGGTTGGCAAACGAGTGATTGGGATACGTCGTTAACGCATGTCGCAGATACGCTTTCTCAATACCAGGCTAATGACATTGGTGTACTTGCTGCACCACATTCAACATTAGAAGAACTGTATTTGCTGCAAAAAGTTTTCCGCCAATTAGGTGTAAATAATATTGATCATCGCATGCAGCAGATAGATTTTACTGATCAAGATGCAATGCCATTATTTCCTTATCTTGGTCAATCTATTAAGTCTGTAGAAAGTAATAATAGTATTTTTTTAGTGGGAAGCAATATTCGATTAGAGCAACCTATGTTAGCGCATCGTATTCGCAAAGCTAGTGCGAAAGGGTGTGAGGTTTTTTCACTCAACTCGCAAGAATATGATTTTCATTTTGCTAAACAACGAGCACTGTGTGTTGCACCACAATATTGGCTTTATGCCTTAGCTGAAATTGCAAAATGTGCTGATTCGTTAGATGCATTACCGGCTGAGTTAAAAGATCTTGTTAGCAAAGCGAGTATTTCTGAAGATGCGCAACAAGTTTATACTTCATTAAAGAGTCAGCAATCATCAAGCATCATGCTCGGTGCAATGGTGGAAAATCATCCTCAAGCTTCTGCTATACGAGCGTTGAGTAATTTTATTGCACAAGCAAGTAATTCAATTTTTGGCATGCTTGCACAGTCTGGAAATACAGTTGGAGCGTGGTTGTCTGGAGTGTTACCGCACCGATTAGCAGCTGGTGGAATAAATGTGAGCTCAGGTTTGCACACATCGGAAATGATCGCGAAACCAAGGCGTGCGTATGTGTTATTTAATTTAGAGCCAGAATTTGATTTTGTTAATTCACCTGCGGCAATTGAGGCGATGCAAGCAGCAGATTTCGTGGTGATATTCACTCCTTTTATGAACGAGCAAATCCAGCAATATGCTGATGTGATTTTACCGATTGCAACCTTTGCGGAAACGGATGGAACTTATGTGAATGCTGTTGGGCATTGGCAGAGTGTTGGAGCTGCAGTAACTGCACCAGGCGAAGCGCGTCCGGCTTGGAAAGTTTTGCGCGTCTTAGCTAATAAATTTGGCTTTGAAGATGTGCAATATCAATCAAGTGAACAAATAAGAGATGAACTGAAACAGCAATTCTCTGATGACATTGATTTTGTTAGTGGTTTAAAAGATTTTAATCACGTGAAGGTAGATGTTGGTGAAAATAAACTATATCGAATTTCGGATATGCCAATCTATGCAGTGGATAATATTGTGCGGCGTGCTTCATCATTGCAAAAAACTGTCGCTGATCAAGAGAGCCACGTTGCTATGTCTACTGAGCAGGCTGCACAGCTAAATATTTTAAATGAGCAAGTTGTCCGTGTGGTTCAGAATAAAAATGAAATCACGCTGCCTTTGCGAATTGTTGAAAATATGTCTGAGCAATGTGTTTGGGTGCAAAAAAGCGCACAACAAGCTGATAATTTGGGTGATCCCATAGCGCCAGTAGAGATCCAAAGGGTTGCTAATGCTTGAGTGGGTGCAAAGCATGCTTTCACTGGTACATCCTGTAGTGCTGATGATGGCTTATATGTCGGTATTTTTGTTGGTGCTGTTTGGGTGTGTGGCTTATGTAACATTAGCCGAACGCAAAGTAATCGGTTTTATGCAGGTGCGCATTGGTCCTAATAGAGTTGGTCCGAAAGGTTTTGGTCAACCGATTGCAGATGCGTTAAAACTAATGTTTAAAGAAATGATTTTGCCGAATGATGCGGATCGTTTCTTGTTTCGATTGGCGCCGTTATTGTCGATGGTTCCTGCGCTGGCGGCATGGGCGGTGATCCCCTTTGCTGATGGTTGGAATTTTGCAGATATCAATGCGGGTTTGTTGTATGTGCTAGCGATGACTTCATTGGGTGTGTATGGCGTTATCATCGCAGGATGGGCTTCTAATTCTAAATATGCATTGTTAGGTGCATTACGGTCTGCAGCACAAATTGTTGCCTATGAGATTGCGATGGGTTTTGCGCTTGTTGGTGTATTGATGGCCAGCGGCAGTTTGAATTTGGGCGATATCATCAAAGAACAACAAGGTGGTGTACTGCATTGGTATTGGCTACCGTTGTTGCCGTTGTTTTTAACTTATCTCATTGCAGGAGTGGCAGAAACAAATCGTGCGCCATTCGACGTGGTGGAGGGTGAGTCCGAAATTGTTGCAGGGTTTCATGTTGAGTATTCAGGAATGGGATTTGCGCTATTCTTTTTAGCTGAATACGCCAACATCATTCTTATTTCTGCGCTCACTGCATTACTGTTCTTAGGAGGTTGGTTAAGTCCATTCCCAGAGAGTTGGGCCAGTGTTCCGTATATCGGTGTACTGTTAGGCCATGGTCCACATATGTTTATTGGTAAGACCTGTTTCTTTATCTTTTGTTTTCTTTGGTTTCGTGCAACCTTTCCTCGTTATCGTTATGACCAAATTATGCGTTTGGGATGGAAGGTTCTGCTCCCTGTAACATTGATTTGGATTTTTGTTGAAGGCTTTTTGCTTTATATAAAATTTCCACCTTGGTTTGATTAAAGATGAAAGCTTTACTACATATTATTAAAAGCTTCACGCTATTCGAATTGCTGAAAGGCATGAGTTTAACAGGCAAGCGTTTTGCAACTAAGAAGTTTACTGTTCAGTATCCTGAAGAGAAAACACCTCAGTCTCCTAGGTTTCGTGGTTTGCATGCGTTACGTAGATACCCAAGCGGTGAAGAACGTTGCATTGGCTGTAAGTTATGTGAGGCAGTATGTCCTGCGCTTGCGATTACTATTGATAGTGAAGAGCGTGAAGATGGAAGTCGTCGAACAACACGCTATGACATCGATTTATTTAAATGTGTGTATTGTGGATTTTGTGAAGAAGCTTGTCCTGTTGATGCAATCGTTGAAACGCGTGTATTTGAATATGCGTTTTTTGAACGTGGGCAGCAGGTGATGACAAAAGACATGCTGCTTGAAGTAGGCAGAAAATATGAAGAAGAGATTGCGGCAGATCGTCAAACAGATGCCCCATATAGATAGAAAAGTACAGATAAAGTAGTGAAAAAAATATAACTATTAATAGCGTTACGACTAAATTGAATAAATGTTAATACAAACTACAGTTTTTTACTTTTTTGCAGGAATTTTAGTGTTGTCTGCTTTGGCAATGATTACTGTGCGTAATCCTGTGCATGCTGCATTATTTTTGGTTCTAGCATTCTTCACTAGTGGTGCGATATGGCTATTACTCGAGGCAGAATTTTTAGGCATTGTGTTAGTACTAGTTTATGTGGGCGCGGTGATGGTGTTGTTTTTGTTTGTGGTAATGATGTTGGATATCAATATTGCAAAAATGCGTGCTGGCTACGCTAAATATTTGCCTGTGGGCCTGTTAGTGGGGGCAGCGATGGCTGCCGAAATGATTATCATCTTAAGTAAAGCCAATTTTCAGCATGCACAAGCCAATGCTAAGCCAGCTGACTACAGTAATACTCAAGAATTAGGTAAATTGTTGTATACCGATTACGTATACCCGTTTGAAATTGCCGGGGTAATTTTATTAGTAGCAATTATTGCGGCGATAACATTAACCATGCGTAAACGTGCAGTATCTAAGCAACAAAAACCACATGATCAAATTAGTGTTCAGCGTAAGGATCGAGTGCGCCTGACAGATTTAGATAATAAATAGAAAATTTAATTTTAGTAAGTAAATAATAATTATAAAATGATTACTTTAACGCATTTCTTGGTGCTTGGTGCAATACTATTCTCTCTTAGTATTGCTGGTATCTTTTTGAATCGTAAAAATGTAATTCTATTGTTAATGGCAATCGAATTAATGTTGTTAGCTGTTAATATGAATTTTGTTGCGTTCTCGTATTACTTAGATGACCCAGCTGGCCAAGTATTTGTATTTTTTATTCTTACTGTAGCTGCGGCTGAAGCGGCTATTGGGTTGGCTATTTTGGTCGTGCTGTATCGCAATCGTTTAACCATCAATGTGCAAGATATTGATAACTTGAAAGGTTAAGCAAAAAATATAATACGATATGAAAGCACTTTGTTTAACAATTGTACTCGCGCCATTGATCGCTTCCATGGTCTCCGGCCTGTTTGGGCGTGCCATAGGTAGAGGTGGAGCGC
Organism: Gammaproteobacteria bacterium; assembly: GCA_050633765.1. Classification (GTDB taxonomy): domain Bacteria; phylum Pseudomonadota; class Gammaproteobacteria; order UBA4575; family UBA4575; genus JABDMD01. The sequence goes on from JBOEHC010000017.1 coordinate 29,347, forward strand.
ATTGGCTCACTATTCTAGGTGTAGCAGTGTCATTTCTATTAAGCATTGTGGTTTTTAAACAAGTCATTTTTGATCAGGTATCGCATACATCCATCGATATTTATGAATGGCTAGCGTTAGGCGAGTTAAGCTTAAAGATTGGGTTCTTGATTGATCCGTTAACCGTCACCATGATGTTGGTAGTCACCTTTGTGTCATTAATGGTACATATTTATACCATCGGCTATATGCATGATGATCCAGGTTATCAGCGTTTCTTCTCATATATTTCTTTATTCACCTTCTCTATGTTAATGCTGGTGATGTCGAATAATTTCTTACAGTTATTTTTTGGCTGGGAAGCGGTGGGTTTAGTTTCTTATCTATTAATTGGCTTTTGGTACACCAAAGACACGGCAATTTTTGCCAATTTAAAAGCATTTTTGGTGAATAGAGTAGGAGATTTTGGATTTATATTGGGAATAGGTGCCATTCTTGCTGTGTTTAATAGCTTGGATTATCAAGCTGTATTTTCTCAAGCACCTTTAATTAATACACAAACTTTTGCTATTACCGAAAATATCCAATGGCCGGTTATGACGGTAATTTGTTTGTTACTATTTGTAGGCGCGATGGGTAAATCGGCGCAAGTGCCTTTGCATGTATGGTTGCCCGACTCAATGGAAGGTCCAACACCAATATCTGCTCTAATTCATGCCGCAACGATGGTAACTGCTGGCATCTTTATGGTGGCGCGAATGTCACCGTTGTTTGAACTGAGTGAAACAGCGCTGAATTTTATTCTTATTATTGGTGCGATCACTGCTTTCTTTATGGGCCTAATCGGCATTGTTCAAAATGATATTAAGCGAGTGGTTGCGTATTCCACTTTGTCGCAACTAGGTTATATGACGGTAGCGTTAGGCGCTTCAGCGTATTCCATTGCTATTTTCCATCTATTTACTCACGCTTTCTTTAAAGCGTTGCTCTTTTTGGGTGCAGGTTCCGTAATTGTTGCGCTCCATCATGAGCAAGACATGCGCAAGATGGGTGGTCTACGTAAGTATATGCCAATTACCTATTGGACGGCATTTATTGGCACCTTGGCATTAATTGGTTTCCCAGGTTTTGCAGGTTTCTTTTCAAAAGATTCTATTATAGAAGCCGTTCACTATTCTAATTTGCCTGCTGCCGAGTTTGCCTATTGGATGGTGCTAGCCGGTGTATTTGTCACAGCATTCTATTCATTCCGATTATTGTTTTTAGTGTTCCATGGCGAGTCGCGTATGGATAAACATACCGAGGAACATGTTAAAGAATGTCCGAAGGTGATCACAGTGCCACTTATTTTGTTAGCAATTCCTTCGATATTTGCAGGATTGTTTATTGGTACGTTTGTGTTTGGCGATTATTTTGCGCAAAGTATTTTTGTTGCGGAGCATCATTCTGCTGTTGCTGAGCTTAAAAAGCATTATCACGGAATAGGGTCTTTCGTTTCGCATGCTTTCAAAGGTTATGCAGTCTACTTAGCCTTTGCAGGAATATTCTGTGCTTGGTTTTTATATTTAGCAAAACCACAACTTGCCGAGAGTCTGAAGCAAAAATTACAAATCCCTCATAAGGTATTAATGCATAAATATGGTATTGATGAATTATATCAAATGCTATTTGCTAGCGGCGCACGAAAAATCGGTGCGTTTTGTGATTCGTTCGGAGATCGATTGATAATAGATGGTTTGGTGGTAAATGGTTCTGCAAAAGTAATTAATTGGTTCTCTTCAAAAGTGCGAGGGTTACAAACCGGTTATTTATACCACTACGCTTTTGCAATGATTATTGGTTTATTAATTTTATTAAGTAAGGCTTTTCTACAGTAGCTGTGATGGTTAACTCTTTACCTATACTGAGCATATTAATTTGGTTGCCAATTATTGGTGGCCTATTAGTGCTCGCAGCTAAAAAGATTTCTTTTGGTACGGCTAAATGGTTGGCGCTGATTGTATCGATTGCAACGTTAGTGGTCAGCATAGTCTTGATGAAAGGTTTCGATGGGAGCCAGCATGCAATGCAATTCTACGAAATCATTCCTTGGATAGATGCATTTAATATTAATTATGCTTTAGGTGTGGATGGCATATCCGTGCCATTAATCTTGCTCACAACAGTAATCACAGTTTTAGTTATTATTGCTGGGTGGGAAATAGCTAAAGAACGCATTACAGAATATTTAGCCGCTTTTTTGATTTTAGAAGGATTAATGATTGGCGTGTTTTGTGCCTTGGACGCTATTCTGTTTTATATCTTTTTTGAAGGTATGTTGATTCCAATGTTTTTAATTATTGGAATGTGGGGTGGTCCGAGAAGAGTCTATGCAACCATTAAATTCTTTTTATATACATTTTTTGGTTCAGTATTTTTGTTGATCGCGCTTATTTACCTATATCTAAACGCCGGTACATTTGAAATTGCAGCATTACAGCTCACGCCGCTAAACGTCAATCAACAATTGTTTTTGTTTTTAGCCTTTTTCATTGCCTTTGCCGTGAAAATTCCTATGTGGCCCGTGCATACTTGGTTGCCGGATGCGCACGTCGAAGCGCCAACCGGCGGTTCTGTGGTGTTGGCCGCTATTATGCTTAAAGTCGGCGGTTACGGCTTTCTGCGATTTAGTATTCCCATCACTCCTTATGCAAGTAATCAGCTAGCGTATTTAGTTATTGCTGTGTCGCTAATTGCCGTGGTGTACATAGGTTTCGTGGCTTTAGCGCAACGAGATATGAAAAAGTTAATCGCTTATTCATCCATTGCTCATATGGGCTTTGTGACCTTAGGTTTTTTTGTAATTTTCAAATTAGCGGCCCATAACAGTTCTTATTCGGAACTCGCATTACAAGGTGGCTTGGTGCAAATGATTTCGCACGGATTTATTTCTGGCGCAATGTTTCTTTGTGTAGGGGTTTTATATGACCGCATGCATAGTCGACAAATTGCTGACTATGGTGGTGTAGTAAATGTAATGCCAAAGTTTGCGACATTTTTTGTGATTTTTGCCATGGCAAATGCTGGTTTGCCGGGTACATCCGGGTTTGTCGGCGAATTCATGGTGATATTGGCAAGTTTTAAAGCCAATATTTGGTTTGCATTTTTAGCGGCGACAACATTAATTTTAGGTGCAGCTTATACGCTTTGGATGGTGAAGCGTGTGGTGTTCGGTAATGTAGGTAATGATGAGGTGGCGAAGCTACAAGATCTAAATGGTCGAGAGTTTTTCTGTTTATTCGTACTGCTTATCTTTGTATTGTGGATTGGTCTTTGGCCAGCGCCGTTAATTGAGATGATGGATGCATCGGTATCGCATCTTTTGTATCAAGCCCAACAAACTAATTTGCCTTAAAATATTATGGATAGCTTAGACATGAATGCAATTGATTCGCTTCCAGGTTTGCTAACCTTGTTGGCACAATCTATGGCTATCATGCCTGAGGTAGCGCTGTTAATTGCAGCTTCTGTTATTTTAATAGTGAGCCTATTTGCCGGACGTAAAAGTGAAATCTTCACTTTTATTCTAAGTTTGGGATCATTATTGGCAGTGATATTTTTATTGTTGCAAGGGTTAAATGGTCCCGATGTTGTGTTATTTGGCGAAATGTATGTGCATGATGATTTAGCCAAATTTATAAAGTTGTTTGTATGTATAACCGTAGCAACTATATTTATTTATGCTCGGCCGTACTTAAAGCACCGTGACCATGAGCGACCTGAGTTTTACATTTTAGGCTTATTTGCCACGCTTGGAATGTTGGTAATGGCTTCTGCGCAAAACTTTATCACTATATATTTAGGTTTAGAGCTGCTGTCATTATGTATGTATGCCTTAGTTGCCTATTTGCGCGATTCTAATGATGCTGCCGAAGCGGCTATTAAGTATTTTGTTTTGGGCGCAATCGCTTCTGGCATGCTGCTTTACGGTATGTCAATTATGTATGGCATTACCGGCACACTAAGTCTAAGCGAAATAAGCATATATTTAGCAAATGTTGACGGACTCAATATAGGTTTGATATTTGCACTCACCTTTATTGTGGTTGGTGTTGCATTTAAATTTGGTGCAGTTCCATTCCACATGTGGGTGCCAGATGTTTATCAAGGTGCACCAACTGCAGTTACTTTGTTTATTGCTACTGCTCCAAAATTTGCAGCGTTTGTAATGGCAATTCGTTTATTGAATGTAGGTATGCAAGAGTTGTTGGCAGATTGGCAGCAGATGTTGATGATACTAGCCGTGTTGTCATTAATATTCGGGAACGTCATCGCTATTGCGCAAAGCCATATTAAACGCATGCTTGCCTATTCAACGATTTCGCATATCGGATTTATATTGCTTGGACTTTTGTCAGGTGAAAACTTCGGCTATACCTCGGCATTATTTTACACAAGCATCTATGTGCTTATGGCAGCGGGAACATTTGGTACTTTATTGTTATTTAGAAAGAATAATGATGACAGTGATGTAGATGCTCTTTCAGAACTAAAAGGCTTGGGCCAGGCTCATCCTTGGTGGGCGTTCATTATGTTACTTTTGATGTTCTCTATGGCCGGCATGCCACTAACTGTGGGTTTCTATGCAAAGTTATATGTATTGCAGAGCTTGCTCTATAGCGGATATGTTTGGTTGGCGATTTTGGCGGTGGTCATGTCAATTGTCGGTGCGTTTTATTATTTACGCGTCATAAAATATATGTATTTTGACGATCTACAGGAAACCCTTGCCACCCATCATGCATTAACTAGCAAAATGCTTCTTTCCATAAACGGCTTGCTAATTGTTGGGCTATTTATTTTTCCAAATTACCTGTTGAATTACTGTGTGAATATTTTTCAGTAGCATTGCTTGAATTGTTAGATTATTGGGCGAGTTTAATGCACAAATCTGAAAAACATCATTAAACATCCCGTTTACATGCTTGTAATATTTGTTTTATCTGTGTTGACCTCTGCGCCTCAGATCGATGAGTGGGACACATGCGCATGGGTATTATGCGCAAAAATATGATCGCGAAGCGACTTAGGTTATCTGATTTCATTAAATGCTTAGTCTAGGGCTAATTTAGCTCTATTCTTAATCATTAGATAATTGCTTGGGCTTTAACTCACAAATCTGAAAAACATCATTAAACATCCCGTTTACATTCTTGTAATATTTGCTTTATCTGCGTAGACTCCTGCGGCTCAGATTGATGCGGGGTGGAGCAGTCTGGCAGCTCGTCGGGCTCATAACCCGAAGGTCGTAGGTTCAAATCCTACCCCCGCTACCAATTTCTAAATTTAGTATACAAAACCCAATAATTGCAGTTACGAAGCCTACGATCGCAGGTCGCTAGGTTCACAAAATCGTTTGGAACGATTTTGAACATCACACATAGTGTGATGGCCCGCAGGGCGAGTGCATGGATAGCCCGAGTAAATCAATCCCCCGCTACCACACTTGCGAGTGGGTATTACTCGTAATCTCATCGTCGCGAAGTGACACAGAATCTTATTGGTTTAGATTGTAGAACCTTAACCCAATCACTCAGCATGTGGTTAAATTACATCTATGCTCATCACATTCCAGACCAAAGCTTATGCCAATATCACCATGTTTGGTGACGTGGCTAAAAAGCTAATTCAATCGATGGGTCATAGTGGTGCCGTTCCAGGCGCAATTAAGGCAGATGATTTGCCCATGGCATTAGAATGCTTGAAAGCGGCTGTTCAAAAGGAGATTGCGATTACTCAAGATGAAGAGGGTGAGGAAAGCGAGGAATACGTCAGTATTGATAAGCGAGCAAAACCACTAATAGAATTGCTGCAAGCTGCAATCGCTCGAGACGCGGATGTGTTGTGGGACGAGTAAAGTTTTCCATACCGTTGTATTGAGTTGATAGATATAGGAAGAAAATAAATATTTGTTTTACAGGCAGTTACGCTAAGTATTTAAGATAATATTAAGGCTTCCTTAGGCTGGCAACTCAAGTAAAGAACGCGGTATAATGAGCAGATAGTCTATGTGTATACTGAATTTTGTAGTAATTATAAGAATTTAAAGGAGTTTTCAAATGAGTGCAGCCAGTTTATATGACCGTCTAGGCGGTGGTGATGGTGTTAAAAAAATCGTTGCAGATGTATGGGCAAACCATACTAGTAATCCTAAGGTTAAAAATCGTTATGTGAATAGTGATGGCGAAAAAGTTAAACAAGTAGTTTGGGAATTTTTCTGCTCTGGAATTGGCGGACCACAAGAATATACCGGCCAAGATATGCTAACTGCACATACTGGTATGAATATAAATGATGAAGAATTTGTAGCAGTTTGTGATGATGTCCTTTCTGCATTAGATAAGAATAATGTAGGCCAAACAGAGAAAGATGAGGTGCTTTGTATTCTTTATTCTATGAAGAACGATATCGTAGACGTATAGGCGCAAAGTAAATATTGTGTAAAAAAGCCCGATTTATTCGGGCTTTTATATGTCTGAAACTGATTGAGACGACGAATTTGATTCATACTTAGGAGATTCATCCTAAAATAATGACCTCTAACCAGTGAAATCGACGGAAGCTTATTTCTTTGCTTGAAGCGGTGAAATATTTTACCTATACTTACCGTGTTTTAGTTTGCTAAGTCATTGTTTTTCAATGATTCGGAAGGGCCCCTAGAGGGCCTTTTTTATTGCTTATACAAAATTTTATTAGCAAATATTTGGCTAAAGCTATGTGTAAGTGTACTCATAAGGAAATGATGAGAGAAGAAATGGGCGTTGTGTGCCCATTTTTTTATTGGGCTTGTAATTAGGCGCAACTGAAATTAGGAATTGATATTGTTGAATGATCCGTACGGCATTGTGCCAATAGTTGAACCCGTAATAGTTGGTATGGGGTATGACTTCTGGGGCTTAGAATGCCAAGTGAGTGAAAATACAGCACAGGTGCGAATATTTATAGACAGTAATGAAGGCATTACATTGGATGATTGTTCGCGTGTTAGTCAGCAATTAAGCGCGGTATTAGATGTAGAAGATCCAGTGCAAGTGCCTTATACATTGGAAATTTCCTCGCCAGGGATAAATCGCAAGCTATTTAGCACTGAGCAAATGAAAAGTGCAGTAGGAAGTAAGATAAAAGTTAAAACTACGTGGCCAGTTAATGAGCGAAGAAATATACGCGGAATTTTGAAAGAGGCGAATGACGAGCAGTTAACCGTTATTACCCAAGAGGGTGAGGAATTTTTAGTGCCAATAGAGGCGATTAAAAATGCAAAATTAGATGTGGATATTAATCCGAATATGAAGGTAAAAAATTAACTCAATTTAATTAGACCTTAATTATTTTAAGTATAGGAACTTAATATATTTTAAATTATGAATAAAGAAATTTTACTTGTAGCCGACGCAGTCTCTAATGAGAAAGGTGTCGATAAAGATATCATCTTTCAAGCCATAGAGGCGGCACTTGCCACTGCGGCACGTAAAAAACATGGTATGGAAATGGATATACGTGTTGCGATTGATCGTGAAAGTGGGGATTACGAATCGTTTCGACGTTGGGAAGTTTTAGATGATGAAGATCCTGAATTTGAATCTACGGAAACGCAAATTCTTTATAGCTATGCCATACAAAATCATCCTGATATGCAAGTTGGCGAATTCATAGAAGAACCAATTGAGTCGGTGGCGTTTGGTCGGATTGCCGCGCACACAGCGAAACAAGTAATCGTTCAAAAAATTCGGGAAGCGGAACGTGCGCAAATTGTTGAGATATTTCAGGATCGAGTTGGCGAGTTAGTGATGGGCGTTGTTAAGCGTAGCGATCATTCTGGAACCTTTATTGATCTTGGTAGTAATGCAGAAGGTTTTATTCCACGTGATCATATGATTGCGCGTGAAGCAATGAGGCCTGGTGATCGAGTTAGAGCTTTCTTGCATGAAGTGCGTGAAGAAGTTCGTGGGCCACAATTGTTTTTAACCCGAACTGCTCCAGAATTCTTGATTGAATTATTTAAGTTAGAAGTTCCTGAAGTTGGTCAAGGATTAATTGAAGTGCTATCAGCTGCAAGAGATCCAGGCTTGCGCGCTAAAATTGCTGTGAAATCGAATGATCCAAGGTTAGATCCGGTAGGTGCATGTGTGGGTATGCGTGGTTCTCGTGTGCAGTCCGTATCGAATGAGCTGGCAGGTGAGCGTATCGACATTATTCTTTGGGATGAAAATCCAGCGCAATACGTCATTAATGCAATGTCGCCTGCTGCAGTAACTTCAATTGTTGTTGATGAAGATAAAAACAGCATGGATATCGCCGTAGAAGACGAAAAGTTATCACAAGCTATTGGTCGCGGTGGTCAAAATGTAAAACTTGCCAGTCAATTATCAGGCTGGGAATTAAACGTAATGACCGAAGGCCAGGCTGAAGAAAAGAGTGAAACAGAAACGCGTGAAATTATTGAAATGTTTATGTCTCAGCTTGATGTGGATGAAGAGGTGGCTGTAATACTTGCCCAGGAAGGTTTCTCTAGTGTGGAAGAAGTTGCCTATGTCCCACCAAAAGAGCTAGTAGAAGTTGAAGAGTTTGAAGAAGAAATGGTGGAAGAGTTGCGCGCTCGTGCTAGAGATGTCTTATTAACTACTGCGTTGGTGACAGAAGAAAAGTTTGCTGAAGTTGAACCTGCTGCAGACTTGCTTGGTATGGAGGGTATGGATAAAGACTTAGCTTTTGAATTGGCGTGCCGAGGTATTGCAACTATGGAAGATCTTGCCGAACAGTCTGTTGATGAGTTGACAGAAATCGAAGGTTTAGATTCTGAGCGTGCGGGAGCACTGATTATGTTGGCGCGTGCGCCGTGGTTTGAAAATGAAGGCGCCACTACGTAACCCGATAGTTAGTTAAATTTAATATTAATTTTTTTAGTGAATAAATAAATGAGTGAAGTAACTGTAAAACAGCTAGCAGACGTAGTTAAAACTCCTGTTGAGAAATTGCTAGTTCAGCTTTCAGAGGCGGGTTTGGAGTTTAGTGCTGCAGATCAGGTTGTATCTGACGAGCAAAAAATGCAATTACTGGATCATTTGCGTAACAATCGCAGCAAGGCAGCAGAAGATTCTGCCGGTGAAAGTAAAAAAATAACTTTGCGAAGAAAAAGCACTTCTACGTTGAAAGTTGCGGGTTCGACAGGGAGAAATGCTACGGGTGGTAGTACTGTAAATGTTGAAGTCAGAAAGAAACGTACTTACGTAAAACGTAGTGTTGTACTTGAAGAGGCTGCAAAAGAAGAGCAACAGCGAGTTGAAGAACAAGCCGCAAAAGAAGCAGAAATTGCCGCACAATTAGAACAAGCGGCCGAGGCAAAAGCGGCAGAAGAAAAAGTTAAACAAGAAGAACTAGATAAGCAGAAAGCTACAGAAGAAGCAGCGGTTGCCGAAGAGGCAGCAGTGCAAGAGGAAGCTGCTAAGCCAGTTGGTATTCGAGTGGTAACGCCTGCACCTGAGAAGCCTGTAGAAGAGAAAAAACCTGCTGCTAAGCAAGATAAAAAGTCGAATAAACCACGACGACAAGAATTACACGTTGCAAGCGATAAGCGCGGCAAACGAAAAGCAAAACCCAAGCATCGTAGGCCGGGCAAAGTTGCACCAAGCGATAAGCATCAATTCGAAAAGCCTAGTGAGCCAGTTAAGCGTGAGATTTTGGTGCCAGAAAGCATTTCTGTATCGGATCTCGCACAAAAAATGGCGATTAAAGCGGCTGAAGTAATTGGCGTGATGATGAAAATGGGTGTGATGGCTACGATCAACCAGATACTTGATCAAGATACTGCCATTCTAGTGGTAGAAGAGATAGGGCACGAAGCAAAACCAATGGAAGCTTCAAGTGTAGAAGATACCTTGATGCAAGTTGAATACGATGATTCTAAAGCTATCGTACGAAATCCTGTGGTAACCGTTATGGGCCATGTTGATCATGGTAAAACTTCACTGCTTGATTATATTCGACGCTCTAAAGTAGCTTCTGGTGAAGCGGGTGGTATTACGCAGCACATAGGTGCTTATAGTGTTAGCACAGATAAAGGTACGATCACTTTCTTGGATACACCAGGCCACGCAGCGTTTACTTCTATGCGTGCACGAGGAGCAAAAGCTACTGATATTGTCATCTTAGTAGCAGCAGCTGATGATGGCGTGATGCCGCAAACAAAAGAAGCGGTAGAGCATTCACGTGCAGCAGATGTGCCGATGATTGTGGCCGTAAATAAAACAGATAAAGAAGACGCAGATCCTGAGCGTGTTCGTAATGAATTATCCGCATTAGAAGTTTTACCTGAAGAGTGGGGTGGCGATACCATATTTATAAATGTTTCAGCATTAACGGGTAAAGGTATTGATGAATTATTAGAAGCTATTATATTGCAAGCTGAAATTTTAGAATTAAAAGCCGTAGATCACGGTCCAGCTTCAGGTGTAGTAATTGAATCAAGTTTGGATAAAGGCCGCGGGCCGGTTGCAACCGTCTTAGTGCAACAGGGTATGTTATCTAAAGGTGACATGCTTCTAACTGGTGAAGAATTTGGTCGTGTTCGCGCAATGTTTGATGAGAATGGTAATGAAGTTGAAAAAGCGGGACCTTCCACTCCTGTAATGGTACTGGGCTTATCGGGTGCAGCCAATGCAGGTGAAGATGCTATTGTTGTTGCCAATGAACGCAAGGTTCGTGAAATTGTTGATGAGCGTAAAAGTAAATCTAGAGACACACGATTTGCTTCTCAGCAAGCCTCTAAGCTTGAAGATGCATTCAGTCAGATGGGTGGTAGTACAGCCGCTACGGTCAACGTAATGATTAAAGCTGATGTACAAGGTAGTGCAGAAGCCTTGAAAGATTCGCTAGAAAAGCTTTCTACAGATGAAGTTAGAGTTAAGATTGTAGCCGCAGCTGTGGGTGGTATTAATGAATCCGATGTAAATCTTGCAGAAGCATCAAAAGCCGTGATGATTGGCTTTAATGTACGTGCTGATGGCGCAGCAAAGAGAGCGGCTTCTGATGTAGGGGTTGAAATTCGTTACTACAGCATTATTTATGAAGCGATTGATGATGTGAAGTTAGCAATGAGTGGCATGCTGACTCCAGAATTGCGAGAAGAAATAATTGGTCTTGCAGAAGTTAAAGATGTATTTCGATCATCAAAGATGGGTGCTGTTGCAGGAACACAGGTAGTCGAGGGTGTAATCAAGCGTGGCAACCCAATACGTGTGCTGCGTGATAATGTAGTGGTATATGAAGGTGAGCTAGAATCGTTACGTCGTCATAAAGATGATGTGAATGAGGTTAAGTCTGGAACAGAATGTGGAATCGCAGTTAAAAACTACAATGATGTTCAACCTGGCGATCAGATTGAAGTATATGAGCGTACTGAGATCGCACGCACTATCTAATGGAACTTTGATTTAATCCTAAGCATTGTTTATGTGTATGGATGTATAGTATGCCGATTTTTCAGGAGCGAAAAAACAGCCAAATTAAATCAGATCTACTTTGAGTCTTATCTTGAATTTAAATCAAAAAGCATTTTCATAAATGCAGCAACAAGAATCATCTAGACCTTTGCGTGTTGGAGAACAACTTCGCCGTGAACTCACCTTAATGTTACGCAATGAAGTAAAAGATCCACGTGTGTCTGAAATTATTATCTACGATGTAGTGGTAAGTAAAGATTTAGGCACTGCAAAAATCTATTTCAGTCCAATGGATATACAACAAGATGCAACTGAAATTATTAAAGGTCTGCAAAGTGCCAGTGGTTATTTGCGCACACAGCTAAGTAAGATTTTAAGCTTGCGAAAAATGCCAGAGTTACGATTCATTGTTGATGAGACGGAAGCGAAAGGTGACCGTATTGAGCAACTCATTCAAAAAAGCCTACATAAATAACTAAACATACACTTAGAGTGTCGAGACGTAGAAATAAAGGTCGACCTCTTAGCGGTTTATTATTACTTGATAAGCCAACAGGCGAGTCTTCCAATCGTTCACTGCAAAAAGTAAAAAGAATATTTAATGCTGCGAAAGCGGGTCATACCGGCACGCTTGATCCTTTGGCCACCGGCTTATTGGTCATATGTTTTGGTCGAGCAACAAAAATTTCTGATTATTTACTGGTAGCAGATAAAAAATACGAAGTGGTATTAAAGCTGGGAGTAACTACTGATTCTGGTGATGCAGATGGTGAAATTATAGAACAACGTCGTACTGCAGATATAACTAAAGAACAGATACTACAAGGTATAAAAAAGTTAACCGGTTGTATCAAACAAATTCCTCCCATGTATTCTGCTTTAAAGCATCAAGGATCACGTCTTTATGAGTTAGCAAGAAAAGGTATAGAGGTAGAGCGTGAACCTCGCGAAGTAGAAATTCATTCCTATGACTTTGTTGAACAACGACAAGATTTGGTTACACTGCGGGTGCATTGTTCTAAAGGTACGTATGTCCGCACCTTGGTGGAAGATCTAGGTAAGTTTTTAGGCTGTGGTGCGCACGTTGTACAGCTAAGAAGAACTTCTTTGGGCCCGTTTGTTGATATGAGAATGTATACCATCGAAGAATTAGAACAACGAGCTGGGCAAAGTTTATCAAATTTGGATGAAGTATTGTTGCCAACTGATCAAGCCTTAATGGCATGGCCTGCAATTAGTATAGAAGATGAATTAATGACGGATATTCGAAATGGGCATGCCATACAGGTGCCAGGTCAGCCCATGAGTGGGATGGTTAGAATTTATGATGCTGAGCAGCAATTCTATGGAATAGGATCCATCCGTGATGATGGTCTACTGGCGCCAAAATGTCTCAATTAAAGTCATATTTAGGGATCAGCAAGGATTCTAATACCTCTTTAAGGTTAGAAATTGAAGTGCTTTGCACACCGCGATATTTTCCTTGTCCGCTAGGGCCTACGTGGTAGAATCGCCCCTCAAATTAAAAGCAGAATAGCAAGTAAGTAGGCAAAAAAGCAGGCTATAAAATTAGGCCCGAAAACAAGGCCAGATAAGAAGGCAACATAAAAGATGACCATTACAGCACAAGATAAATCAGAAATCGTAAAGAAATATCAACGTGACGGTAGCGATACCGGCTCACCCGAAGTGCAAGTAGCACTTCTTTCTGCACGCATCACTCATTTAGGTGATCATTTTGGCAAGCACAAGAAAGACCATCATTCTCGTCACGGTCTATTAAAGATGGTAAATCACCGTCGTAAACTTCTTGATTACTTGCGCTCAAAAGATCAAAAAAGATATCAAGATTTAATTAGTTCTCTTGGCTTAAGACGCTAATTGTTAGTGCTCTCTAATTTAAGAGGGTATTCAGTGTCTATATCTTTAACGCATACAATCAGTAGCATGCATTTATTCTCATTGGCAATATGAAGTTGTCGTGCGAATGGATGTTTTTATAGTTCGTGTCATTAACAGTAAAACAAATATTGGAATAATCAGTGAGCAAAATAACGAAAACATTTAAATACGGCAACCACGATGTAACACTTGAAACCGGTGAGATTGCTAGGCAAGCCTCTGGGGCGGTAATGGTAGATATGGGCGGTACTACTGTAATGGTTACCGTAGTGGGAAAGAAAGATGCCGATCCAAGTCGCGATTTTTTTCCACTCACGGTTAATTATCAAGAAAAAACCTATGCAGCAGGAAAAATTCCTGGTGGTTTCTTTAAAAGAGAAGGTCGACCAACTGAAAAAGAAACGCTTACTTGTCGTTTAATTGATCGTCCTATTCGTCCAATGTTTCCTAAGGGCTTTATGAATGAAGTCCAAGTAATTGCAAACGTTGTATCCATGAACACCGACGTAAACCCAGACATTCCGGCAATGATAGGCACATCAGCAGCATTATCTATTTCTGGTATTCCTTTTAATGGGCCAATGGGTGCCGCTCGTGTTGCCTATGTAGATAACAATTATGTGTTAAACCCAAATTACTCTCAGTTAGATAATTCAAAATTAGATTTAGTGGTTGCTGGTACAGAGAGCGCTGTGCTTATGGTTGAGTCAGAAGCACAAATTCTTTCCGAAGAAGTAATGCTAGGTGCAGTCATGTTTGGCCACGAGAACCTGCAAACTGCAATTTCTGCAATTAATGAATTTGCAGCAGAAGTGAATACACCGGCGTGGGATTGGCAAGCTGCTGAAGCTGATGCTTCATTAGCTGAAAAAGTGAATCAAGCTTGTGCAGCTCAATTGGGTGAGGCGTATAGCATTGCAGAAAAACTAACACGTCAAGAGAAAGTGGGTGAAGCGCGTGATGCAGTGGTTGCATCGTTGATTGATGAAGAAAATGGACCAAGCGAAGCAGAAGTACTCGCAGCATTCAAAAAAGAGGAAAAGAAAATTGTTCGTGGCCGAATTATAGCTGGCGAAAAACGTATTGATGGACGTGACCAAAATACAGTGCGACCGATTACGGTTCGTACGGGCGTGTTGCCTCGCACACATGGTAGCGCGTTGTTCACCCGTGGAGAGACTCAAGCAATTGTTGTTACCACATTGGGTACTGGGCGTGACGCACAAATAATTGATGCTATTGAAGGAGAGTACAAAGATAACTTCATGTTGCATTACAACTTTCCTCCATTCTGCGTGGGTGAAACTGGATTTGTAGGTTCACCAAAGCGTCGTGAAATTGGACATGGAAAATTAGCAAAACGTGGGATTCAAGCTGTAGTGCCAAACGAAGAAGAATTCCCATATGTGTTACGAGTAGTTTCAGAAATTACTGAGTCGAATGGCTCTAGTTCTATGGCAAGTGTATGTGGAACGAGTCTTTCAATGATGGATGCAGGTGTACCGCTTAAGGCTCCCGTTGCAGGTATTGCCATGGGCCTAATTAAAGAAGGTGATGATTTTGCAGTACTAAGTGACATATTAGGTGACGAAGATCATCTTGGTGACATGGACTTTAAGGTTGCAGGAACAACAGAAGGGGTTACTGCATTGCAAATGGATATTAAGATCGAAGGCATCACTAAAGAAATTATGGATAAGGCGCTTAGCCAAGCTAAGGAAGGTCGATTGCATATTCTTGGTGAGATGGCTAAAGATATTTCATCCGCACGTGAAGAAATGTCTGAGTTCGCGCCTCGCTTTACAGTAATGAAAATTAACCCTGACAAAATTCGTGATGTAATTGGTAAAGGTGGCGCAACTATTCGTCAGTTAACAGAAGAAACAGGGACCACTATCGATATTGATGATGATGGCAACATTAAAATTGCATCAATTGATAAAGCAGCAGGCGATGATGCTAAGCGTCGTATAGAAGATATTACTGCTGATGTTGAAGTCGGTAAAATTTATGAAGGTAAAGTCGTTAAAATCATGGACTTTGGTGCGTTTGTAAGCGTATTGCCTGGTAAAGACGGTCTAGTTCATATTTCACAAATCTCACATGAGCGTGTTGAGAATGTTACAGATGAACTTACTGAAGGCGATATTATTAAAGTGAAAGTACTTGAGATTGATAAGCAAGGACGTATTCGTTTAAGTATGAAAGATGTAGAAAGTTAAAGCTTCTAACATTTTATTTTAAAAAAGGCGCTTTGGCGCCTTTTTTTATGTCTTGCTTCAAAACAAAACACTGCGATTCTTATATTACTTTTTAAGTAATTTTCCCACTAGTTTAAATGGGTTGTGATTAGATTTTGCATTCTGAGTTCTTCGCTCGGAAATTCTTCTATCCTTCATAACGAGTTTGCAATTTTCATCTATAAAAGGGAATCGAATTTTTTCTTTAGACGCTCTGCGGTCTTTGCTATTTCTTCGATCACATTGTTCATGTTCAGCAGTATCTTGCTGCAAGTTTTTTGCTGTATTAGACATCTTCTCAACCTATTTGTAAGTCTTATGTCTAAAATTATAAGCATTCATTCATAAATGAATTATATGAGAGTGTTGGCGGACTAACTTAGGGACTGAATGGTAAATGAGATATGAACATTGTGAACCAATACACAACTAAAGTAATTTGGAGCGGTTATTCAAGAATAAGTCTGTTTGCTAATTTCGCAGATAAATAAAGAACCCCATAGTTGATGCATCAGATCAAATTTTTATTTTTAGAATATCCACGACAGATTGAAAGCAGACTAGTAAAAAATTTTCTGAATTGAAGTATGGAGTTCGAGCCATACATATTGTCAATCTTTGTCTCATAAGCTATGAGATTCAAGTACTCGTCTTCAGTTAGGCGTTTCACATACTGAGCGTATATTTTCAGAATAACCATGAATAGTGACAAAATGTCGCATCTTGGATAACTACTAGTGACTGTCTGAATCTACTAGGCAATTGCTCGACTACCTTCATCCATGCAGCCGTGTAAACTTTGTACTTCTGTTATCCTAGGGGGTGCCTAAATTAGATGTTTTGTGTAGATGCTCTTATATGTAAAGCAAGATTTTTACATCAAGTTTTTTTTTATCAGTGGTAATATTAATCTCGTTTTATGATTAAGGCCCAGAAAGTCAAATAATGAATAACTTACCCATTCACGAAATTTCCCAAGTAATACAGCTGGCCGTTGCCCCTGTTTTTTTGCTTGCGGGTATTGCAGGGTTTTTGTCTGTTCTGTCTCATCGTCTTAGTCGAGTGGTTGACCGTACGCGTAGTGTTGATAAAAGTATCCATGCTGCAAAAACAGAAGAACATCAAGAATTACTTTGGATAGAGGCGAATGTTTTAACACAGCGAACTAAAATCATTAATTGGGCCATACGTTTTTCTGTAGGTTCTGCATTGATAATATGTGTTGTAGTTATGTGTTTGTTTATAGGCGATTTTGCGTCATTCAGGCTCGATAAATTAATTGCGTATTTTTTTGTTGCTGCAATGTTATTGGTAATTTTATCCTTGTTGTTTTTATTGTATGAGGTCTCAGTTTCTACAAAAAGCCTACAGCATGGAATTGAGCACTTGATTGTAGAGTCTGGACGATTGACTGATGAGCGCATATACAAGCCAAACGACCACTAATTTTGTGAACGATAAGCCTAAAATCAATAAAACGGATGCTGAATGGCGTAAAGAATTAACGCCTGAGCAGTTCAATATTTGTCGACAGAAAGGTACTGAGCCAGCATTCAGTGGTGAGTTTAATGGCCATAAAGAAGATGGCATGTATATTTGTGTGGCGTGTAAAATGCCACTATTCAGCTCTGAACATAAGTTTGACTCAGGCTCAGGTTGGCCAAGTTTTTTTCAACCCGCTGATACAGAAACAATCTTAGAGGAGTTTGATGAGAGCCATGGTATGCGCCGAACTGAGGTGATGTGCAAAAATTGTGGGGCGCATTTAGGCCATGTGTTTGAAGATGGCCCGCAGCCTACTGGACTTAGATATTGTATTAACTCTATCTCATTAGATTTTGATTCTAAAGAAGATTCATAGACTTCATTCTTGGGTATTTGTATTGCTCAAAAAGGCCTTAGCTCGAATTTACACCCAAGCAAATAGTATGACTCGTCAATGAGTTACCTGGCCGTTAATTTGGCATCATTCATCATTACTATTTAGTCAAATTTGCGTCTGATTTTTAATCGCAAATTATGTGAAAACGGTGCTACAACAATGACTGATTCGAGTGTTATAATTCCTATAAATATCAGTGTACTGGCCAATAATTATTAGATAGGGCAGTCACTCGGTACCAGATTTCAAATATCTACCTTAACTTAAGTTCATTTTCTTCTAGATGGAGGCGGAAACATGAAGAAAT
>JBOEHC010000018.1:0-20542 GCA_050633765.1 Gammaproteobacteria bacterium
GTGTGAGGTTGATGGAAATAATCGAATTCTATTGCCGCCTCCATTAAGAAACTTTGCTGACTTGAAAAAACATGCCGTGTTAATTGGCCAGGGAAATAAATTTGAGCTATGGGATCAAGAAACATGGGAGAAAATGCGCGAACGGTGGATTAAAGAAGAAAATAAATTGAGTGATATATCTGAAGCACTAGAAACACTCTCAATTTAATAATGAATTTAATAAGAAATGGGGAGTGATGTTTCAGATGTGCATCAACCGGTATTACTTGAAGAAGTTATAGAAGCTTTGAATATAGAACCGGATGGTAAATATGTAGATTGCACATTCGGTCGAGGAGGGCATAGCCAAGCGATTTTAAAAAATCTTGGATCAAATGGAAAACTGCTAGCGATAGATCAGGATTTACAAGCTATTGAATATGGCTCAAATAATTTTGCTAACGATTCGCGAATTATTTTAGAGCAGAAAAATTTTTCTCAAATTGTAGAAATCGTAAAGCAATATAAGTTTGAGCGTGAAATAAATGGGATTTTTTTTGATTTGGGCGTTTCATCTCCACAACTAGATAACCCAGAGCGAGGATTCAGTTTTATGCATGATGGGCCATTAGATATGCGCATGAATACTACGCAAGGCACTAGTGCAGCAGAGTGGTTGAGAAAAGTAACTGCATCAGATTTAGCAATAGTTTTGAAAGAGTATGGGCAGGAGCGTTATAGCAGAAGAATTGCAAATGCCGTGATAGAGCGACGCGCACAGCAACCTATTGAAACAACAAATGAGTTAGCTGAATTGGTGCTTAACGTTGTAGGTCGCTCACGTGAGAAAAAGCACCCTGCAACGCGAACCTTTCAAGCTATACGAATTTATGTAAATAAAGAACTCGATTCGCTTTCAACTGCTTTAGATGACTGTCTTAATTTGTTAGCAGATTCTGGAAGATTGCTTGTTATCACTTTTCACTCATTGGAAGATCAAATAGTAAAAAATTTATTGCATAGATATACGCATTCAAATTTGCCCCGCAAATTGCCTGTAGCAGAGCAATATCAGGCAAAGCTCAAGAGAGTTTGTAAAGCAATCAAGCCATCAGATAAAGAGGTGGCTAATAATCCGAGAGCGAGAAGTGCGAAGTTGCATGTATTGGAGTGGGTAGCTTGATCGCTAGAATTTCATTGATATTGGTTTTATTCATAGCCAATGTCGCAACAGGTGTTGGTGTGGTGTATTCCAAGCATTCAATGCGCAAATCATTTATAGAATTGCAAAGTATGCAGAACAATTTTGATGAACTCCAAATTGAGTGGGGGCGTTTTCAATTGGAGCAAAGCGCTTGGGCTACGCATGGCAGGGTGGAGAAAATTGCCCGTGAAAAATTAAATATGGGATTGGTGCATGAAGAAAGATTGGTGTTTCTTAAAACAGAGTAAGGAAACTATGATTTATTCTGAATTCTTCGTTAAAAAATGGTTTCAATGTCGCTCATGTATAGACACATACATATCGCTCATTTCGACATTTTTATGCTTCGTCTCAGAATTAATCATAGCCTCTTTGGGTTATCAGGCTGAATTTTAGAAAAAAATATGAAAAAGAATCCAATCTATACAATGCGGCGCATATTTTTATTGTCATTGTTTGTGATTGGTCTTAGCGGTTTATTCGTTAGATCTGTTTATTTGCAATTGTTTGAACACGAGTTTTTAGAGGAGGAAGGTAAGGCGCGCCATCTGCGAGTTGTCGAAATTCCTGCCCATCGCGGCATGATTTTAGATCGAAACGGGGAGTTACTCGCAGTTAGCACGCCTATCCATTCAGTGTGGGCTAATCCACTAGAGGCATTACAAAGCCACAAAGCGATACGAAATGTTGCGCTTATTCTGGGTTTGAATGCTGATCAATTAATTAAAAAGCTACAAAGTAAAAAAAACCGTCAATTCTTTTATGTAAAACGACATATTGGACCTCAGCAAGCAGAAAAATTAAAAGAATTAGGCAGTGAGGGTATTTATTTAAAACGTGAATATCGGCGTTATTACCCTACTGCAGAAGTGACTTCGCATGTATTGGGTTTTACGGGAATTGATGATAATGGTTTAGAAGGAATTGAGCTTGCTTATGAACAATGGCTGCGTGGCCAGTCTGGTGCTAAAAAAGTCATGAAGGATTCTTATAACCGAATTGTTGAAGATGTAGAGGCAATGAGTATTCCAGAGCCTGGTAAAGATATGGTACTCAGTATCGATAAAAGAATTCAATATATTGCTTATCGCGAATTGAAAGCAAAGCTTTCACAGCATCGTGCAAAATCTGCAAGCGCTGTTTTGTTAGATGCTAAAACAGGTGAAGTGTTGGCAATGGCTAATGCGCCTTCATTTAACCCGAATAATCGCAAAGGTTATTCTAATGGCACCTATCGAAATCGTGCCGTCACTGATGTTTATGAACCTGGTTCAACTATTAAACCTTTTACGGTCGCATCTGCGTTAGAGTCTCAGCGTTATTCTCAAAACACGATTATTGATACTGCGCCCGGTACGTATAAGATTGGTGAGTTCACAATACGTGATCATAAGAATTATGGTTCGCTTACGGTAAGTGAAATCATTCATAAGTCTAGCAATGTCGGAGCAACAAAAATTGCGCAAACCATTCCTGCGCAAGAGTTATGGTCAACATTTAGTTCAATAGGAATAGGACATACAACTGAGTCAGGTTTCCCTGGAGAAGTTTCGGGTTATTTAAAAAGTTTTCATGATTGGCATAAGGTGGAGCATGCCACTCTGTCTTATGGGTATGGCATGTCGATGACTAGCCTGCAGTTAGCGCGTGCTTATGCGGTATTGGCATCCGGCGGGAAGCTTTTGCCGGTAACCATGTTGCGTAGATCAGATAAAGAGTTAAAAGCCGAGCATATACCTGCCATTTTTTCGCCACATACGGTTGATAAAGTGGTCACAATGTTAACAGCGGTAGTATCAGTTGAAGGTACGGGTTCGCGTGCTGCGATTCCAGGTTATAGCGTTGCGGGTAAGACCGGCACGGTGCACAAATCTTCAAAAGGTGGCTATGCAGAAGACAAATATATTTCTGTGTTTGCGGGAATGGCGCCGGCAAGTGATCCTAAATTGGTGTTGGTGGTAATGGTTAATCAACCCAGTGGCGGAGCGTACTTTGGTGGAGAAGTTGCGGCACCCATTTTTTCTAAAATTATGGGCGGCGCGCTGCGAATATTAAATATTTCGCCAGATAAAGTGCCTCTGCAAGCAAATAGTTATATACCACAAGATCATGAGAGTTAATGAATGCAGGCAAGTACCACTCATGCTTGGTCTTTGGGCAAATTGTTAGAAGATTGGTCTAGCGTGCAAGAACACTACTCAGAAATTGCAATTTCCGGTTTAAGTTTGGATGGTCGTTCTGCATGTCAGGGTGATTTGTTTTTTGCATTACAAGGTTTGCAGCAGCATGGTGTCGAGTACAGTCAACAAGCTGTATCAAATGGTGCATCTGCTTTGGCTTGGGAGACTAGCTCGCAAGTAAATAAAAATGACTTGCCCAAAAGTATTCCATGTTTTGAGATTAATAATTTGCAAGAAAAGCTTGGATTTATTTGCCAGCGTTTTTACAACAATCCATCTGCGCAAATGAATGTGGTTGCTGTAACAGGAACAGATGGGAAAACTTCTGTAAGTCAGTTTATTGCTCAAGCACTACATCAATTAGGTTTTCCTTGTGGAGTGATTGGAACATTGGGCTATGGTTTATACCCTAATTTAGGTTCTGCTAGCCATACAACGCCAGATGCGGTGCGTATGCATGGTTTGTTGCATGAATATGTAGATCAAGTGAATCATGTGGTGTTAGAGGCATCTTCACATGGGCTGAGTCAGGCAAGGTTAAATGGTGTAGAAGTGGATACTGCAGTGTTTACTAACCTAGGTCGTGACCATATGGATTATCATCAATCTATTGATGATTACTTCCATGCAAAACGAATATTGTTTCAAGGTTCGTATCTAAAAAATGCAGTAATTAATATTGATGATGAGTATGGAGTGCGGCTTGCAGAGGAGTTTTCAAAGCAACTCAATGTAATTTCCTATTCGGTTAAGTCAAATTCAATTGATGTAAAACCATATGTTAATGCTAGTAATATAAGCTATGTGGCGGGTGTTACAAGTTTTGTAGTAGATTCTAGTTGGGGGAAAGCGCCGGTTGAAACAAATTTATTTGGTGAATTCAATGTAAGTAATTTGCTAGCTGTAATAGGAGTGTTACTTGCAAGTGGCGTTGAATTCTCGCAAGCAGTAAAAATTATTTCTGATGTAAAAACGGTTCCTGGCCGCATGGAGTTTATATCTGGTGTTAGAGGTTTAGGTGGGCAAGATGATGCTCCTGCAATTGTAATAGATTATGCGCATACCCCGCAGGCACTTAATAATGTTTTGAGAGTTCTTAAAGAGCATTGTAGCGGCAAGCTTTGGTGCGTATTTGGCTGCGGTGGAAATCGTGATCAAGGAAAACGCAAGTTGATGGCGCAAGCCGTAGAGCAGTATGCAGATATGGCGGTTATTACTGATGATAATCCGCGTTTTGAAAATCCAGAAGAAATTACCAATGAGATAACAACAGGGTTTTCTTCATCATCAAGTTATTCCTTAATTCATGATCGGCAAAAAGCAATTGAATATGCAATTCAAAATTCGAGCGCTGAAGATATTGTGTTAATTGCGGGTAAAGGTCATGAGGCGGTGCAAATTATTAACCATGATCATTTACCGTTTGATGATAAAAAAATTGCTAGTGAGGTTTTGCACCAAGCCCCATGAATCTATCGTTAAATGAAATTGCCGCGATTACAAATGGTCAAGTTATTGCTGATTCGGCTGTTGAAGATGAGTGCATTAACGGATTGTCTACTGATACGCGATCTATGCAGAAAGGCGCATTATTTGTTGCCCTGGTTGGTGATTCATTTGATCCGCATAAGATGATTGAAGCTGGGAAGGCTGATCAAGCTACAGCAGTGTTGGTGCAACGGAGTGTGGATGTCTCGGTTTCACAAATTGTAGTGAAGGACACTTATAAAGCTTTGCAGCAATTAGCTGCTGCATGGCGTAAGCGATTTAATATTCCTGTAATCGGCGTAACAGGTTCGAATGGAAAAACTTCGGTCAAAGAATTAATTAAACAAATTTTAAGTACCCAAGGACAGGTGTTAGCTACAGTCGGGAACTTAAATAATCATATCGGTGTTCCGTTAACTTTGAGTAATTTAAATAAGAATCATCGGTTTGCAGTGGTTGAAATGGGTGCAAATCATATTGGTGAAATTTCAGAGCTTGCGAAATTAGCTGAACCAAATATTGCGGTAGTAACAAACATAGGTCCAGCACATTTAGAAGGATTTGGCTCTATTGAGGGGGTGGCAAGTGCAAAGTCAGAGCTGTATCAGAACTTAAGCGCTGCCGGAGTGGCGGTGGTAAATGCGGATGAACACTTTAGAGATGTATTGGAAAAAGAGATTGGCGATCGTATGCAAATTAGTTTTGGTATCGAGCATCCAGCAGATGTAAGTGGCAAACAAATTACTAATGATCAAATTGAAATTACTACGCCAGTGGGAGACATTCGCGTCAAGCCGCAAATATCTGGAATGCATGCATTATTGAATACATTAGCGGCTGCAGCAGTGGGGCTAGCGCTAGGCTTAGATCTTGAAGACATAAAAACGGGTATCGAAAACACTCAAGCTGTGCCGGGGCGTTTAGTTAGGCTTGAAGGGTTGGCTGGATCTAGTGTGTTAGACGATAGTTACAACGCTAATCCTGCTTCTTTGGCTGCTGCACTTGATGTGCAAGCGCAAGAGTCTGGTGAACACTGGCTGGTATTGGGAGATATGGGCGAATTGGGTGATGAAAGTATTTTTATGCATCAAAAAGCTGCAGAGATTGCCAAACAATTTGGTGTAAAGCGATTGTTTGCGTATGGGGAGATGACAAAAAACAGCGTTAAGGAATTTGGGGCAGGGGCTATACATTTCGATAACCATTCTACTCTTGTCGAGGCGCTGCAAAACGAATTAACTGCAGGAGTATGTGTGCTTGTTAAAGGTTCGCGTGCAATGCATCTAGAAAAAGTTGTAGCGGGTATTCGCAGTAACAAGGTTGTTGGCAATAATCAACTTAACGGCAAGGCTAACAGCCAAAATAACAGGAAACAAAACGAACATGCTGCTTAGTTTTTTCGAATTCTTAGAACAATATCATTCTGGTTTTAATGTATTCCAGTATCTAACTTTGCGCTCTATTTTGGGTGTGTTAACTGCATTAACAATATGCTTTATCACTGGGCCTATTATGATTCGAAAGCTGACAAGTTATAGCGTGAGTCAAAATGTTAGAACTGATGGGCCACAAACTCATTTAGCAAAAGCAGGTACTCCCACGATGGGCGGTGCATTTCTATTGCTATCTATCTTAATTAGCGCGCTGTTATGGAGTGATTTATCTAATCGTTACGTTTGGATTGTGTTAGTGACTACTTTCTTGTTTGGATTAGTTGGTGCAGTAGATGATGTAAAAAAATTATTAAGCCAATCAAGCGAGGGACTTTCGGCTAAAGGAAAATATTTTTGGCAGTCAGTTTTTGGTATAGGCGTTGCACTAGTCATTTTTTACACAACGAATATGCCTGAAGAAACTAATTTATATGTGCCATTTTTTAAGAATGTTGTTATTCCGCTAGGAGCTTGGTTTGTACTGCTAACGTATTTAGTGATTGTTGGTTCTAGTAATGCGGTGAATTTCACTGACGGTTTAGATGGGTTAGCGATTATGCCTGTGGTGATGGTGGTCGGGGCTTTAGGTGTTTTTGCTTATTTGAGCGGTAATACCGTTTTCTCAAATTACTTATCCATTCCGTATTTACCATTGACGAGTGAGCTGGTTGTTTTTTGTGGCGCGACAGTTGGTGCAGGGCTAGGTTTTCTTTGGTTTAACGCTTACCCCGCGCAAGTATTTATGGGTGATGTGGGTGCGCTTGCTTTAGGTGCTGCAATGGGCGTTATAGCGGTTTTGGTGAAGCAAGAAATTGTATTAATGATTATGGGAGGGGTTTTTGTGCTTGAAACAGTTTCCGTCATGATGCAAGTCATCTCTTTTAAGCTTACCGGTAAACGAATATTTCAAATGGCACCGTTGCATCATCACTTTGAACTTAAAGGTTGGCCGGAGCCTAGAGTTATTGTTCGTTTTTGGATCATTACAGTTATTTTGGTATTGATTGGTTTAGCAACTTTGAAGCTTCGTTAAGAGTAAGGAATGAGTTTGGCGTTGCAAAAAGATGATCTTAGCAATATACGAGAAACGATTGTGATTGGTCTTGGCGAGACAGGATTATCTGTGGCACAGCATTTAAGAAAACAGAATATCGCATTTACTATGTTGGATACGCGCTCAAATCCACCGCAGCTTTCTTTATTTCAGAAAAATTTTCCTGATATTAAGGTTTGTTTAGAAAAGCATGCGCTAGAACAATTAAGAAAAACAGCTCGAACAACGCAATTAATAGTTAGTCCGGGTGTTGATATACATCAAGAAGCTATAAGAGCGGCGATTGTAGAAAATAATAGTGAATGTATTGGAGACATTGAGTTATTCGCACGCAGCACAAGTAAGCCTATAGCAGCGGTCACTGGCTCAAATGGTAAAAGCACAGTATCCAGTTTGCTTGCTGAAATGGCCTGCTCAGCAGGTGTGAGGGCGTATGCAGGAGGTAACCTGGGTCCGCCCGCGTTGGATTTGCTTGAGCATGATGCTGCTGAGTTGTTTGTGTTGGAGATATCTAGCTTTCAACTAGAGTCAACGAAATCACTAGCACCGCAAGTGAGTGTTGTGTTGAATATTTCGCCAGATCACTTAGATCGCCATGGCGATGTGGAGAACTATGCGCAGATTAAAGAACACATTTATAGTCGCGCTAAGGTGAGTGTTGTTAATCGTGATGATATCTATGTTTCTAAAATGAAAACTTCTGGAAAGGTAGTTTCTTTTGGTTTAGATCGACCTGCGCAAGGTGATTTTGGTGTAATTGAAAATGCTGAAGATTCATTTTTGGCGTTGGGTGAAAATGCTTTGCTATCAGTAGATGAACTTGCATTGCCGGGTGAGTCGGGAATTTTAAATTCACTTGCTGCCCTGGCTTTAGGCAATGCGCTGAATTTACCGATGCAAGATATGTTGAGCAAGCTAAGAAAATTTAGAGGCTTGCCGCACCGTCTAGCGTTGGTCTCCAAGCAAAATGGTGTATCTTGGTTTAATGATTCAAAAGGTACCAATATTGGCGCAACCATTAGTTCATTAAGAAGTTTGGGTGCAAATATTATTTTAATTGCTGGTGGCGTATTTAAAGGCGGTGATTTAACGCTACTAAAAGAGGTGGTTGACGAGCACGCTAAACGGGTAATTTTGTTAGGACAAGATGCAAGCTTACTGCAGCAACAACTTGAAGGCGATGTGCCAGTTGAACTAGCTTGTTCAATGCAAGATGCTGTAGAGATTGCAGAGAGAATTGCGACAACAAATGATCAAGTGTTGTTATCTCCTGCTTGTGCAAGTTTTGATATGTATGAGAACTATGTTGAGCGAGGCTATGATTTTGAAAGCTGCGTAAAAGGTTTGTCATCGTGAGTATGGCTAAACAAGTGGCGCGTAAAAAGTCTCTAGGCTTTGATATTGAGTTAGCTAAACATTGTGACGCCAAGTTAATGTTTGCAGTAGTTATGTTATTGGGTATTGGGTTAGTGATGGTGGCATCTTCATCAATTGAGATAGCAGACCGTGCGACAGGAGATCCACTCTATTACTTTAAACGTCAATTTATATTTGCTTTGATGGGTATATCCGCAGGATTCGTTTTAACAAAAATTCGTTTAGCGCACTGGGAAAACTCTGGTATGGCGATTTTGCTATTCATGGTGGTTTTGTTGTTGCTAGTACTTATTCCAGGTTTAGGTAGAACCATAAATGGAAGTACTCGCTGGCTAGCAGTTGGTCCCTTTGGTTTGCAAGTTTCCGAGGTCGTAAAATTATTATTAATCATCTATCTAGCAGGTTATGTGGTTAGGCAAGGTAAGCAAATTCGCGAATCGTTTATAGGGTTTGTTAAGCCTATGATGGTTTTAGTGGTGTTATTTACACTTTTACTATTAGAGCCAGATTTTGGTGCAGCTATGGTATTGCTTGTAACTGCATTGGGGATGCTTTACTTAGCAGGAGTGAAGTTTTGGAAATTTGGAATTTTATTAATGGCCTCCGGGATTTCGATGGGATTCGTGGCTATATCCTCCCCTTATCGAGTTGAGCGACTTACTGCATTTCTAAATCCATGGTCAGATCCATTTGGTTCAGGATTTCAGTTAACGCAATCGCTTATAGCAATTGGCAGTGGTGCATGGTCAGGGTTAGGTCTAGGTGCTAGCGTACAAAAATTATTTTATTTACCTGAAGCGCATACTGATTTTGTGTTCGCAGTAATTGCAGAAGAATTGGGATTGATAGGCGCTACGCTGGTGATTGCTCTATTTATACTATTAGTTTATCGATGCTTTGTTATCGGCAAAATGGCTGAAAAACAAGGCATGAAGTTTGGTGCACAAATAGCCTATGGCATAGGAATCTGGCTTGGCTTACAGGCGTTCATCAATATCGGTGTGAATACAGGCGTGCTGCCAACAAAAGGGCTAACGTTACCTTTTATAAGTGCTGGGGGTAGTAGCTTGCTGGTGGTGTGTGCAGCGATAGGGTTAATCACACGTGTTTATATGGAGGGTCATGCAAAGACATCCCGTAGGTAATGGTTTTAGTAATAACCTTAGGGATAAATTGTAAATTTGCTATGAGTACTCAACGATCACCTGTAATGATTTTTGCCGGAGGCACAGGCGGGCACGTATTTCCTGCGCTTGCAGTCGCCAAGCAAATTGAATTGCAGTCAGTACCGATCGTTTGGGTGGGTACCAAGCGTGGAATTGAAGCGAAAGTCGTTCCCAATGCTGGATATAAAATAGAGTGGATAGCAGTAAATGGATTGCGTGGTAAAAATTTTGCAACTTATATATTGGCTCCATTTAAATTGGCATTCGCAGGACTGCAAGTTACATGGTTGTTACTTAAGCATCGACCCTGTGCAGTATTAGGAATGGGTGGATTTGTTTCAGGGCCTGGTGGCTTAATTGCAGCAATATTACGTAAGCCACTTATTATTCATGAGCAAAATGCGATTGCTGGTTTAACAAATAGATTGTTAGCACCTTTTGCAAAGCGCATTCTCGCCGGCTTCCCAAGTACATTTGTGCGAAAAAATGTTGAGGTATTGGGGAATCCTGTAAGAACTGAAATTTCGCAAATACAGCGCGAGCATAAAATTGCTGAGCCTGAAGATCGTTCATTACAAGTCTTGATATTTGGTGGAAGTTTAGGTGCGCATACTTTAAATGAAACCGTACCTGCAGCAATGTCTCAAGTTATCGATAAGCTTCCTGTTAACGCGCAACCTGAGATATGGCATCAGACGGGTGAGCGTAAGCAGGCATTCACTTTAGATCAGTATGCAACGCATGGTGTTAAGGCTCGTGTCGATGCGTTTATAGATGATATGCAAGAAGCGTATGCTTGGGCAGATTTAGTCATTTGTCGAGCTGGTGCTATTACTGTAGCTGAATTATCTGTAGCTGGCGTGGGCGCAATATTTATTCCTTATCCTTATGCCGTAGACGATCATCAATCTGCAAATGCTGCCGCTTTAGTCAATGCCGGGGCGGCATTAATGATTACTGAGAAAGAATTAACTATCGAAAAACTCACAGTTGTTCTAGAGGATTTATTAGCGAATCGTTCAAAACTAAGATCTTTTGCAGAGGCGACTAGGGCATTTGCAAAACCGCATGCTGCTAGAGATGTTGCAAAAGTATGTATTCAGTCTTGTCTTGGTAAAGACGATGAAAATATTAACATGGTAAAAGATTTTTAATCATGGCATTTAATATTGGACAATTTGCTACGCGAAGAATTAAACAAGTGCATTTTGTTGGTATTGGTGGTGCAGGAATGGGTGGTATAGCAGAAGTTATGGTGAATCTTGGATACAAGGTTTATGGCTCAGACATGCAGCAAAATGCTATGACGCATAAATTAAGTGAGCTAGGCGCGACGATTTTTAATTCACATGCTGCAAGCAATGTAGAAGGTGCAGATGTGGTCGTGCTATCTAGCGCGGTAAAAGAAGATAATCCAGAAGTGTTGGCTGCGCGAGAAATGCGTATTCCTATCGTGCCGCGCGCAGAGATGTTAGCAGAGTTAATGCGCTTTCGTTACGGTATTGCAATTGCGGGAACGCATGGGAAAACTACTACCACAAGCTTGGTGGCATCGATTTTAGCTGCGGCTAATTTAGATCCGACATTTATTGTTGGTGGGAAAATAAATAGTTTTGCAAGTCATTCAAAGTTGGGTGCAGGTCAATACTTAGTGGCAGAGGCTGATGAAAGTGATGCATCGTTTTTGCATTTGCAGCCAATTATGTCAGTGGTGACAAATATTGATTCTGATCACCTATCAGCTTATGACGGTGATTTTGCAAATTTACAGGATGCCTTTTTAGAGTTTATTCATCATCTACCTTTTTATGGTATGGCCGTGCTATGCATTGAAGATGAGACGATTAAAGCTTTGCTACCAAAAATATATCGTCCGTATCTGACCTATGGATTTGGAGAAGAAGCCGATTATCGAATTTCAAATGTGGTGATGTCCGGGACACAAACTAAGTTTGAATTGCAACGTCCTGGAGATGCGCTGGCGCTCTCATTCGTATTGAACCTACCTGGTATTCACAATATTCAAAATGCAGTGGCTGCTGCGGTAGTTGCCTTGCAGTTAGAAGTTGAAGAGAAGTTTATCCAACAAGCCTTGAAAAATTTTCAAGGAATCGCAAGAAGATTTCAAATTTATCCTAAGATTTGTATCGGTGGTAAGAATATTCAATTGGTCGATGATTATGGTCATCATCCAACAGAGTTAGCAGCAACCATTCAGGCAGCGCGTGAGGCATATCCTGAGCAAAGACTAGTTGTATTGTTTCAGCCCCACCGCTATTCGCGCACACGGGATTTGTTTGATGACTTTGTGCATGTGTTAAATGAAACCGATGCATTGATGTTGTGTGAAGTATATGCCGCAAACGAAGAGCCTATAGCAGGTGCTGATAGCGCTGCATTATGTCGTGCTTTACGAACGCGCGGCAAACTAGATCCAATCTTAATTAAAGAGATGTCCGAAATTGAAAGCACACTTGAGCATGTAGTGCTTGATAACGATGTGTTATTAACTTTAGGTGCAGGTAGTGTGGGTGGCATCGCTCCTGCATTGCATGAAGGATTTGCGGCGCATTAATTATGAATGCAGTTATGGAAAATGAACTAAAACACGATCCTTTGCGAGGCAAGCTTGAAAAGCAAGTTTCGTTAGCTAGGTTTACCAGTTGGAAAGTAGGAGGTAAAGCCGAAATACTATATCGACCAGAAGACTTGGAGGATTTACAAAATTTTTTAAAAACCTTGGAGGTATCAACTCCTATTACTTGGTTGGGCAGAGGCACAAACGTATTAGTGCGAGATGGCGGAGTGCGAGGTGCGGTAATTACTATGCAAGGTTGTATTAATAACTTGGAAAAAATTGAAAACAATTTCATTCGTGCTGAGCTTGACGTGTCATGTGCAAAGCTAGCACGCTTTAGTGCTGAGCATGATTTAGTTGGCGCAGAATTTCTTGCGGGAATACCAGGTACCGTTGGTGGAGCCTTAGCCATGAATTCGGGTGCTTATGGAAGTGAAATTTGGAATTATGTCTTAGAAGTAGAGACGGTTGATCGTAGTGGTGCATTGCATGTTCGAAGTCCAAATGAATTTGACATCGCTTATCGCACGGTTAACGGTCTAAATAATGAGTGGTTTATTGCGGCTACATTTAAGTTTGAATCAGGAGATGGTCAACAGGCCAAAGAAAAAATTCGTACATTGTTAGATCAACGTAATGCTTCGCAACCAGTCGGTAACAAAAGTTGTGGCTCTGTATTTAGAAATCCAGAGAATGATTATGCAGCACGCTTGATAGAGTCTTGTAACTTAAAAGGTAAGACTATTGGTGGCGCGCAAGTATCTACAAAACATGCAAACTTTATTATTAATATGGGTGATGCAAGTGCTGCAGATATCGAGGCATTGATCGTTGAAATCCGCAATACAGTAAAGAATGAGTGTGGCGTTTTGTTAATGCCTGAAGTCAGAATGATTGGTGAAGCTGCATGATGGTCGACAATAAACAAAACATTGGCAAGGTTGCGGTATTAATGGGTGGCCCATCTGCTGAGTGCGAGATATCTCTTAAAAGTGGAGCTGCTGTTCTTGCTGCGTTGCAAGATTCAGGTGTAGATGCTGTAGCAATAAATGTTTCAAAAGATGATCCTGGTGAAATATTTGAAAAATTACGTAGTGAAAAATTTGAGCGCGTATTTATTGCTTTGCATGGTCCACTTGGTGAAGATGGTTGTATCCAAGGCGGTTTAGAAGTTTTGGGCTTGCCATATAGTGGAAGTGGAGTGATGGCGTCGAGTATTTGTATGAGTAAGCTCATGACCAAACAGATTTGGCAAGGCTGCGAAATTCCAACACCTAAATATCGTGTGTTAAGCCAGCAAATAGATGAAGAAGAGCTGATTGCTGACCTTGGCCTACCAATGATATTTAAGCCTGTTTCTCAGGGTTCGAGTATTGGTATGACTAAGGTAAATAGTAGAGCTGAGATTGCCTCAGCATGGCGAAGTGCGCGTAGCTTTGAAGAAACGGTGATAGCGGAACAATGGGTTGAGGGGGGTGAATATACCGTTGCGGTGTTAAATGGCGATGCATTGCCTGTGATTCGGCTGGAGACACCTCGTTCGTTTTATGACTATGACGCGAAATATCAATCCAATGATACCCAATATCATTGTCCATGTGGTTTACCAAAATTATTAGAAAAACAAATTCAAGATCTCGCTCTACAAGCCTTTAATGCGACAGAAGCATCCGGTTGGGGTCGTGTTGATGTGATGTTAGATAAAGATAATCAGCCTTGGTTTTTAGAAGTAAATACTGTACCGGGAATGACTGATCATAGCCTTGTGCCGATGGCAGCGAGAGCAAAAAATATCAGCTTTAATGAGTTAGTAATTAAAATTTTACAGACATCTTTTAAAGAAGATTCTAATAATTCGTTAAGCGCGCCCACTAAACAATTTTCTGAAAACTATAACCTTGCGTAAAGAACTTTATGAAAAGAAATAAGCGCAAAGTAAAAAGACGTACAAGTGCAAAGCGCAAAAAAACGGCTGTGCAATTGTTTTCAAAACGTGATGCATGGGATGTAATTGTTGTGGTGATGTTATTAATAATCATAGTGTACTTTTCTGCCTATGTTAGGAATAATCACTTCGCCGTTACAGCATGGCCTGCAATTGAATATGTAAATATTGATGGCGTGATTGATGCGGTTGACCATGAGGCATTAAAAGATATTATTCGTGCGCATACTGCTGCTGGTTTTTTACATATAAAAATGGAGAAACTTGAAACGGAGCTAGAAAAGTTAACCTGGGTGCAACAAGCGTCTGTGCAAAGATTCTGGCCGGATACATTAAGTATAAAAATGTTGCAACATCGTCCTATAGCACGCTGGGGCGATGCGGGGCTAATGAATATGTATGGAGATTTATTTTTTCCTAGCGAGATTGAGGCTTATCAAGACCTGCCTATGTTATATGGTGAAGAAGTCAGAGCAAAAGAATTAGCACGTACCTTTGAAAATAGTATGCAGCAACTGAAACCGCTGGGGTTAAAACTGCGAGGGTTGTTTGAAGATGAGCGCCAGTCTAAGCACCTGGTTCTGTCAGATGGTTTAGTTGTTTCTATTGGTGATGGAGATGTGTCAAAAAAAATACAGCGCTTTATAACTGCCTATAACCAATATCTTGCTATGAATTTAAGCGAAGTAAAAAAAGTGGATTTGCGATATACCAATGGTTTGGCAGTTGAATGGAAGAGTCCACAGTTCGCCCAAAACCTTTCCCAAAACTTAGACCAGCCCTTAAACATGGAACCCAATTTATGAGTCGCAAAATTGATAAAAGTATGATTGTTGGATTGGATATAGGGACATCCAAGATCACGGCGATTGTGGGTGAAGTGAATGAAGAGAATCAATTAGAAATAGTTGGAATAGGTTCGCATCCTTCTCGTGGGTTGAAGAAAGGTGTGGTGGTTAATATCGAGTCTACCGTGCAATCAATTCAACGCTGTGTTGAAGAGGCTGAGCTAATGGCAGGTTGTCAAATACACTCTGTTTACGCAGGTATTGCTGGCAGTCATATTCGTAGTATGAATTCGCACGGCATTGTAGCGATTAAAGATCGTGAAGTTTCTTCGAGCGATGTTGAGCGCGTCATTGATGCAGCAAGGGCGGTCGCTATTCCGGCTGATCAACGTGTCTTGCACGTCATGCCACAAGAATTTGTGATTGATCAACAAGAAGGTATTCGTGAACCTGTTGGCATGTCAGGAGTGCGACTTGAGGCAAAAGTACATTTAGTTACCGGGGCAGAAAGTGCTGCACAAAATATTATTAAATGTGTGCGCCGTTGTGGTTTAGAAGTTGACGATATTATTTTAGAGCAGCTCGCTTCAAGTTATTCAGTTTTGACTGATGACGAAAAAGAGTTGGGTATTTGTTTAGTGGATATTGGTGGTGGTACAACAGATGTGGCAGTGTTTACTGAAGGTGCAATTAAACATACTGCAGTTATCCCTATAGCGGGTGATCAGGTTACAAATGACATTGCAGTTGCAATGCGCACACCTACTCAATATGCAGAAGAGATTAAAATTAAATACGCCTGTGCATTACGACAACTAGCAAATCCAGATGACACAATTGAAGTGCCTAGTGTTGGAGATCGTGAGCCTAGAAGATTGTCGCGACAAACACTTGCGGAAGTAGTCGAACCTCGTTACGAAGAATTATTAACGTTGGTGCATGCAGAATTACGTCGTAGTGGTTTCGAAGATTTAGTGGCAGCAGGAGTTGTTCTAACGGGCGGGAGTTCAAAAATGGAGGGTGTCGTCGATTTAGCAGAAGAAGTATTTCATATGCCGGTACGCTTAGGTCTGCCGCAGCATATAACGGGCTTAGTTGATGTGGTGCGTAACCCGATTCATGCCACAGGTGTCGGTCTACTATTGTTTGGTCATAAGAATCAACAAATGGGAGAGGCCTCTTTATTTAATGAATCAAATATTGGGAGCGTATTTAGGAGGATGAAGAATTGGTTTCAGGGGAGTTTTTAAGAAAGGTGATTAGTAGTTGAGTCGTATTTTTATTAAATATTTAGCATGTAACTAGAGGAGAAATATCATGTTTGAATTAATGGATGCATACAGTCAAAGTGCTGTAATTAAGGTCATTGGTGTCGGTGGCGGTGGCGGTAATGCCGTGCAACACATGGTCAATTCTGCAATTGAAGGCGTTGATTTTGTGTGTGCGAATACTGATTCGCAAGCGTTGAAAAATACCAACGCAAAAACAGTCATGCAGCTAGGTAGTGAAATTACTAAAGGATTGGGCGCAGGAGCTAATCCTGTAGTGGGTCGTGAGGCGGCGATTGAAGACCGTGATCGTATTCATGATGTTATTGCCGGCGCGGATATGTTGTTTATCACTGCTGGTATGGGTGGTGGTACTGGTACAGGTGCGGCACCAGTCGTTGCAGAAGTTGCAAAAGAATTAGGTATCTTAACCGTTGCAGTGGTGACTAAGCCGTTTCCATTTGAAGGTGGTAAGCGTATGCAAATTGCTGACACTGGTATTGAAGAATTAAGCAAACATGTTGATTCATTAATAACAATTCCAAATGAAAAGTTATTAACTGTATTAGGTAAAGATACCAATTTGCTTGAAGCGTTTAAATCTGCAAATGATGTGCTGCATGGTGCGGTACAAGGTATTGCTGAATTAATCACTTGTCCTGGTTTAATTAATGTCGACTTTGCAGATGTGCGCACGGTAATGTCAGAAATGGGTATGGCAATGATGGGTTCAGGTTTGTCGGTGGGTACCGAGCGTGCTCGTGAAGCGGCTGAATCGGCGATCTCTAGTCCATTACTTGAGGATATAAATATTTCTGGTGCGAAAGGTATCCTTGTCAATGTAACAGCAAGTAGCAGCCTTTCAATTGGGGAATTTGAAGAAGTCGGTAATCATATTAAAGGCTTAGCTTCGGATGATGCGACTGTAGTTGTCGGTACTGTAATCGACGAGTCTATGGCGGATGACCTTCGCGTAACGCTGGTTGCAACTGGTATCGGCAGTCCGAAAATGGCTATGCCAGCTCGACCTACCGTTAAGCTGGTAGAAACTCAACCTAAAGTAGTAATTGAGGACCCAGCAGTTGCAGGGCTTGAGGAAGAGCCAGAGGCGCCTGTTGCCATTCGCGCAGAGAACCGTGCTAAAGCATCGGTGAGCGAGAAAGATGAGGACTACGATCTTGATTATTTAGATATTCCTGCATTCTTACGTCGTCAGGCTGATTAATAGGCCGATTAATAAAAAATTACGTTAACAAAGGAACCAAATTACGTTCAAGAGCTCAAATCCTCTAGTAATTGGGCTCGCGACGTAAGTGTAGGAATTATGTAATAATGTTGCGAAATTTAAGCGGTGTCTTCATGAGTTTGTAATGGAGGTACTAGTACATTGATGGTACCTGCATATACATATAGAGGTGTCCATTTACCACCGGTGATCGAATAGGATGCACGATCCGTGATTAAGCAAAGAACATTAAAAAACGTAATACGTGCCACTGGTGTGGGGTTGCATACGGGCAAAAAGGTTTACTTAACCTTAAGGCCAGCTCCCGCGCAAACTGGAATTGTATTTCGGCGCATTGATCTTGATCCTCCGGTTGAGATTAAAGCTAGTCCAGAGAATGTTGGAGATACCAGTCTATCGACAACTCTCGTATCAGGAGAGGTGCGTATCTCAACGGTAGAGCATCTTCTATCTGCTATTGCCGGACTTGGAATTGATAATGCTTATGTAGATGTCAGTGCACCTGAAGTTCCAATTATGGATGGCAGTGCTGGTCCTTTTGTTTTCTTGGTTCAGTCTGCTGGCATTGTTGAACAAAATGCACCGAAGAAGTTTATTCGCATTACTAAAGCAGTTGAAATAAAAGAAGATGATAAGTGGGCGCGCTTTGACCCCTTTGATGGATTTAAAGTTGGTTTCACTATAGATTTTGATCATCCAGTATTTAAAGCAGGTCCACAAAAAGCTGAGCTTGATTTTTCTACTACTTCTTTCGTAAAAGAAGTTTCACGTTCGCGTACATTTGGATTTATGCGTGACTTTGAAACCCTGCGTTCTCAAAATCTTGCTTTGGGTGGCAGTTTAGATAACTCAATTGCGGTAGATGATCATCGAATTCTAAATGAAGATGGCCTTCGTTATGAAGATGAATTTGTGAAACATAAAATATTAGATGCTATTGGTGATTTATATTTACTGGGTCATAGTTTAATCGGCGCATTTAGTGGTTATAAATCAGGTCATGCTTTAAATAATAAATTGCTTCGAAAACTGGTTTCTGTGACAGATGCCTGGGAAGAAGTAACCTTTGAAGATGATGAAGAAAGTGTACCAATTTTCTATAGTCGACCCATCAGCGCAAGTTCATAATTTGTCCTCTTAAAGGTCAGGCAAATGCCATCCAATTGGCAACAAAAATTAATCAACTTGACTGTTTTTTAGACCTCTTTTAGCCAGACGTTGCATGGCTTTTTGCAACTCTAAGTCCTTGATATCTTTGGCGCACTGTTTGATGTGATAGGCGCTTTCCGAAGACAAATTCTCTGCTTTCGTCGGAGGATTTACACCATTGATAACGTTACATATTTTAACCTTTATTTGATTCAAGTATTCCTTTACAGTAAGACTTAGTTCTTGGTTCAGCTGCTTCAATATTTCACGTTGTTGAAATCGGATCATGCTCGCCCTATTAGGGTCATCTGTGACGATAGTAAGGGTGCGATTATCGATCCCTGCCACCCAACAGTGATTAGCTAGGTCTTCGGGTAACTGCATTCTTATACTCAGGGTGAGTCTATGTAGCAGTTGCGCTTTTTTTTGTAGATCTGCGCTGATGTATGACGAAAATTTTTGCATCAGTTTTTTACATGGATGTAACTAATGTTAAAGATAGCTAGTAATGAACAGGGACTTACTATAATAAGTATAAAGAATTTACGATGAACATTATCATTTTCCCTCGCCCGCAAACAAATCATATTTATACAAAGCCTAATCCTTTGCATGGTGTTAATAAGATTAGTGTATTTTTAGGAGCAATAGCCCTTTCAGCGGTGCTACTGGGCGGAGGCTATGTGCTGGGAATTTCGTTAGGCCATAAAACCATCTTAAACGAATGGAAAGCAGACGTAAGTGCACAAAAAGAACGTTTAAGTATTGCCAAGCGTGAAAGTGAAACGCATGTCGATGCGTTGACCACTAAAGTTGGATTGCTACAAGCCCATGTGAATCGTATTGATGCATTAGGCAACATGTTAGTCAATATGGCAGGTTTGGATGCCGAAGAGTTTAGTTTTGATTCCATTCCAGGTGTGGGTGGTGCAAATATATCCTCAGAAGATGAAGCACATGTTGATATGGAAATTGATGCAGTGCTTGCCAGGCTGAATACTGAAATTGATAATCGAGAATATCAGTTACGTGTTCTTAACGATTTGCTCATTGATGAAAAATTAGAGCAAGAAACGCGCCCGCAAGGTCGACCTGTCATTCATGGTTGGATTTCATCTTACTTTGGCAAGCGTACGAGTCCTTTCACTGGAAAAACAGAGACCCACAGAGGCGTCGATTTTGCAGGCAAAGCAGGAAATGATGTCGTAGCAGTTGCTGGTGGTTTGGTGACACATGCTAGTGAAAAGGGTGCTTATGGGTTTTTAGTAGAAATTGATCACGGTAATGGCTATGTCACGCGTTATGGACATAACCAGATGGTTCACGTCCAGGTGGGTGAGGCCATTAAGCGTGGACAGGTTATTGCAAAGCTCGGCAGTACAGGGCGTTCGACAGGACCACATGTGCATTTTGAAGTCATTAAGGATGGTGCACGCATTGATCCAATGAAATTTGTTGAATAGCGACTTAATTGAGTCTCGCTGGCAGCATTTCTGGTTTTTTTAGTCTTTTCTGGTCTTCCTTTTATCTTGTATACCTTTAACTGGCTCACTTTTTTCAGAGCTAGTGTATAATTCAACACTAACTTAGTAACTTATATTTAATTCACCCAATCTATTTTCATTGCTAGAGTCAATTCGTATTGAAGTGTTGTTTAGTGGTCTAAATAGTAGGCATCTCTTTCTGC
>JBOEHC010000019.1:0-515 GCA_050633765.1 Gammaproteobacteria bacterium
GGCATATTAGAAACAAGGCAATAAAAAATCCTATAATTACAGTCATAGCTGTAGCGATGTTTACATCGCTGATACCTAATATCCCAAGTCGAAAACTATTCACCATATATAAGATTGGGTTGGCTAACGATATGGCTTGCCAAAATGGTGGAAGCATCCCAATACTAAAAAACACACCTCCTAGATAAGTTAAGGGGGTAAGCACGAAGGTGGGGATAATGGAAATATCATCAAAGCTATTTGCAAAGATTCCATTNNATGATGCCTGCTACGGAAAATAATGCTGCCGTAAGCACAGCAGTAAGAAATACTAAACCTAAATTGTGAATTTCTAAGTGGGTAAAAAATAGCGCTACTATAGTAACCGCAATTCCAACAATTACTCCTCTAGTTATTCCTCCGAGCATGAAACCAATAATAATAATATAGTTAGGTATCGGCGAAACTAACATCTCTTCAATATGTCGTTGAAATTTAGAGCTATAGAATGACGATACTGAATTCGCGTAGGAATT
>JBOEHC010000019.1:522-5482 GCA_050633765.1 Gammaproteobacteria bacterium
TAAAATATAATGTCATAGTAATTGCCGAGGGCAGAATAGTCTGAATCCAGATTCTCAAGAAACGTCGAATCTCTTTAACTACAATTGTGCGTAGGGCGATGAGTTGTTCTAGAAATGACATGTATAGTTA
The DNA here is from genome assembly GCA_050633765.1 of Gammaproteobacteria bacterium. Taxonomy (GTDB): domain Bacteria; phylum Pseudomonadota; class Gammaproteobacteria; order UBA4575; family UBA4575; genus JABDMD01. The sequence continues at coordinate 653 of JBOEHC010000019.1, forward strand.
AGTTGATTGGTTGTGTGTGAGCTTGAGAAATAATTCTTCAAGTCGATTGGATTTATTTCTAATGCTTAATATAGTAATGCCTTGACTATTAAGTGTACTAAATAACTCATATAAAGTTTTTCGATTGGTTAAGGTAATCTCTAGCGTTTTTTCATCAATTACTTCAAATTGATATTCGTTAAGCTCGGGTTGCGTTGTTAATGGATGTTGCAAATAGAGTACGAAACTTTCTTCGCTTAGTTTCTCTAATAAGTTACGCATACTTGCGTCGACAATAATCTTCCCATGATCAATTATTGCAATATTTTTACAAAGGTTTTCTGCTTCTTCTAAGTAATGTGTAGTTAAAATAATAGTTTTCCCTTCGCCGTTTATTTTATTTAACAGTTTCCACATCGAGCGGCGAATCTCGATATCTACACCTGCAGTAGGCTCATCTAAAATAAGTAGCTTTGGATCGTGCACCAAAGCACGTGCGATCATTAGTCTCCTTTTCATGCCTCCTGATAATTCGCGTGGAGTACTCTTGCGTTTCTCCCATAAACCTAGTTTATCTAGACAGTCTTCTGATGCTTCAATTGCTATTTTTCGATTTAGACCATAATAACCAGCTTGGCTTTTGACAATTTCAATTAATGGCTCAAAGCTATTAAAATTAAATTCTTGAGGGACTAAGCCAATTTGACTTTTAGCATTGGAAAACTGCGTGTCGATGTCATAGCCCATGATGTGCACTTTGCCGGCAGATTTATTTATCAAAGAAGTCAGAATACCGATCAAAGTGGATTTGCCAGCACCATTTGGGCCTAATAATGCAAAGAAATCACCCATCTTCACATTGAGATCTATATTATCCAAGGCAATGACCTTATTCTTATAGACTTTGCGTAGCCCAGAAACTGTTAAAGCATTTTCAATCATATAATTTATTTATTTGCTTGTATTTCAATAAACTAAAAGTAATTGCCTAAAAGGAAAATAATGTCTAGCACAGATTTAATGAAATATTTTTATACTGATCAAGATACTACCAGCATTCCTATTAATGTCGTACTTAAGTCAGAATTTTCGAATTGGAAAAAAACGCAATCTGAAAATATAAATAACTGGATTGAAACCGCTCAATTCAAGCCCAAGCCATGCGAAGTGCTCTCAATACCAAATGCCAATGGCGCATTAGAAATGGTTTTAGTGATTGCCGATACTGAAGGGATTATCTGGAGTTTGGGTGCGTGTCCCAAAAAGCTTCCACCAGGTAAATATCATATTGTTTCATCGTTGAAAAATAATGATCAAATCTATATTGGATGGGCACTAGGTGCATATCAATTCGACAAGTATAAAAAAACTAAGCCACGCCAATGTCAGCTACATATCGAAAATTCGCTAGATATTAATCAACTAACTGCACTTACTAAAGCGGTTGCCATTGTGCGAGACATGGTTAACACACCAGCATCAGATATGATGCCACAGCATATATCTGAAGTATGTAAAAACGTTACTCATGAGTTTGCATCTGAAATATCTGAGTATATAGGCGAAGAATTACTTACTGAAAATTATCCTGTTATTCATGCAGTAGGGCGGGCAAGTATTCACAAACCTCGATTAATCAAGTTTAGTTGGGGCGATCCTGGACATCCTACAGTCAGCCTTATAGGGAAGGGTGTGTCGTTTGACAGTGGTGGTTTGGATATTAAAAGTGCGCAAGGCATGAGATTAATGAAAAAAGACATGGGTGGTGCAGCTCATGCAATTGGTATTGCTTCAGCTATTATGAAATTAAACCTGCCAGTTCATTTGCAAGTGTTAATTCCTGCTGTCGAAAATGCAATCTCAGAAAATGCTTTTCGTCCTGGTGATATTTTAACTTCTAGAAGTGGAAAAACTATTGAAATCGATAACACAGATGCAGAAGGTCGACTAATTCTGTGTGATGCAATTACAAGAGCTACAGAAGATAATCCAGATTTATTGATTGATTTTGCTACCTTAACGGGTGCTGCAAGAGTGGCGTTAGGCACAGAAGTACCAGCATTCTTTGCAAATGACATTTCAGTAGCAGCAGATTTGATGCAAGCCTCTCATGTAGTAGATGACCCAATATGGCAATTACCATTACATCAATCATATCGATATATGCTTGATAGCTCGATTGCGGACATCTGCAATTCTGCGGCCAGTGGTTATGGTGGTGCCATTACTGCCGCGTTATACCTAAAAGAATTTATTCCTATAGAGACAAAATGGATTCATTTTGATGTTATGGCATATAACATTCGCGCTAGAGCAGGGCGACCTAAAGGTGGAGAAGCGATGGGCTTGCGAGCAGTGATAGAATTTTTACAACAACGCTATTCAAAATAATTTATCTGTATGGATTATTCGCATAAATTTTGTGTAGCACCTATGTTGCATTGCACAGATAAGCACTTTCGTTTTTTAGCGCGCCTTCTATCTGTGCATTGTTATTTGTACACCGAAATGATTACTACTGGTGCGCTCAAATATGGCGATCGCAATCGTTGGTTAAGCTTGCATGAAAATGAAAATCCAGTTGCTTTGCAACTTGGAGGAAGCAACTCAAATGAAATGGCAAAATGTGCAGAGTTAGCAGAAGAGTATAAGTTTAATGAAGTTAATATAAATGTAGGTTGCCCTAGTGACCGTGTGCAGGCAGGTAAATTTGGAGCTTGCTTAATGCTGGAGCCTAATATTGTCTCGAACTGTATTAAGGCAATGCAGCAAGCAACATCAAAAGTTGAAATTACGGTTAAAACTAGAATTGGTGTGGACAATCAAGATAGTTATGAATTCTTGTCTAAGTTTGTTGAAAAAATAGCTATTGCAGGATGCAAAACGATTATTGTGCATGCTCGCAAAGCACACCTATCAGGATTAAGCCCAAGGCAAAATAGAACTATCCCACCTTTACATTATGAGTATGTCTATCGTCTCAAACAGGATTACCCAGAACTATCATTTATTTTAAACGGTGGTCTAAAAGATAAAGGAGAACTTCTCTCTCATATTAAAGAATTAGATGGTGTTATGGTTGGGCGTGAAGCTTATGATAATCCATATTTTTTAGCAGATATTGATGAACTTATTTTTAATACAACTACAAGCTCCTTGTCGCGATTTGAGGTATTAGATAAATATAAAAGCTACATGCAGAAAGAATTAGATAAAGGAGTTCCTTTAAAAATATTAGCGCAACATATATTTGGATTATTTAATGGCTTACCAGGAGCGCGAGCGTGGCGAAGATATCTGAGCGAGCATATATATGCAACGGATGCAGGGATAGAAGTAGTAGATGAAGCGGTTAAAGCTGTTTCCGAATTCGGTCAAGTGGCTATGGCCAGTTAAAATAAATGACTATATTCTTCATGATGAGAAAAATATTCGTAATCTGCTAATACATCTAAATCGCGTAGTTTAGGCAAACAGCTTATCTTCCAATTTAATTTTGAAGCTTTTTCCTTGGTCTGATTTAAAACTTGATTGGTACTCCAAGCGATATTTTGGAATATCGAAACATCTATTTTGTTCATCCCAATTAATGCATAACCACCATCTTCTGTAGGACTAAGCACAATGTCATTCCCTGAATTCAGCTCTTCAAAAGCCTTTTGAATATAAGCGGCATCAATCTCTAAACAATCTGAGCCTATTAATACAACATTAGTATTCTCATTTAAATAATTCATGATTGCTTTATACATTTTCATACCCAAGTTTCCATCATGCTGTTTTTCTAATGTTAGAGAGTACTTATCTCTATAATGCTCTAAAGCTGGATGCAGAGTATCTGGGTAACAATATAAAATAATTTTAAAACGAGAACTAATCATGTTATTCAAAGTTTCTTGAAGAAGCGTTGTGTAGATTTTAGTTGCACGTTGTGCACCTAGGTCTTTAGCTAATCGAGATTTTACTAAACCGTCTTCAGGATGTTTACAGAAACATATAATTATGTTCTCTTTTTCCATTATGGGTAATACTGCTTGATTAATTTTTCTTCAGATACACCGAAGAAATATTGTAGACGCAAGAGCCACATTGTAAGAATTGTTTTAAAAACACCTTGTTGTTCCCATTTGCGACTGGAAGTAGTAACAGAATCTGTTAGACATATTGGCTTTGAATATTTTTTTAACCTCTTGCTAAATTCAATGTCCTCCATGAGCCTTATATCTGAAAATCCTCCGCATTTGAAATATAAATCACGCGTAACAAACAATGTGTGATCACCAGTAACAATGCCTGTAATGCAACTACGTTTGTTCATAAACCATGAGATAACTTTAAAAATTAAGTGATCATTTGTAAACCTAACGTTAAATCTTCCCCAAGCAGAATTAGAATTATCGAGCGATATACTTATATGATTTATAGCGTTAGATGAAAGTAAGGTATCAGCGTGCAAAAAGATAAGTATGTCGTTATTGCTCGATTTTGCACCTATATGTTGTTGATAACCACGTGAAGCTTTAGTGCTAATGCATTTGCAACCTAATTTTTTAGCTAACGAAAATGTCTCGTCATGACTGTCGCCATCGACAACTATAACCTCATGCCCTTGTTTCATTAGTGACTCGATAACTTCTTGTTGATTTGCAAAGTATGAGCGTTCATTTAGCGTAGGAATTATGATAGAAAATTTATACATATATAGGATGCCTAATTGTATTAACGCATGAACAATATGATTCACATCGTTAAACCCTTGAATAATCAGAATATTTAAAATTATCTCTAGGTTTGATATTTGCTACAATATTGTTCCAACTAAGCAAACAATAAGTCAATAATAAAGCTTTA
>JBOEHC010000020.1:0-12527 GCA_050633765.1 Gammaproteobacteria bacterium
TGATCAAACTCTCTTACGTACCATTTCCCAGGCGAATCTTTTTTCCAATATATAGGTTGTTGAAGATTATTATCGCTTCTCCATTTCCAGGCATCGCTATGCCAATATTTTTTTTCTAAATAACCATTTGCATCTACAAATTCTAAATATTGTTCATTACTCACTGCATACTTGGCTATTTTAAATGGTGCTACCTTAACACTATGTGCCCATTTCTCATTATCGAAAATAAATTCATCAGTTCGTTCGGCACCCAGCATAAAATTTCCACCGGGGATATTTATATCTTCATAATTATTTCCTACTAATGCATTTTGCGCTTTGGTTAATTTCGTATTTTTTATAAAACTAGGTTTTGAATAAGCTAAGGTTTGCCGTGTACATATAAATGCTTCGTTATGCATATCCTCATGAAAGAGTGCTAACAAAAAGAAATATTTCGCATAATTATCTAACTCGACTTTTCTAAGCAGCAGTAGCTCTTGCTCTAGCACGTTACTCATATATTCAAATATGCTTGCCATCTCAGGCAAAGGTAAATGCCAACGGTCTTTATGTTGGATAGTAATGGAGTCAAACAGTTCATCAGAATTTTCATCAAGTGCTGCCTGCGCACCAAGATGGCGCAACACCCATGTTTCGTGAAAATATGCAGCATGGGCAATTTCCCATCTCAAGGGATTGACCGTAGGTAAAATCTTACCCATTAGCTCTTCATCATTAAGCCCTTCAACCAATGCCAGAGTTCTAGATCGAACATCTAGCAGTGCTTCAGAAATACTATCTACAGTGGCAGTTTGAAAGTTCACAATTTAAAAAAATACTTGGAATATATTCACTAACCATACAATAGCGGTATGATATTTACACGCATGAAAATACTACTGATCACTCCCGCTCTACCTCATTCACGTGCCGGAAACCGTGTCACGGCTATACGTTGGAAAAACATATTGACTGAACTTGGTTACAAAGTAACTGTAAAATCTAGCGCTGAGGATATATCAGACGATTCTGAGAAGAATGACATCATGCTTGCATTGCACGCTTGGAGGAGCGCAACTTCAATTAATTATTTCAAACAACAATTTCCTAAAAAACCGCTTATCGTTGCACTCACAGGCACTGACTTATATAGGTTTATTCACACTCATTCTAAACCGACTCTACGATCTATTAGTCAGGCAGATGCTTTAATCACACTACATAACTTAGCCCATCTAGCTATCCCAAAGTCAGCACGAAAAAAAGTCCATGTTATTTATCAATCTGCAGATTTAATAAAAAGAAAAACAACTAAAAATAAACGTTATTTTGATGTGTGCGTAATAGGTCATTTAAGAGAAGAGAAAGACCCACTACGAACGGCCTATGCAGTTCGCAAGTTACCAGAACACTCACGCATTAGAATTAAGCAATATGGAAAAGCTCACACATCTATATGGGCAAAACGTGCAGAAAAAGAAATGCAAATTAATTTGCGTTATAAATGGTATGGGGAAGTGCCGCATTGGAAGATAAATCAACTATATACCAATGCAGATTTAATGGTACTCAGCTCAAAAATGGAAGGCGGTGCGAATGTAATCTCTGAAGCCTGCACTGCAGGCCTGCCTGTCATCGCATCGGACATTGATGGTTCTATTGGTCTGCTTGGCGAATCATATCCAGGTTATTATCCAAGTGGCGACACCCAATCATTAAGTAAATTACTTATGAAATCTGAAGTGGATAAATTATTTTTAGCAACACTTACAAAGGCTTGTCAATCAAAAGCAAGTTTATTCACCTACAAAAAAGAAAAAAGCAGCTTGAAAAAATTATTTAATAAACTCAAATAAATTTATTGTATATCTTAATGTCAAAAAATTAGCACATGTACACTAACTAATCTCATATCAATTCAATTGATTCGCAATATAATGAAGTTTGAATTGTACTGCTGCACAACAACTCGTAGAGTATTAGCTGTAGATGTTCATAGCTTGTTTGAAACAGTAGGCTGTCAAATAAGTAATGTAGATCGACTTGGCGTAACTTAATATCAATGCCTTGGAAAAGTAAAACCTTACTAAACAAGGCAAATTAACATCAATACGCAAAGTCCGACGCATTAAACATCACACTCCAAAAATAAGCCTACAATGAAAGCCCGCCTCACACAAAAATATGCGGGCTTTCTTTATTGCAGGATGAAGATTTAATTTCTAATAATTTAAACGTTTTATTTGATCATCGTGTAATTTACTTAGAGTGAGCAACGCAATAATAGCACCCAACAATGCCAAACCCATATCTGATTGCGTATCCCACTCATACCCCTGTGTACCAAGAAATGCTTCCGCATCTTCGCCTACTGCAATTGCAGCCCACCATTCTATAAGTTCATAAAAAGCACTAAATGCAAGACAAAAACACACAATAAAAAAGAATTGCCAAAACACACTTGGGATTATATTTTTACGAATAATTATTTCTCTTGCGATTAATGCTGGCACAAAACCTTGCGCTAAATGCCCAAGCTTGTCGTAGTTATTTCTCTCGAAACCAAACCATTCTTTAAAATAATCAAACAACGGTACTTCTGCATAGGTGTAGTGACCACCCACCATCAACACAATCGAGTGAAATAGAATTAGTACATACAACAAAGAAGTTAATCGAAAACTCTTATAGGTTAATGCCAACACTACTATACCTATCAGGGCGGGCAGCACTTCTAAAAACCAAGTTAGCAGGTCTTTTGGATTTATAGCTGACCAAACAAAAACCGCGAAAAATAGTACACACCAAAGATATTTAATGGCAATTATCCTAGCTTTTTAGGGTTAATTATTTAAACCACTCATGCGGTTGTTGATTAATATATAACAAATCTTCAGGCGTCCCCATATCGATCACCTCGCCCTTATCAATAATTACGTAATCAAACGTTATTCCTTCATTTAATGCAATCTGAAATACTGTTCCAACATGGCATTCGCTACGTTGCTTAAGCTCATATTCATTTAATAAATTTTGCAAACATTCATGCATAAACTTGCTAAAAATAGGATTCCAAATCGCTAACACCCATGTATATACCAGTGACGTCTGTAAGGGCTTAATGTCTATAGCTTTAATTTTACCTGAATCATCAAATTTGATCATATCCATTTTTTGAGGATTAGGAGCAGGAAACAAAGCCAATACAACATCTGCGTTAGATGCATGCTGCTTATCAATTAAGGCTTTGATGGCATTACGAGGTTTAAAAAGAATATCTGGAAACCCTAATGCTACATAATTATTTTTGATATGTTCGTAAGCCTGATCTAATGTAAAAGGAGGACCGATTGTAGGTTTAGAATAAAGATAATGTATATCAACACCATACTCATGCCCATCACCAAGTTTTGCGGGTATATCTTCTTTACCCTCCCTCAATATTATATAAACTTTACCAATGCCTGTTTCACTAAAAGAGTCCAACAAACATTTGCATACAGGGTGATGGACCTCTACTCCTTCATTATTGCGAATAGTAAATGGATAAACTTCTTTACTACCAGTCAAGAAATTTTTCAGTCTCGTTGCATTGCCTGCAGCGGGTATTAATCCAATATATTCGATGAGACTAGACACTGCATAATAGTTTTAATTTCAAATGCTAACTTGCTTCAATAAAAATAGAATCAATAGATTCAGACTGCTTTTCAACTTTCCCTATTACACACGTATGCGGATAACCTAGATTCTGTAATTCAGCAACACAAGCATTCGCATGTTGTTGAGGAATTGTTGCTAATAACCCACCAGCAGTCTGTGGATCAAACAACATTGGGTAAAGTTCGTGCTTAGCCGCTGCTTCTTGATTTTTGATCGCTCGTCGCAACCGAACATTTGAAGGCTGCAAAGAACTAAATATTCCTAGCTGCATGGTTTCTAGTGCACCTTCGAGAACAGGTAGATTATTGAGATCAACCCTAATATCAACTTGCCCAGCGCGCACCATTTCTACCAGATGACCTAGCACTCCAAAACCCGTTACATCTGTACAGGCGTGAACGTCATATTTATATAAACATTGTGCAGCGGTATGATTCGATTGAATCATTGAATCAATAGCATTGGTAATCCAACGTCCTTTCGATTTGCCACGCATATCAGCAGCAAATAATGTTCCTGTGCCTACTGGTTTAGTAATAATAATTACATCACCAATTTGCATACCACCCTTAGCAAGTAATTTTTGTTTTTCTATTAAACCGGTAACACTTAATCCAAAAGAAAGTTCAGCTCCTTCGCTAGAATGTCCACCAACTAATGCTGCATTGTGAAGGTTCAATACCTGTAATGCGCCATCCATCATTTGATGTAATTGCTGCTCAACCACTTTTTCTTTTCCATATGGAACAGTAGCAATGGCCATGGCAGCTTGGGCTTCGGCACCCATAGCAAATATATCTCCTAAACTATGATTGGCAGCAATCTGGCCAAACACATAGGGATCATCAATAAAAGCACGAAAATAATCTACGGATTGCACCTGCACTTTTCCGGCTGGTACCTCAAGTGCTGCGGCATCATCCGGTGCATCTAAGCCGAGGATTACATCATCACGTTTCACTGTCGTTAACTGGTTAACCACTCTACTCAAAACACTACTGCCCACTTTTGCACCACAGCCTCCACAACGCATAGCAATAGCAGATATTTCTTTTAATGTATCAGCGCTTGCTAATTCACTTTTTATAGGATCTTCAACCTGCTCCATCTCGGGTAGTTGATTATATTTACGCATAAATTCACGATCGATATAATCCTTAAGCTTCCAAATCCAAGCTCCTTCAAATGCAAAGGCACCTCGTGAACCAATAGCATATTTATCACCGGTACTAATTAAACTTAAAAAACTTATTTGTGGAACATGTCTTTTTAGTGCTTTATTCGTTAATGTGCGTCTAATATTTTTATACAAAGGTGGGCCTTGTCGCACTGCAAAAACACCTGATTTTGGTCGCGGGTAGTTGGTAACCGATGCTATGTCTCCAGCAGCAAAAACATTCATATGTGAAACAGATTGCAAGGAATCGTCTATTTCTATAAATCCTCCCTCATCAACCGCTAAACCTGATTCTTTATACCAAGCAGGCGCCGAAGCATGGGTTGCCCAAATAATGGCATCTGCTTGGACGCTCTGACCATTATCCATTTCAATAGTATTTTCATTGACGCGTTTAGCCTTGCGGCCTTTATGCACAGTAATTTCACGTTCAGATAACACACGCGCAAACCTGTGCTGTACCGAAGCATTGTGCGAAGGTAAAACCGGACCATTACCAGAAATTAAATCAAAACGAAGGTTTTCACTCGTAAAAGAATGTTCTTTTAATAGCTGCTGTAAATGAAATTGTGTAGCCAAGGCAACCTCTACCCCACCTGCACCAGCACCTACTACAGCTACTTTAAATTCACCTTGTCGCGCAAGCACATTTTGCATTAACTCATCCCAACCATTTAAAAACTGGTTAATAGGCTTTACCGCCAATGCATATTGTTTAGAACCTGGAACTTCTATATGAGATGGAGTTGACCCAGTATTAATTGAAAGAACATCATAGTTAAAAGCAGGCCGATCTCCACATATGACTTGTTGTTTGTCTAGCTCTAAAAATGTTGCCGATGCGTGAATTAAACGCGCACCACAAAATTTTGCCAAAGGCCGCAAATCGATATGACTTTCATCATAGCTATAGTGCCCAGCAATATAACCAGGCAACATCCCAGAATATGGAGTATGCACATCGCGAGTAATCAATGTTATCTGCAAACCCGACAATGGGTTCATAGCAAATTTTTTCAGTACTGCCACATGGCTGTGCCCACCACCAATGAGTACTAAATCCTTAATTACTGGGGTGTTTTTAGCAGCCTGCAAAAATAATTCCTTTCCCAATTAACCCAATTGAATACTTATTACGTTTATAGACTTAACAATCAACTGTAAACGTATATTTTAAAGGAATTCAATATGATGAGTAGATTCTATACCAACGGGCAATTTTTGAAATTTGGATGGTTATGGATATCGTTAGCACTTAGTTTAACAGCTCCTTGTCTGGCATCGAGCAAATTTGAACAAAATAATCGCCTGCCAATTCATCCAGTAGAAATTGAAATTAGCTCGGATAATGGCAATAACTTTTCTATTTATCCGGTTGCTCAACAATATATGAAAAAGGAATATCGCGCATATGTTGAAGCGATCAATGGCGAAAATTATTCCATAAAGATACGCAACCATTCTAAGCAACGCTTAGGACTCGTAATAGCCGTAGATGGGAGAAATATTATTTCAGGTAAAAAATCTATACTTAAACACAATGAGCACATGTATATTTTAGAACCTTTTGAAACACAAACTTACTCAGGGTGGCGTACTAGCAGTAGTGACATTCACCGATTCTATTTCACTGAATCAGAAAATTCTTACGCACATGCATTTGCTGATGATTCAGCTACAGGTGTCATTGCAGTAGCAGTATTTGAAGAGAAACTACCACTATTCAGTAGAAAAGAAAAAAAGCGTAGCATGAATAAACCACAGGCTGCCGCAAACGATTCCGCAGCAATAGAATCTTCCGAGCAAGAAGCAGGTACTGGTTTCGGCGAGCATGCTGTCTCCCATGTTCGTCGCGTTCACTTCAATGCCAAGCGCACAGCATTAACGAAAAATTTCTACAAATATGAATGGCGTGAAACCTTATGCCATAAACATATTATTGATTGTGGCTATCACCACATACCTGAAAAGAAAAATCGCTTTTGGCCAAAAGATGATTATGAAGTGGGGTATGCTCCACATCCACCTGCGCGGAACAGATAACGATTGAAAACTAGAAAAGCCAACATTTAGCTTAAGGAAATCCAGCTGTTAGTGACTTAGCTGCAGTTGGATTCTATTTCAGTTTCTAATGCTTGTTTTTTAGCACTTATTTGATCATCAGTTTGGTAAATTCTTTCGCCAGATTTTTCATCCAACTCATACCAACGATAATTCCCTTGGCTATAACTTTTAAGCTTGTCTTGCATTGCAGCGCATAACTTGCGTTTTTTATCTTCTTCTTGCTTAGCTTCTATACGTTTTTCTTGACGTTCTACGCGCTCAGACTCTAAGAAGTTTACATATTTTTGTTGCTGCATTAAGCGTTCTTCAACACTTTGTCCTGCATGACTTTGTGATTCAGCACCTGTTTTTACATTTACAACTTTAGCCTGCGAACTAACTTTACGATCGCTGTAATGAACTTTGCCATTTGCGTCGACCCATTTGAATATTTCTGCGCTAGCGGTACCACTAAAGATAATAGTTAGTAAGGCTAGTGTAATGATTCCAACTCTCTTCATACCATCACTTCCTGTTCAGATACTGAATTTGAAAAGTAATTGTGTAGGAATTGATCAAATGATTGTGTGTCAGATTGCTCAATTTGTCTTTGTTTTTCGACCGACTGTCGTACGTGGTTTTTAAAGAAACTCATGTCTTTTTCACTTAACGTATTGTTGCGTAGTTGTTTTTCATGTTGTATTGATATTCGGTTAGCAAATTCAAAAAAACATTCCTGATTATTATGCATATCCTGCAATATTCTCGCTGATGGAGTCAGACTGGAATCATCTATTGCAGCTTGCTGGTCTTGCAACGCTTGCGTGTAATTTGAGGTGCCATTTTGTTCATCTAAAATTGAACATATAGACTGCATCTCAATTAATAGCTCTCTTCCCCAAACTTGCAACGAATCAGACCCGACTTTACGTGATAGCCTTAGCGCTGGATCTCGACCCTGATGGGCAACCTTGCTTTCGTTATCATCCATCGCCTTGCGTTCATCTACATCGATTAACGGACTTTCATCCAATAAACAAAACAGCATGAAAGCTTCCAAAAAATAAAGTTGAGTTTCACTCACACCTAATGGGTCATATAAGTTTAAATCTAAAGACCTAAGTTCAATATACTGCACACCTCGTTGGCCTAGTGCATGTACAGGTTTTTCATTTTTAACTAAAGGTTGTTTTGGCCGAATAGTACTGTAGTACTCATTTTCAATTTGCAGAATATTGGCATTCAATTGGCGGTATTCGCCATCTACCTTAACGCCAATTTTTTTATATTCAGGACAAGGTGTTTCGATCGCCTTAGTTAAGCAATTAATGTAAGAAGTTAAACTGTCGTAACAGGCTTGGACACCAGTTTCATTCTCTTTTTTATTGGTATAACCAATATCGCCCATACGTAATGTTGTTGCATAGGGCAAGTAAAAAGTATTACTGTCATATTTTTCAAGTTTATTAGCTTGGCCACTTAAAAACGATTTGCATATTGCTGGCGATGCACCAAACAAATAAAACACCAACCAACCATAGCGCTTTAAATTACGGATCAAACCAAAGTATTGATCCGAAACAAAGTCTTGAAGTGTGATGTCATCTTGTCTAAGAAGCTGACGATAGTAAGGCCAAAAACTTTCTTGTATTGAATAATTAAAATGTACACCTGCAATGGCTTGCATCATTTTTCCATAACGGTGGCCCAAACCACGACGATACACCGTCTTCATCATGCCTGAATTTGAATTACCGTATTGTGCAATTGGAATTCCATCTTCGCCTGCAACAATACAGGGCATACTGGCATTCCAAAGCGATTCATCTTCAAGTTGCGAATAGACAAATTGATGTATTTTTTGCAAATATTCTATCGCTGCAGACACTCCCTTTTCAGGAGGTGTAATAAGTTCTAACAATGCTTCAGAAAAATCTGTGGTTATATAAGAATTGGTTAATGCAGAACCCAACGAAGCAGGGTGAGGACGCTGCGATAGTGTTCCATTTTTATCGACACGCAAACATTCTTTTTCTATACCAATACTACCGCCAACTAAAAGACCTAGCTGCTGCTCTTGGCTCATTGCAGTTAAGGTGTTGTGCAATTGCTTGTACATAGACAATTCTTGTTATTCTCTTTGAAATTTTTGGCTGTAATATACTGGAAGTAAGTATAACGGCTATCATTGTTTAGTATGGATTTTTATCAAACACCCATTCATCCATGTGGTTATTTACCCTACCACTATAGTGTCAACATTTTTGCTGACCCAAACAAAGAAATCTCTACCGAAACCTATAGCTGGTTAATTGATTATGGTTTTCGTAGAAATGGTAGCCATCTTTACCGCCCACAATGCCCAGACTGCAATGCTTGTGTGCCCACACGTGTGTGCGTAGATGAATTCAAACCAAATCGATCCCAGAAGCGTGTACTAAAACTCAATCAAGATCTTGAACTACGTAAAGTACAAAATATCTTCCAACAAGAGCATTTCGATTTATATACAAGATACCTCAAAAATCGTCACAGTGATGGCCCTATGGGCCAATCTACACAGAATGATTACGAAGAATTCATTCTTGGCACCTGGTCAGAAACTTACTTACTCGAATTTCGCCTTAACGAGAAATTAATCTCTGTTGCCGTGTTAGATGTACTGCCTCAAGGTTTATCTGCGGTATATACTTTTTATGATAGTGAATATGAAAAACGTGGGTTAGGCAACTTAGCCATCCTGCAACTCATTCAACTGACAAAAGAATTAAAACTCCCTTATCTGTATCTTGGCTACTGGATTGAAGCTAGCAAAAAAATGAATTACAAAGTGAATTTTAAACCAATAGAGGGCTACATAGAAAAAACTTGGCAATTAGTGCCTGAAAAAATACCAAGTAAAGAGAAGTCTTAGACCAAAAAGTTTTTGGACTGTGCTTGTTAGATACTTTTAGATTCTCTTAGTCCAATTGATCCCGAAATTTTTTCCATTGGAATGCCATTAGAAAATCTTAGGCCAACAGTGCGCGCAGGTTCTGCCAGTTGAATGCGAGCCCTGGATCCGTCTTTCTCCCAGGTGCAATATCAGAATGACCGACAATATGTTCTTTACTTAGGGACGGATAAGCTATACGAAGAGAATCTATTAGTGTGGCTAATACTGAATATTGGACTTCTTCATAAGGGGTTTCATCGGCACCTTCAAGTTCAATACCAATCGCAAAATCATTACAATTTTCACAACCTTTATATTCTGACTGACCGGCATGCCATGCACGTTTACTAAAAGGCACAAACTGCACCACCTCGCCATTACGACGAATTAAGATATGTGCGGAGACTTTTTTATCTGCAATTTCCGCAAAGTATGGATGATCATCTGGACTAAGCCGGTTCATGAATAATTGCTCTATGTAAGGACCACCAAACTCATTCGGCGGCAAACTAATGTTATGAACCACTATTAAAGAAAGCGGCACACTATCTGGACGCTCATCATAATTAGGAGAAGGTGCATAATGCACTCCAACGACTAAATGACTAGCAGGATCTATTCTCATAGGTTCTTAAAATATCAAACATGCCCACTTTATTAAAATTATACATAACCATTGAACTAACACACACCAGCGTAGCAAACATCCGAGCTGGGTGATCGGTTATATGAATATTTCATTAAACCAGCCTTTATTGAAAAGAACAAAAAAATCCATGCTAGCCGCTAACAAGATATGTAAATAAATACCTATAGCAATAGACCTAAATTTAATAGCAATCCAACACAAAAACATACTTCCAAAAAATGAAGAAATCGTTTCAGGAGTTGGTTTAACAAGGTGAATTAACATATATGGAATAGAGGTTAAAAGCATAGCTGCCAACACATTTGTTAGTCTGAGAAATGCATGAAGCATAAATCCTCTAAAAAAGAATTCTAACGCAGCGAACTGAGCCAAGTATATTAGCTCCCAACATATAAACTCACTCAATGAATTAGGATTAATTAAATATGGATAAGTATTCTGAAAATCTTGTGATTTTGAGAAAATAAAAGTAATCGGCAAAATTAATAGGGGCGCTATTAAAAAAATTAGCTTTCCATTTTTGTTGAATGAGAAGCCGTATTGTTTTGGCGTTTCCTTAAGTGCATAAATAATCACTAATGGTATGCAAGCATAGATAAATATAGTAAAAATTCCCCAACCTAAAACGTATGCAAAACTTGTATTTAAATTAATGAAATACGGAAGACCAGATATAAAATTTCCCGCAACACCGCTCGCAGAAAGAAAATGCTGAAGAAGTAAAACGACACTACATGTAGTGAAGATAATAAACGGGTAATAGCCGCGCCTAAGAAACTTTGTACTATTAAGTGATGCGTAACTCATATGTGCATGATGAGAATTTTATGTTGTAACATCCATGCTGCTACTTATATTCGCACATCCTTGTTCTCACTCATCACTTGGTTCGCAACTTGGACAAAGTTCTAGGTCGTCAATTTCTTGCTTAGTATATCGCGGCACGATGTGTTGCGGGCAGTTTCTATCCCAAGCTTCAATATGAACTATGTAAGCGCGCTCTACTTGTGCTTTGTAATCCACTACGGATAGCTTTTCAATTAACCCAGCATCATCTTCGTTAATCTCTGCTGTTCCCCAAAGTTTAATGCGCGCGCGATTTGGATAATCCATAAAAAATAAACATACTTTGTTATTCTCTTGCAGATTGCCGTATGAGATGTACTGCCTATTCCCCGAAAAATCTGCAAACCCTAATGTACGATTATCGATAACTTTTAAAAAGCCTTTTGGTCCACCACGATGCTGAATATAAGGGTAACCTTCACTATTTACGGAGGACATGTAAAAGGAATCGCGCTCTGCTAAAAAATCTCTGAGATGATGGGTAACGGTATATTCCCAACTACCTCTTTGCTCTACATTCGCATAGATCGAGCGTGAACCTTTTTCTTCTTGTACTCTTTTAACTGCATCTGTAAATGCAATATCGCTAACAAATTCCCGCATAACTCTCTCCTAATAAACACTCACATTTAATTTTATCTGAATAGCTAACCTCAACAAAAAAGGCCTCGCAATGCGAGGCCTTAATCTTCTTACACAGATAGAGTGAATGATTACATCATTCCAGGCATACCGCCCATTCCACCCATGCCGCCCATGCCCGCCATGTCTTCCATCGCTGGACCGTGATCATGCTCTTCTGGCGCTGGCGCATCTGCAACCATTGCTTGAGTAGTAATCATTAAACCTGCAATTGAAGCAGCATTTTGCAACGCAGTACGAGACACTTTTGTTGGATCAAGAATACCCATCTTAATCATGTCGCCAAACTCGCCCGTTGCAGCGTTGTAACCATTGTTACCTTTACTGTCGTCAACTTTTGCAAGAATTACCGAAGCTTCTTCACCTGCATTAGTAACGATTTGACGTAACGGCTCTTCCATTGCACGTCGCGCGATGCCAATGCCTAGATCTTGCTCATGGTTGTCGCCTTTCAAACCATCAAGTGCTTTACGAGCACGTAATAGCGCAACACCGCCACCAGGAACTACACCCTCTTCAACGGCTGCACGAGTTGCATGCAGTGCGTCTTCAACACGGGCTTTTTTCTCTTTCATTTCAACTTCAGT
>JBOEHC010000021.1:0-9810 GCA_050633765.1 Gammaproteobacteria bacterium
CTTGGATTTTCTGATTTTGCAGGCTCAGGTATTGTGCACATGGCTGGAGCAAGTGCAGCGTTAGCTGGTGTTTTATTGCTGGGTGCGCGTAAAGGTAAATACACAAGTAATGGAAAAGTTAACGCTATACCAGGCGCTAATTTACCATTGGCAACGCTGGGCACATTCATNNAATGCGGCGGCGGCTGGTGGTTTGATTGCTGCATTAATTTTAGCGCGTCTATGGTTTGGGAAGGCCGATTTAACCATGGCATTAAATGGGGCGTTAGCAGGGTTGGTTGCAATCACTGCAGAACCGTCAACGCCGACTGCTTTGCAAGCCAGCTTATTTGGTGGTTTGGGTGGTATTCTTGTAGTTTTAAGTATCGTAATGTTTGAGAAATTGAAAATTGATGATCCTGTAGGTGCAATTTCAGTGCACGGTGTAGTTGGATTATTAGGTTTATTGTTAGTGCCTCTAACCAACGACGCGTCGTCATTCTCTGGCCAGCTTTTTGGTGCCGTAACGATCTTTGTTTGGGTATTTGTAAGCAGCTTAATTGTCTGGGGTGTTTTGAAGATGGTTATTGGCATTCGTATTTCAGAAGAAGAAGAAATGGAAGGTGCAGACATTTCAGAATGTGGAATGGAAGCTTATCCAGAGTTTGTAACGAAATAGATACTTGGAAGCTCTGATTCACTCCAATACTTCGTTAAATAATGATCTCAAAGTGCTCATGTATTGCGAATGCATTCCGCGCCTTTCGATATTATTTGCCTCGTCTTAGAAATAAATCAGAGCTTCCAAAATTAAGAGTAAGCTACAAAAGTTCTAACTTAGTTGTTTCAACACAAACTGAGGTGCTGCGAAACAAGCTAGATGTATTGCGTGATTATAGTATTCAGTATCAAATCCTAGAGACTTAGATTCAGCTTCGCGCGCAAAATTGAGTACTTTATTTTTACTTGCAATAGTGGCCGTCCACCAACCGGTTGGATACGTTGGCATGGGGAAGTGTAGTAGTTGAGTGGCGCTAAACCCAGCTTCGTGCATGCAATGATGCATAGGTTTAATGATGCTTTCTAAATGTGCTAGTGGTGATTCGCTTTGCTGAACGACCAATCCATCTGGCTTAAGGATGCGCATACAGTCTTTATAAAAAGGTGTAGAGAATAAACCTTCTGCAGGGCCGATAGGGTCTGTGCTATCGACTATAATTAAATCAATAGATTCAGATTTATTATCTTTTACCCACTGAATTGCATCGTTAAACACTAGTTCAACGCGTGCATCATCATTGTTCTCACATAGATCAGGAAAATGTTCGTATGAAAGTTCGGTAACACGCTGGTCAATTTCTACTTGAGTGATTTTTTTTACACAATCGTGTTTTGTGACTTCTCGAAGTGTGCCGCAATCACCGCCACCTACGATTAATACATTGTGAGGTTGAGGATGACTAAATAACGCTGGGTGAGTAAGCATTTCATGATATATGAAATTATCGCGTTCCGTTAACATAACAAAGCCATCAATTGTCATTAGCTTGCCAAAGTTTTTAGTCGAATAAATTTCTATCTTTTGATATATAGTTTGTTCTTCATACAGTTTCTCTTCAGTTTCTAGTGAAAATGCTGTACCAATTTCCGCACACTCTTCGGTAAACCAGTTGCTATTTATCATAATTTGCCTTTGTGACATTCTTGGTTGCATTAATGAGCGGTTAGTTTACTGTAATTAAAAAGATATAAAAAAGCCTGCTCTTATGGATAGCCGAAAAGTTTGGAATGTTGAAATTGCTAAACGTCATTATCGAATGGATCGTTGGGCATTGAAACATTTTGATATTAATACGCATGGCAATGTCGCAGTTAAGGCCGGCAAAGGGCAGGTGGACCTATATAAGCTCAGCAAAACTCTTAGAGAAAAAGGCATAGCATTACCAGTGTTAGTGCGTTTTCCGCAAATTCTGCAAAAAACATTGGGTGATCTATCTAGCGCATTTAAACAAGCCATAGAAGTTGAACATTATGCTGGTAAATATATTGCTGCTTACCCAATTAAAGTCAATCAACAAGCGTCAGTCATTCAACATTTTCAAGAGCAACAGGATTGGCCAATAGCATTTGAGGTGGGTAGTAAAGCAGAGCTTATCGCATGTCTGGGGAGTTTTGAAAGGGCACAAACGATAATATGTAATGGTTATAAAGACGAAACTTACATACGGTTAGCATTGATGGGATGTATGCTAGGTCATGAAGTTTTCATCGTTATAGAAAGTCTCACAGAGTTCGAATATGTTTTAAAACAAAGTACTGAGCTAGATGTACAGCCAAAACTAGGTATGCGTGTACGGTTAACTTCTATCGCAAAAGGTAATTGGCAAAACACTGGTGGCGAACATTCTAAGTTTGGTCTTACAGCAAATGAAGTGCTTAGTTTGGTCGAGAAAATGCAAGATCATGATATTTTAGCTTGCATGAAAATGTTGCATTTCCATATGGGTTCGCAAATCCCATGTTTACAAGATATGCGATTAGGTGTGCAGGAAGGAATGCATTTTTTTACTCAGTTAGCGCAACATGGAGTGGAATTTAAGCAACTCAATATTGGCGGCGGTTTAGCGGTGGATTACGAAGGGGCTAAGGCTGATACATACTTCTCTATGGATTATTCGGTCAATGACTATGCCAATATGGTAATTAGTGTAGTGCACACATATTGTGAAAAACATTCTTTAATTGAGCCAACTGTTTTTAGTGAGAATGGGCGTGCAATGACTGCACACCATGCAGTACTGCTCACGAATGTGATCGATTCTGAGTGTCCTTCTATAGGCATGAAAAATGAATGCAAAGACATATTAAGTGAACACTATCTTAGTCCAGAACTTAATTCTCTTATTAAACATATAAATGATATTGAGTCTGCCAACGAAGATTTATCATCAAGTGCATCGCAAAGCTATAAGAAATTAGAAATCCTGATGGATAAAATAACCGAGGGTTTTTCAACTGGGTATGTTTCTTTGGCTGAAAAAGCAATTGCAGAGAAGCTAGGTAATTATGCCTATTGGAAAATACTAAGTATTAATGCTAATTTGCCGGAAGATGAACAAAATAATCTTATAGAAAAATTTATAGCTAAATATTTTTGTAATTTTTCATTATTTCAGTCGACACCAGATGTTTGGGGGCTTAAACAAATATTTCCTATCATGCCGTTACACCGGCTTGATAAGTTTCCAGCCATCAAGGCAAGGATTTATGACCTGACCTGTGATTCTGATGGAAGAATTGATGATTATGTAGAAGCCGATTCGATTCAATCCTATCTTTCTTTGCATGATTTTGAGCAATCGAAAGATTATGTACTAGGTATTTTTTTGGTCGGTGCATATCAAGAAATTCTTGGTGATATGCATAATTTGTTTGGAGATACCTGTACGGTGGATATCATATTAAACTCGGATGGGTCTTATCAGATTTGTGACGAAGAGCCTGGAGACACCATTGCAGAAATATTATCTTATTTACACATAGATACTGGTAGAATGCGCCAGGTTTGGTTGGATAGGCTGTCACATAATCACATATCAGGACAGAATAAAGATCTTGTGATGAATGCTCTAGAAGCCACTTTAAATGAAAATAGCTATTTAAATTAAAATACTTTAGGGATACAAAAATGCTAGCTCAGATTATATTAATTCTTGCACTGCTTTTGGTTTTGGTTGGCATGATTATGGTGTTGCTGGATGCATTTAATGAAAGTTTCTTATGGGGCTTCTTAGTGCTGATATTTCCACCTCTATTTGTACCGATTTATAGTTTTGTTAAGTGGAATAAGAGTCAGGCTCGTAATGGATTTGCGATGGCTTTAGTTGGGCTGGTGATGGTTGGTGTGGGTGTCTATGGTGGTGGTTTAGTAGGAATTCCAGGTATAAGTGATAATGAAATTGTAAGCAGTTTGCCTACTGCGGAACCAAAAGATGAGCCTTTACCAAATGAAGAAGAGGCTGCAAAAGTTCAATTAGAAGACGAAGATGAAGAAAATTATGATCCGGTATTAAGCACAGATAAGGATCGCTATACCTCAAAAGATATTGAGCCATTAGCACCGGAAGGAGATAAAACAGTTAAAAATGTTGGCGCTGCTAAATCTCGTGCAGTCAACATTCCAATAGAAAATATCAGTTCTTCTGTTGGGGCTAATATTGAAATTACGCTTAGTGATGGTGTTAAGCATGTGGGAACCTTGGTTAGGACAACCGAAGACTCCATCTCAATCGAACAACAAGCTGGTGGCGGAACTGTGTCATATGAATATACATTAGATAAAATTCAATCAGTAGTTCGATTAACTAAGCCTAAAAAGATTGTGACTCCTCCGGTTGTTGAAAGTGGCGGAGAAGAATAGTAAAAATTTGTAGTTATATTTAATTTATCGCTGTTTCTTATTAACTTATATAATTTTACTGTTAACCATGAAATGCTTTGTATATAAAAGTATTAGAAAAGAGGAAAGTTACCTCTATATAAGTGAAAAAGATAATTTTCAGCGAATACCTGAACAATTATTATTACTTTTTGGACAGCCAGAATTCACTTTTGAATTTGAGCTTACTAAAGATCGAAAACTTGCAGTTGCTGATGCGAATCAAGTTATGCAGAGCTTGGACGAGCAAGGGTACTATCTACAAATGCCGTCAAAAAATAATTTACCGATATAATCTACTAAAAAATTCTATAAACATAATATGTCTGCTCGATTAATCATTCATATTGTTGTCACACTAATACTTTTTGCTATTGGTTGGTGGCTTTATGTGCGTTTGGAAGATAATAGTTACGATGCAATAAACTCTGTCAGTGTCGCAACCTATTGGTTTGCTATGTTGGTGTATGTGTTTTTTAGCTGGATACTTTATTGGATTGTGCATTGGTTTAGGTTAAGAGCATGGGTAATAGCACAAATCATTGCCATAGTCATTGCAGCGGTTGCGACGGGAACATTGCTATATATCTCGACTGAACATCAAAAACAACTTGAAGAAAAAGCGATGTTGGAAGAGAAAAGTGAGCAAGCCACTAACTCTGCCACAGATCAAGGGGCTGGATCTAACGAAGAAAAAATACAAACATTAAATCTTTCAGAGGAAAATCCAGGGGCGAGCGAATAAGAGTGGCAGCAGGGATGTCGTTGCAGATTAAATATTTTTTTAATTAATATGATCGCTGACGATCCAAAGCGAACATTATTAAAAACGTAGAATTTAATTTGAAGCATCGCACTAGAAACTGCGTCCTGCGTTTCTAGCACTTCCGCCATCCATGGCGGTCGTCCATGTGTTTATTAGACTAAAGTTTGAATAGGGTTTTGCTTGCGCGTCTTAGTTCGGTGAGAATGTCTTTTTGTAGCTGATCAAGTTCAGCCATTTTGTTTTCAGCTGCACCACTAAGCCAGGCTGTTGCCGTGTTTTTCTTTTTTGTAAAATAATTGAGAATGAATGTCTCAGACATTAATACGAATTTAATGGCTTTTTCAGGGTCCACTTGGATAAATGGATTTTTTGCAATCTGAATAGCAGAAGCTTCTTGTGAAGCGCAGAATTTATTTAATAAATAAAATAATGAAATTCTGGCTTGTCGCAATGACTTGGTGACTCTTTGCTTAGAATGTTCATTCAAACTAGCTTCAACAATTGCATCTAGCCATAAAATTAGGTCGCTTTCTGCAATGACGATTTCACTGGCTTTGATTTCGTTAACTAAATCATAAATGCGTTGCTGTGTTTCTTTGGTCTCATCGATTGTCTTTTTGCGCTTCATGGTTCGGTTCCATAAAGTCTGTGCTTCTTTTAGATCAGCTTGTAAGTCGTCAAGCTCTTGTTGTTTGATTTGTGTAGTTTCTTCTCGAATTTCGATGAGCTTGCGTTTCTGGTGTATTGCGCGTGCTAATACTTTTAAACGTAAAATGTAATATTCAGAAAGTATCTTTCCTACTGAGGTAGTTTCTTTTTTCAGAGATGATAATGATGCAGCAAATCTTTCTTTATCCTCATCATTTGCAGGTTTTGTATTTTGTAGAATATTTAGATTATCTAACAAACTAATAGTTTCGCTTCGCACATCTATTAATAGGCTATTAATAGATGTTATGTGTTTCACAAATGTGTCATTGCCAACTTTTTTAGTACCACGTTGGGCAGACTGCAACATCTCAACAAGTAGAAGTATCTTATTTTTGAATACTCGCAAATTTGCTGATCCTGAAGCCATCTTCGCTTTATCTAATGCAGCAACTACTTTGGCACCATAAGACTCCTGATCGCGCATGCGACGCTTAAGGTGAAACGAGTTGGCAGTCATGATTAAATCATCGACAGCACTTCTCGATGCCATGGGAATTTTTTCGCTGATATCAGCAGGAATGTTGTTAGGCAATCTTTCTATAGGTAGTTCAGCAATACGCCCAGGCGGTAGCTTCTGCAACAGTTTGATGAATTGTTGCAGGGAAAGCGGGCTTTGAACTTGTATTGTTGCTTGAGCAGTCATTAATAATTTATCAGGCTGAATTAACCGTCAGCTGAAGGCTTCCATCAGCAGTTAGTGCCTGATATTGCGTGAATTTTGCTGAAAAGTTTAGGGACTAGTGCACAAAAGGCCAGAACGGGCGACGAACTCCATTGTCTAGCAGTTTAGAGGGTTGTTTATCTTATTTTTTACCCCGTTAGTGGGCAAAAAACTCCAGCATACGACTAGTGGAACGGTAGGCTTTTAGGCGGATTTCTTCCTCTACAAAGATCTCATTCTCGCCTTTCTTCAGTCCTGATTCGAGAACTGACTCTAAGTTATGCAGGCCGTTCATGGCCATCCATGGGCAGTGTGCACAGCTTTTGCAGGTAGCGCCTTCGCCTGCAGTGGGTGCCTCGATAAAAATTTTCCCAGGAGCTTCCTGCTTCATCTTATAGAAAATTCGGTTATCGGTTGCCACAATGAATTCTTTATTTGGTAACTCTTTTGCAGCTTTGATAAGAGCCGTAGTAGAACCCACGACATCAGCAATATCAATCACTGCTGCAGGGGACTCTGGATGCACTAAAATTGCAGCATCAGGGTGCTTCTCAATTAGTTCGCCAAGACCGCGCGCTTTAAATTCTTCATGCACAATGCATGCGCCTTGCCAGAGCACCATGTCGGCACCGGTTACTCTTTCAATATAGTGACCAAGATGTTTATCAGGTGCCCATAATATTTTTTTACCTTGGTCCATTAAATGCGCAACTACTTTTAAAGCAATGCTAGAAGTGACAACCCAATCTGCTCGTGCTTTAACTTCAGCGCTAGTGTTTGCGTAAACAACAACTTCGTGGTCAGGGTACTGATCACAAAATTCATTAAATTCTTTTGTTGGACAACCTAAATCAAGCGAGCAGGTAGCTTCTAAGGTTGGCATTAGTACACGTTTCTCAGGATTTAATATTTTTGCAGTTTCGCCCATGAATCGCACACCGGCTACAATTAAAGTGGTAGCAGGATGATCATTACCAAAGCGCGCCATTTCTAATGAGTCAGATACTACGCCTCCAGTTTCTTCAGCGATTATCTGTAAATCTTCATTTGTATAATAGTGGGCAACCAACACAGCATTTTCACGCTTCAATAAACGTTTAATGTTAGCTATCTTTTCGTTTCTTTCTTTCTCGCTAAAAACAGGGAGATTAGATTGGATGACAGCTGTTTCCGGGATACCTTTTAAAGGCACAGCAAATTCAACAGATTTTTCCGCTATATTTTCAGGCATCTTTTAATATCGTTGTGGTGAATTACATTAGTATAGTTAAAGAATAATATGGGTATGAAAAGTGGTAAATTCAACCCCATAAATTAAGGGTTTGATTAAGCAACTTAATATAACAGGGGTGATGATAATTGGGTAATTTGATATTCATGGCCCGGATAGTTGACTATTATAGTTGTAAATAATGCCAATTAAGCTTGTGATATTAATATATGGCGAATACTGATTACATAACTCCAGACATTGCAAATACATTACCCGGTTTATTACAGGAACGGGTTTTACGTTCTGCGCAAGCCATTGCCTATGGTTTCCATGATGGCGCGCATGGTTGGAGCGATCTTACTTGGCAAGACGTTGCAGAGCAGGTTGCAAAAATTCAACATGCTCTACAGCAAGAAGGACTAGTTAAGGGTGATCGTGTTGCAATCATGCTACGCAATTGTCCTGAATGGGTGATGTTTGATATTGCGGCAATGTCTTGTGGCTTAGTTACGGTGCCGTTGTATACCAATGATCGAGCAAATAATGTTGCCTATGTCATTAAAGATGCCGGTGTGAAGGTGCTGTTGTTGCAAAACCAACGTCAATGGCGGGAATTATCAGGGATACCGTCCATAACTGAAACTTTAAAATGTGTGATAAGTGTTGAGATGCTTGCAGAGGATGAAAAAATTCCTCAACTCATCGATTTGCAAAAATGGATAGATACACAAGACACCGCATCTTCGTACTCAGTGAAAAATCTTGCTAGTGAAGATCTTGCAACTATTGTTTATACATCGGGTACAACAGGTAAGCCTAAAGGTGTGATGCTAAGTCATAAAAATATTCTCACCAATGCTTATGCAGCATTACAGTGTGGAGAATTTTATCCTGAAGATGTATTTTTATCTTTTTTGCCATTATCTCATACGTTGGAACGAACAGGCGGGTGCTTCTTGCCTATGATGGCCTGCGCAAAAGTATCATTTGCGCGTTCTGTGCAACAACTTGCGGATGATATTCAAGCTGTCCGGCCCACTGCATTTATTTCTGTGCCGCGAATTTATGAAATGATTTATGCAAAAGTACAAGGGTCTTTGCAACAAGAATCTTTGATAAAGAAAAAAATATTTTCTGTTGCACAGAAAATTGGCTGGCGACGCTTTCAGTTTCAAACTAAAACTGCTGGATGGCATTGGAGTTTGCTTTTTTGGCCAGTGTTAGATCATCTGGTTGCAAAGAAAATTAAACAAAGATTAGGTGGGAAACTTCGGTATGCCATTGCCGGCGGAGCTGCACTAAATAGATCAATAGCACAATTTTTTATCAGTTTAGGGATACCTGTATATCAAGGTTATGGCATGACAGAATGTAGTCCTACTATAAGTGTTGGACGTCAAGAAGATAATGATCCTTTTAGTATTGGCAAACCATTACCAGGAATTGAAATAAAAATTACTCAACAAGGGGAGTTATGTACGAAAAGTGATTGTGTGATGCAAGGATATTATAATAATCGACAAGCAACTCAAGAAGTGATTGATGAACAAGGCTGGTTACATACTGGTGATTTAGCTTCTATTAGTGAAGAGGGCTATTTGTATATCACAGGTCGCATTAAAGATATTATAGTTTTAGCTAGTGCGGAAAAAGTACCGCCTCAAGATATGGAAACGACTATTTGTGCGGATCCATTGTTTGATCAAGCAATGGTCATTGGTGAGGCTAGACCTTTTTTAGCTGCATTATTAGTGCTAAATGAAGTTGAGTGGAAAGCTTTAGCAACAAAATTAGAGTTAGATAGAAAAAACCCTGCAAGCTTGCACGAGTCTGGTGTACATAAATTTATTTTAAAACATTTATCCAAATGTTTGCATGAGTTTCCAGGTTATGCACAAATACGTCGTGTTAGTTTGTACTTAGAGCCATGGAGTATTGAGAATGGGCTGCTAACTCCTACTCTTAAAACAAAGCGCCCACAGCTCTTGAAGACTTTTTCAGAAGATATTGAATTAATGTACGAGTCGCTTGCGAATTAAAAA
>JBOEHC010000022.1:0-12433 GCA_050633765.1 Gammaproteobacteria bacterium
AATTTGTTTTACTAAATTCTGAGGCAATATCTTCATACTCATATAGCAAGTTCTTATTACCCAAAATTGATATCTCAACTCTCCTATTTTTAGATCGACTTTCTTCAGTATAGTTGGTAAATATTGGCTTAACATCGCCATATGCCCTAATTTGCAAGCGATTTGGATTAATATCTTCTTCTGTTTCTAAATGATGAACTACTGCCGCTGCTCGTGCAGCTGATAATACCCAGTTAGATTGAAATTTTGCGGTATTTATTGGACGGTTATCCGTATGTCCAGAAACGATAATGTTTCCTTCCACTGCTTTTAAAGCTAATGATATTTTTTTAAGTAAGGCAGAAAATTTTTGATTAATTTCATCATCACCTGATAGAAAAGTCCCTCGATCTCTGATGCGAATTATAATTTCTCTGTCTGTCCACTCCACTTCTACAGTTTGATTATCAATTTCTTCTTGTAATATTTGGGTTATCTTTTTAGCCTCATCTTCCATACGTTTTACTGCAGCAAGATATATCTCCTTAGCAATTTCTTTTTTATTTATATCTTCTCCACCACTTGAAAAGTCCAAGTTATCTTTACTCTCATCAGTAGTTTGTTGGCGCATTATTTTCAATAACGTTTCATTATCTGGTTTACCTGGACTAAATTCTGAAGTAACAACACTCGTTCCCTTAGGAAGTTCGTTTGCTGGCACATCACGCTGTACACCAAAGGCTTTCGATAATGACCCAGCTAATTCTTTGAATTTTGCCGCATCCATTTCTGAAAAAGATAAAAGCAATACGAAAAAACACATCAACAGTGACATTAAATCTGCGAAAGTCGCCATCCATAGAGGCGACCCTGACGCTTCTGCGGCTTTAGCTGGAGGTGCATCAGACATATCTAAGCTCTGCTATGCCGCTTCTTTCTCTTCACTTGCTTTGCCACGCATATTTTCAGGCAAATAAGTACCAAGTATTTGTTCAACCACTCTTGGATTGGTACCTGCTTGAATTGCGGAGACAGACTCAAGAATTAAGTCTTTACTAAGTCTTTCATCGTAGGCAATCTTCTTCAGTTTATCGGCAATAGGAAGTGCAATTGCATTTGCAATGACTGCACCATAAAGCGTTGTTAACAATGCAACTGCCATTGCTGGGCCAATCGATTTAGGATCATCCATATTCGATAACATCTGCACTAAACCGATCAAAGTCCCGATCATGCCCATTGCTGGTGCCGCATCACCAATTGACTTAAACATTTCTCTACCAGTTTCATGTCGCTCAATAGATATATTTATATCTTTACTTAGCATTTTCTGAACAACTTCGGTGGGATGCCCATCAATACAGAGATTGATACCTTGTTCTAAAAATGGATGACCAATCTCTTTCCCTTCCAGAGCTAATACACCCTCCTTTCTCGCAACATCTGAAAGCTCAACCGCTTCTTCAATTAATTTAGTCAAACTCACTGCTTTATGCAGGAAGGTGGACATCACTAATTTAAAAGAACCGAAAAAATCTGCTAGAGAAATACGCGTTAACGTTGCAGCAAAGGTGCCTCCAATAACCACAGCAAGAGATGGCACATTCATAAAAGTGCCGGCAGACCCACCTAATATGATGGCTAATGCGATAACTGCCATAGCCCCTAGCAAGCCCAATAGAGTTGCTAAATCCATTTATAAACGCTCCTTGTTTAGCTTATCTTTAATGAATACATGTTTTATAACTTACTGATTTAAATCAATTATTTTTTGCAATGAAGATAGACTCTTGCGACATAGTTTGTAACGGCCAAAACCGGCAAATATTTAGGAATTAACGGTTAAAGCAACGTGTAGCTGACGAGCGAACCAAGAAACAGGTAGTTTTGAGAATGTTTGCAAAAAATGGTTAAAAATCAAGCAAATATGCCGATATAGGCATATAGATCAGCAGTCGTGCCAAGCTAAACACAGTAAAACTAGCCGTAAATTATGAAAATTCTAATCGTCGATGATAGTAAAGCGATGCGCAAAATCATCACATGGAATCTGAGACAAACCGAGACCTCTGTTGATAAAATTTTTGAAGCTTCATGCTGTCATGATGCTTTACAAATAATTGAATCTAAACAACTTGATTTAGTTATAAGTGATTGGAATATGCCTGAGATGGGTGGATTACAATTACTCAAATCACTTCGTGATGCTAATAATAAAGTTAAATTTGGATTTGTTGTTACACAAATGTCTGCATCGATACATAATCTTGTTATAAACGCAGGAGCAGATTTTATAATTTCAAATCCTTCTTCTATCGAGACATTCAAAACACAAATTAATCAATCATTATAATTTCACCTGCAACCATGTTTTAATAAAGTTACCGCTTTATTAAACCAAGCTATCATTCATTTCTGAGTGTCAATATTTTGACTGTTATGAATATTTTTTATTAATTCCAGAATCCAAATTCTAATTTTCTGTTATCGTACTTCGCGTATAATTTAGTGTCTAGAATTTGACACATAAATTATGTTTTTCATAATAACTTATTAATCTGGTATACATGTCTCAGAATCTTTCCGGATCAAGAAACATTATCTCGTTTCTACTTATATCCGCCATTCTAATACTATTTGTCTACTTGTCTTCTAATCCTTATGAGAGAAAAAAAGACACTATCCATATAGGTGTTACTCAGTGGCCAGGATTTGAATACTTATTTATTGCGAAGAAACAAGGTTTTTTCAAGAAAGCTGGATTAGATGTAGAACTTGTAGAATTAAGCTCATTGTCTGAAGTAAGAAGAGCATTTGAGCGAGACAAAATAGACGGAATGGCAGCAACATTAGTAGAGGTTTTAGAAGCGTATAAATATTCTTCTCAAATTGCTCAACCTATTTTGGTTATCGATTATTCCGAAGGTGCAGATGAGATTCTAGCCGTTGGAAATATAAATAGCATTTCAGAACTTAAAGGTAAAAAAATTGGCGTTGAAGCAGGCAGCATGAGTGCATACCTTGTGAGTACTGCATTGGAAATTCACAATGTGAAATATTCTGATGTTGTAATCATACCCATGAAATTACATGCTTTGCCTAAAGCGCTTAAATCAGGCATGGTTGATGCTATCACTTCTTATGCACCTGTTTCGGTAGCAATAAAAAAACAGCTTAATGTCAATGTTATTTTTGATAGCTCAGAAGTTCCACAAAAACTGTTAGACATTATTGCTATAAACAGCAAATTTCTTGCGAATAATTCTGAACTACAAAATAAACTTATTCATGCGTGGGAGCTTACGTTAAATTTTGTAGATGAATATCCTGATGAATCTTACAGCATCCTAACTGAACGTATGCATATTTCTACAGATGATTTTAAAAATTCCATGAAATTGATACATTTAGTAAGCGCTGAAGAGCAAAATATATATTTTAATAAAAATGGGATAATAAATAATAATTTATTGAAAACTGGTGAAATAGTTTTTATGAATTTAGATAATCATGAGCTTGATTATTCAAAATTTTTGCTTAATGAAACTATAAATTAATTTAGTCCAAACATGTTAACAATCTATCCAAAAAACAAATTATCCACTCAGAAAATAATTATATTTGCATTTTTACTAGTATTTTCCACGTCTGTATTAATTATATGCTCCTTAATGTATCGAGTATTTAGTAATAATCTATCCGAAAATCTGCAAGCGCGCGCAACTGAAACTATAGATATTATCGATTATATGGCACAAACTTCAGGCGAATCACCTGCTTTAACAAGAGGCATTGAGACATTAGCTGCGAACCGAGATATTAAACTCATTATTGTAAGAATAAATGAACCACCAGTTGTTATAGCATCAAACAAAGAGTCACTTATCGGACTGCCTACTAATGTAATATTTTCAAATATAAAAAATTCCCAATCATTTAAATTTGATGCAGATTCTGATCAATACACAGCTGTATCTTCCATATGGCTTGAAAATAAATTTAACAATGGGAATTTTACAAAAGCACTAGTGGGTGTTGTATTTGATACTTATAAAACACGTACCTTATTACAAAAACAAATACTCAATACATCGATTTATTTAATTTTAACAACAATTTTTGCTATTGGACTTATATATTTTTTAACAAATAGATACATCTTTAAGCCATTAGAAATCATAAATTCATCGTTAGTTAATAATAATTCTACAATAGAGTATTCACCCATCCCACTTGCAAGAAATGATGAGATTGGCACGGTTGCAAATACACTCAATCAACTATTTACAGAACTCTATACTTCTAAACAAGAGCTACGTGAGAATACAGAAAGATATAACCTTGCACTTCAAGGCACCAAGGTTGGACTCATTGACTGGAATATAGAAACCAATGATTTGTACTGCTCTTCAAGTCTCGCAGAATTACTAGGTATAAATAAAGATAATTTTAAACCAAATATTTCTTGGTTTACAGAACGCACACATATTGATGACAGAGATACAGGTCAAACTGCTTTAGTATCGCATTTAAAATATGACACTGAATATGATATTGAAGGCAGGCTGCGTCATGAAAATGGGGGATATATTTGGATGCGATTAAGAGGTCGCGCAGTTCGAGATGAAAGTGGTCGGGCTATTCGCATGGTTGGTTACTATGTAGACGTAAGCAAACGCAAAGCCAATGAACATCTCATGAATTCACTTTATTTACTCAGCGCTGATGCTGCACTATCACTGAAAGATAAAATCAATAGCATTCTTAAAGAAGGTGTAAATTACTTAGGCTTAGACTGTGGAGTTATCTGTAAGATTGAAAACAAAATCTTATCCATTGCTTACTCTCAATGCCCAAAAAAGTATCAAATCAGTACTAACCTCCCCTACAAATTAGAAGAGACTTTCTGTTCATATACCTATAAATATAATGACATTGTCGCCGCCCATAATATTAGTAACTCAGATCTAAATCATTTTCCTGAGCATATTGATGCTGGAATTAATTGTTACTTGGGTACACCTTTATATATTCATGGAAGAATTTATGGAACAGTGAGTTTTTCTGATTTTAAAACAAAAAATGAACCTTTCTCTGAGCGAGAGAAGTCATTTGTAAGATTAATTTCGCAATGGATAGGTAATGAAATGATGCGTTCACAATATATAGATTATCTACATGATACTGAAAACAGACTAGAAGATGCTGTTGAAGAACTTACTAATACAAATTCTGAATTAGAAAGTTTTACTTATGTCGCTTCACACGATCTTCAAGAACCATTGAGAATGATAAGCAACTTCACAGACTTATTAGAAAAGAACTATAGTAAAAATTTAGACAAAACTGCTACAGAATATTTAGAAATATTATCTAAATCTGCCAGCCAAATGCGGCTTATGATTAAAGACTTATTAGAATATGCGCACTCAAGTAAAGAAAATGAAAAATATGAGGATATAAATTTAAATGACATTATAGATAACGTACGCACCAACTTAGAAAAACAAATTCACGATACAAATGCAAAAATACTGTTTTATAATCTACCAGTAATTCATGCAAACAAAGCTAGCGTGATTAGTTTATTGCAGAATTTAATAAGCAATGGAATTAAATTTCAGGATATTAATAATCAACCGATAATAGAAATTAACGCGGTTCATCAAGAAAACACAGTAGTCATATCAATCAAAGACAATGGCATTGGCATAGATTGCGATTATCAATCTAAAATATTTGAACCTTTCAAAAGATTACATGCCAAAAGTGAATACAAAGGTACTGGCATTGGATTAGCAGTATGCAATAAAATTATTTCCAGAATGGGAGGCACTATGTGGATAGAATCTAATAAAAATGTAGGTAGTACATTTTTCGTATCAATCCCAAATCTTATAACTCAGACAGGTAAAGCAGCATGAAATTAAGTAGTATCAAAGAAAAACCAGCTGAAATTCTACTGATTGAAGATAATAACGGAGATGTTTTGCTTACCAAAGAAGCATTTCGTACCACTCACTTCAAATATAATTTGCGCGTGGCAAAAGATGGAGACGAAGCATTAAAAATATTAAGCAGGCAAGGAAGTTATAATGATGCTCCTCTTCCAGATCTAATATTATTAGACTTAAGCCTACCTAAGATAGATGGACGTGAAGTACTTGAAAAAATAAAATCCAGTCCGGATTTAAAAGATATACCAGTTATTATACTTTCAGGATCTGCAGCAGAATCGGATATGACATCTAGTTATGATCTACATGCAAACTCGTATCTTGTAAAACCTGATAATTTTGATGATTTCAAAGAAATTGCCACTTCAATTGAAAATTATTGGTTTGAAAAACAAAATTTAAATTCCATCGATAAAACAATTCATTGATTAAACCAATTTTCTCTTACCTTTCTTGGAATGCATTTTGAAACCCGCGATAAATAGGCTTCAATAAGTAATCAAGCACCGATTTCTCACCGGTTTTAATATCTGCTTGCACAGTCATTCCTGGAATAATTCTATATTTATTAGCAGAGCTACCAACAAAATCCTTATCCAAGGCAATGATTGCTTGAAAATATGGGTTTTTCTGCTCATCAAGAAATGTTGATGCACTAATCTGTTTAACTTTACCCATTACTGTACCAAATCGATGTGGGTCATAGCTATTAACCTTAACCTCAGCCTGTTGGCCAATACTCACATGACCAATATCAGATGTAGCTACTTTTGATTCGACGATTAATATTTCTCCTGCTGGAACAATCTCCATAATCGTTTCACCTGGCTTAATTACGCTTTGAATAGAATTAACGACCAAACCCTTTACAATACCTGAAACAGGAGCAGTAATATCTAATCTGCTCACTCTGTCCTGCAGTTTTATAATATTTTTATCTAACTCTGCTAACTCACCAGAAATCTTTCCATATTCTTTCTTAATTGACTCATTAAACTTATTTTCCAAATCCACAAGAGATTGATGCGCCTCTTCCTTTGCTTCCTTCGCAACGAGAATATTTGAAAGAGTTTGTTGATATTGCGTCTCAGTCTCAGCTAAATTTACTTTTCTATCTAGATACTCTGCCCTTGAAACCAGACCTTGCTCTACCAAACCTTTGCGCATATCTGCTTGCTGCCTGAGCACATTCGTTTCACGCTTTAGATAAGTTGCTTTTTTCTTCTCCCTCGACAACTCCTCTTCACGTTGTTTTATCTTTGTTTGCGATACATTTACTTGGGATTTGTAACTTCTCAATTGTGCCTTATAAATATCAATTTCACTTGCAACTAAATCAGTATACGAATCTTTGTACTCCACAAAATCTGGTTTATCACCATTCAATATCGCATTTAATCGAATAAGTTGTAATGTTAATATTGCATGTCTTGCTTCAATTTGTTGTAGATCTGACCCAGAAGACGTTGGTTCTATACGAACAAGTACATCTCCTTCAGAGACCACTTCACCATCATTTACATGAATCTCTTTTATAATTCCTCCTTCCAAATGCTGAACCACATAATTATTCCCAGTAGGTACAACTTCTCCTTGAGCAACAGCAACTTCATTCACAGGAGTTACATACGCCCACACCACCATTGCAACACATAAAAATGCAATAGTAATTATCACAATACTTACTACACCGGGTGCATCAGACTCTTCCAACTGAATCGATTGCGCAATAAAACGTGCGCGTGCCCTAGGGACTTCTGATTTAACACTATTTGCTAACGTTAAATTTTCATCTGTCATTTCTTCATCTCCGTTAGATACTTAATTGCCTCGCCAGGCGTACCAACATGAGCCACCATTCCATTCACCATAACAATTGCTTTATCTGCAAGTCTTATATGAGAAGGTCGGTGGCTCACCATTAAAATAGTTTGTTTACCACGCATTTTTTCTAAATGATTCATCAAATTTTGATCTGTAACTTTATCTAATGATGTACCTGGCTCGTCCATCAAAAAAACAGGTGCCTTACGAACATATGAACGTGCTAAACATATTCCATGAACTAACCCAGATGGCAAACGTGATGTCGTATGGTCACCAACCAAGGTATCAAAACCATTTAATAAATTTTTAATTGCAGATAAAATTCCAGCTTGTTCTGCAGCAACCAATAGTTGTTCATCAGTTGCAAGAGGTTGATTCAAACGAATATTTTGTGCAATCGTTCCATAAAATAAACTTGGCTTTTGTGGCATGTAAGCAATTACACGACGCAAATCAGTTGCATTCATTTGGCGGACATCTGTGTTATCAATTGTTAAAGTGCCTGCTTGCGCGCGATACATCCCTGCTACCAACTTCAAAACCGATGATTTACCTGAACCATTACTGCCAACGACTGCTACAAATTCACCTGGCTCAATCGAAAAAGAAGCACCTACCACAGCTGGGTCTTCATTTGGTGCATACCTAAACGTAACTCGATCAAAATTAATTTTACCTGTGATTTTAGGCATAATTAATCCTGCTTTATAACTATTCGGCTCTGATGGTACTCTCATGAGCTGATTCAATTGCTTGATACTTTGTGTAATTTGGTCAATTTGCAACATCGCCAGACAGACACCCTGCAATGGCGAAAGCACACGCCAAATTAACGCCATCACTGCAATGAGTGCACCTATTGTCATTTCCTCATTCATTACTTTTAATGTACCTAATGCTAATACTGAAATACCAGCAATCGTCATTAATGATTGTGCAACGCTATTTATTAATGAATGGCTCGTTGAGGTTTTAAAAGTACGCGTCATCGCCTCACCTGAAGCTTCACGATACAACTCCAACCAGGCACCTTCAGCACCCAATGCCTTAAGCTCACGTAATCCTGAGAATGTTTCCATCAACATGCGCTGCCTTGCAGAACGTGCATGACCGGCATGCACGAGTTTTTTATTTAAACTTGGGAACCATAGCCATCCAAAAAGCAAATAAATGCCGATCATAACCATAGGCACTAATGCAATGCTTCCTCCGAGTACAGCCAACAATGCTATAAATAAAATCACAAATGGTAATTCAAGAAACAACGTCGCACTCGGGCCCGTAAAAAAATCACGAATGGATTCAAATTGACGCAAACGTGACAATTGCGAGATAACGGTAGAACGTTCAGTTAAAGTTGGTGGCAAAGACATTATTTTTTTAAATGTCTCTACTCCGATGATGTAATCCAATCGACCCGCTAATAGTCCAAGTGTTTTAGAGCGCACTAGTCGAAATATTAATTCACACGCAAGAGCAATAGCTATACCTGTTACAAGATATGGAATACTGTGAGTTGATCTTGCGCCTATGACATTGTCATATACCACCATAATAAACAGTGGTACAAACATTGCGATGATATTCAGCATAAATGTCATCGCGACCAAATGCTTCACTAACTTTTTAAATCGTTTTAATGTTTGAGTAAACCATTGATCTCCTGATTGCTCCAAACCTGTCATTGCATGTGTTGGATGCATATCCGTGAAAAAATAAGCCGTTCCTTTATCTTTTAGAATATTATCTGAGCAATAGTCATTTCTATGTGCATCAAAATAAGTAACGTTGTCTCCTGATATTTCTGTAATAACATTAATAGCACCAGTATCTGACACAAACAAACATGGCAACAACGTAGGACAAATATTTTTTACCGAAGTTTTTTTCTCATCACTTTCATAACCTAAAGTCACTAGCATATTACGCAAATCTACCAAA
The DNA here is from genome assembly GCA_050633765.1 of Gammaproteobacteria bacterium. Taxonomy (GTDB): domain Bacteria; phylum Pseudomonadota; class Gammaproteobacteria; order UBA4575; family UBA4575; genus JABDMD01. The sequence goes on from JBOEHC010000022.1 coordinate 9,705, forward strand.
TCAATATGATTTGTGAAATGCGGGATAGATTCAATTAATTCACGCTTATATGATCTCCAACCTAACTCTGTAAGAATAGGCAAGATACATGCGGCATAGGGTGAAAGTTCAGAAATTTTTGAATATGTTTTATTACGAATAGCATTTGACAAACGTTCCGAAAGCGGTAAACGTTCATCGTCTATTAATTTTTTAATATCTTCTTCGGTAACAGCCATTATTTAGCCTATTGGTTAATCACGCGCTTTGTGGTTGAAGATTCATTTTTCATTTCATCATTTTTCTTTATTTTTGGTGTCGGCTTGAATTGCATTTTAGTAAGCACTCCATCGCCTAATTGAAAATGACGATCGCAAATATTCAACAAGGAAGGCCGATGAGAGATTATAACCATCGTCAATCCTTTACGATTTTCTTGCAAATATTTATGTAATCTAGATTCGTTACCAAAATCTAAACACGAATTAGCATCATCAAATAAAATTATTTTTGGATCCCCAAATTTAATATCACCTATCATTGAACGCACAAGGATAATTTGTTGACGCACACCAGCAGGAATTGAATCTACATTTGCGCCACCTATACGAGTATCCAATCCATTTGGTAATTTAGTGATAGCTTTAGTTAAACCAAATGTTTCTGCAAGCTCAACAGCTTGATCTACTGCATAACCTTCTCTAAACAATGTTAAGTTATCAAGTATCGTGCCATCATAAATGGTCCCTTGCTGAGGCATGAGTGCAATTTGAGCTCGCACCGAAGACCCATCAACATTTTGTATATTTTCGCCATTCAGCAATACTTCTCCTTGCGTAGGATTTACGAAGCCCATTATCAAATTAATTAAAGTTGTCTTACCTACACCGTTCGCTCCTAGGATACCTATAGCTTCACCAGGCTTAACATGCAACGAGACACCAGAGAGTAATTCTTGATCGCTTCCCTCATGCTGAAAGTGGACATCATTTAATTCAATTTCACCATTTAATGTTATTGGTCGAGAATTTTCTTTTAATGCTTCAGGAGGAAGTGTCAACATATCGTTCACTTTGTCCCCTGCAATATGTACGGCTTGCAACTGTGTCCACAAACCCATTGCTTTTAAAGCTGGCTGCAATACTCTTCCAGAAAGCATCGTCCCAGCCGCGAGTGCACCAATTGTTAAATCACCTGATACAACATAAATACTACCTATTCCTACAAAACTAACCATTACAACTTGTGAAAACGTAGCACCAAGACCAGAAACAACACTATTGATACGACTTACTTCATACACACTCGCAGCAGATTGTGCTTGTAATCTTTCGTATCTGCGTAACATTAAAGCCTCCATGGCCATCGCCTTCACAGTATGAATTCCTTGTAATGTTTCAATTAAAAAGTTTTGCCTGCGTTGATCAGCTGAGGATCTTTGTTCTAATGCAGCTTTTAATTTCTTTCCTGTGAAGTAAGACACGACAATGAATATCAAAATTACAGTAATTGGAATTAAGACCATTTTTCCTGCAAAAACGAATATCAAACTCAAGAATATTAATACAAAGGGAAGATCCACCAACATTAAGATATTTTGTCCAGAATAAAATTCACGAACTTTTTTCAAGCTTTCCATCTTATCCAGATAAGAACCAATTGAGTTACCTTCAAACTTAACTAAATCAGAATGCACAACTCTATCAATTGAGTGAATTCCTTCGTTATGCTCATATTGCACGCCTTTCCAGGTTAATATTGCAGAACGTGCAACGCGTAACACACCATCTAGAATGGCAGCAACCAATAAGCCAAATACTAAAAGTGAAAATGTATCGGTTGCCTGATTAGGCAAAATACGATCGTAAACCTGCAAAATAACAAGAGGTAATGCAAGTGTAGTAAGATTTATAAACAATGATGCAAGCAAGACATCCCAACGTTTCCAAGCAGTGGGTACCTTATGTTTGTTTTGTTTCGAGCCATCAGCAGAAAGTTCTTCTGCAGTTTGTGATTGATCCATCCTTAACTCTCACTACCTATCGTGCGAATACATATATACATCTCACCACTATCTTGTGAATGAGTACGTTCTAGAACTATGAATATTTATCGGCTAAAGAATGAAACTCTTTAGAAATCAGAAACTTGCTTGAAAATAGAGGATAAAATCAACTTAATTGAAGACAAAGGGCGTTGACGAGACTAACGATGCAATCTAGCTACCATTGAATTTGCTCAACCCCATCAAATACCACTTCTGTACCATCTGCAAATGAGATAGCTCCTGATGCATCGTTACCCACATCAATACCTCCATCTGCCAAGCTGAACTCTAAACTTTCCCCATTCACTTCTATAGTCCATGGGTTATCACTATCACCAGTATCACCTGGAGTTACATCAATTTGTAAAATATCAGACCACCCTTCCCCTGTACCACCATGAAAAGTGTCGTTGCCATCCAAGGCATCTAATATAAACAGATCACTACCATCACCGCCATATGCAACGTCATTTCCTTCTCCTACTACGAATATATCATCACCACTTTCTCCATACATGCGATCATTGCCTTCACCACCATATATGTCGTCATCACCACTGCCACCGTATATTCGATCATCACCCTGGCCGCCACTAATAGAATCATTACCATCTTGTCCATACAAGTAATCATTCCCTGCACCGCCATCAATAGCATCATCACCAGTACCTGCACCTATATTGTCATTGTGATCACTACCCGT
>JBOEHC010000023.1:0-26083 GCA_050633765.1 Gammaproteobacteria bacterium
AGATCAGGCGAATGATCGTTGTGGAAACTTAACTATAACTCAAGCAGGTGTTCAAGGTAATTCAGCAGGCTTGCCTCAAAACGATTGTTGGTAATACTTAGTTGGAATGAGCCCTAAATAATTTTGGTAGTGGGAACACTACATTTTCAGCTTTACCTTGATCTTCGGTAACCACCGCTTTTTGTTTATCTTTTAAATGTTGTATTACGCGTTGAACTAATATTTCAGGTGCTGAAGCGCCTGCAGTTACGCCAATTTTAGTTTTATTTTCTAACCAAGATTCTTGAATATATTCTGGGCCATCTATTAGGTATGTTTGAATTCCATTTTTATCTGCTATTTCTCGCAAACGATTTGAGTTAGAGCTGGCTTTGGAGCCAATAACTAATAAAAGGTCACAAGAAGCTACTAGTTTTTTTACTGCATCTTGCCTATTTTGTGTGGCATAACAAATGTCATCTTTTTTAGGACCAATGATTTTAGGGAAGCGATTTCTTAGTGCATCAATGACATCGCTGGTATCGTCTACTGATAACGTAGTTTGGGTAACAAAGGCTGTTTTGTTTGCATCATTAACCTTTAGATCAGCTACATCATCTGCATTTTCCACTAAATGTATTTGTCCACCGAAAGTATCATCATATTGGCCCATAGTGCCTTCGACTTCGGGGTGTCCTTTATGGCCAATTAAAATAGTATCTAAGCCATCTTTGCTATATCGCACTACTTCTAAGTGAACTTTAGTGACTAGAGGGCAGGTTGCATCGAACACTTTCACATCACGGTTTTTTGCTTCTTCTTGAACTGCTTTAGAAACACCATGTGCACTAAATATTACTGTAGAACCATCTGGTACTTCGTGTAACTCATCAACAAATACTGCGCCTTTTTCTTTTAGATTATTGACGACGAATTTGTTATGCACTACTTCGTGACGCACATAAATGGGAGAGCCAAACATTTTTAATGCTCGTTCTACAATCTCAATGGCGCGATCTACACCTGCGCAAAAACCACGTGGATTTGCGAGCAATACTTCCACTAGGTTTCTTCCTCTTTTGAGAAAATAGCATGTAGAATCATAAGGGCAGCGCCTAAAAAGATCGCAGAATCTGCTATGTTGAACGTAGGCCAATGGCAAGTTGTTTGGTTAATAGCAAAGAAGAAAGGCAAGCATCCCTCGGCACTAGGATAGAACCAATCTATAAAATCGATTACATGACCATAAATACTGCGGTCAATAACATTGCCAACTGCGCCGCCAAGGATAAGCGCTAAGCTTGTCGCGAGCAATTTTTCATTGCGAGGAAGTTTTTTAAGCCAGAAAAAAATAAATATACTTACTCCAATGGCCAATGCTGTAAAGAACCAACGTTGCCAACCCCCTGCAGTGCTCAAGAAGCTAAATGCTGCACCTTTGTTGAACGTTAAGGTGAAATTAAAAAATGGCAGAAATGCATGCGGGTCATGTGGCGCCAGAAGATTTACCGCAGACTGTTTGCTGGCTTGATCTAGTATTATGACCAGCACTGTTAACCAAAGCCACTTAAGCATAGAGGCGTTCCTCACCAGTTCCGTCTGGCAAGTTATTAATACAGCGACTACATAGCTCGGGGTGTTGACTACTTGCGCCTACATCTTCTCGATGATGCCAACAACGCACGCATTTTTGATGCTCTGATTTTTTTACAAGTACGAAATAATCTGCCGAGTTTGCGCCTGTATTATGTAGCTTTACAGCATCTTTATGTGGCTCTTCGTCATCTACAATATCTGCATAAGAGGTTATGAATACAAAACGTAATTCATCGTTTTTGATTTTTCTAATGCAATCAGGTGAATGCCAAATTTTAATTTCAGCTTCTAATGAAGAGCCAATTGATTTTTCACTTCTTTTTTCTTCAAGAAGCTTACTTACTTTTTCTTTTATTTCTGATATTTCATCCCAATCTGTATCTGAAATTTCTTCAGAAGCTGTAAATTCCTCAAGTTCATCTGCATACCATTTTTGAATAAAAATCGTTTTGTCACGATCACCTGGGAGATGTTGCCACGCTTCCTCTGCGGTAAAACTTAAAATTGGTGCTATCCAGCGGACGAGCATCTCAGCAATATAATATTGTGCAGTTTGAGAAGACTTACGAGCAAAACTTTTTTCCTGGCAAGTGTATTGTCGATCCTTAATGATATCTAAATAATCGCTACCAAGTTCTAAGATGCAAAAATTGTGAATTAAATGATAAATATTGTGGAATTGGTAGTCGTTTTTATAGTGGTTCTTAATTTGTGACTCTAGTGATTTTGCTTTACAAACAATCCAGCTATCTAGTGCTACCATCTCTTTAGCTGAAATTTTATCCTTTGCGAGATCAAAACCATTTAAGTTGGATAGTAAATAGCGAAGAGTATTTCTAATCCTACGATATGCATCGGAAGTACGATTAAGAATTTCATCTGACACGCTTAATTCACCGCTGTAGTCGGTTGCAGCTACCCAAAGTCGCAGTACATCGGCCCCCATTGAATTACATATCTTCTGCGGTGCGACAACATTGCCCACAGACTTAGACATTTTTTTGCCTTCTGCATCTACTACAAAGCCATGTGTAAGAACCTGTTTATAAGGGGAATGGTTATACATTGCTGTGGCGGTTTTCAATGAAGATTGAAACCAACCGCGATGTTGATCAGAACCTTCCAAGTAAAGATCTACTTTCTCATTATTGTCGAGATTTACATGCAGACGTTTTTGAGCTACTGCGTAATGAGTCACTCCTGAATCAAACCAAACATCTAAAGTATCAGTAACCTTTTTATATTGGTCCGCTTCGTCACCAAGGAATTCATTTATATCTAGGTCATACCAAGCATCCATTCCGTCTTGTTCTACCTTTAACGCAATGCCCTCTATCAATTCCGCAGTATTAGGGTGCGGCTGCGCACTGTTTTTATCTATGAAAAACGTAATAGGCACTCCCCACGTACGTTGTCTGGAAATGCACCAATCTGGGCTACTCGCAAGCATGCCTTCTATGCGCGCTTTGCCCCAATCAGGAACCCACTCAACATTTTCAACTTGTTTGTTTACTTCGCTTAGCAGGTCTTTAGCGCTCATGCTAATAAACCATTGCGGAGTAGCTCTATATATAAGTGGTGTTTTGGTGCGCCAACAGTGTGGGAAGCTATGTTGGAATTTTGTTTGATAAACTAATTTATTGTTGGCTATTAATGTTTCAATGATTTTTTCATCTACTTTATATACGTGTTGACCTGCGAATAACTCAGTTTCAGCTTTAAATACCCCATGATCATCTACTAAATTTAATGTGCCGATGGAATATTTTTTACCTACATTAAAGTCATCTACACCATGATCCGGTGCGGTATGCACCGCACCGGTTCCTGTTTCAGTAGTTACATGTTCGCCAAGAATTATTGGAACAGTTTTAGTATAAAAAGGATGCTGTAGCTGTAGATTTTCTAAATCCTTGCCTTTGCATTTTCCTACTACCTTATAGTCTTCAATTTCATATCTACTTAAACATGACTCATGTAATGCATCAGCCAATAACAAACGTTGTTTAGAATTATTTTGCACGCATTCAATTAACACATAATCTAAATCTGGATGCAGTGATACAGCTTGATTGGAAGGTAAAGTCCAGGGTGTTGTGGTCCAGATCACTACAGATATTGGCCCTTTGCTATCAGTGGTTTGGAAATTACTTAGAAATTCATTCTCGTCGACTACAGCAAATTGAACATCAATGGCAGATGAAGTTTTGTCTTGGTATTCAACTTCAGCTTCAGCGAGTGCAGAGCCACCAACTACACTCCAGTACACTGGTTTAAAACCACGAACGATATGGCCTTTGGAAAAAATTCTACCAATTGAACGAATGATGTCTGCTTCAAAATTGAAATCCATGGTGCGGTAGGGTTTATTCCATTCACCAAAAATTCCTAAGCGTTTAAAGTCTGTGCGCTGTTTGTCAATTTGCTTTCCTGCATACACACGGCATGCGTCTCGAAATTCTTTAGGTGTTTTTTTTGTACCTGCCTTGCCAATTTTTTTTTCAACTTGATGTTCAATGGGTAAACCATGACAGTCCCAGCCAGGAACATAAGGGACATCGTAACCAGACAAGGTTTTGCTTTTTATGATGATGTCTTTAAGAATTTTATTTACTGCATGACCGATATGAATGTCACCGTTCGCATACGGTGGGCCATCATGCAGAATAAAGACCTTTCCCTGTTTTCGGGCGTCTTCTCGAGCATCACGTATTTGCTGGTATATATTCTGCTGCTCCCATTCTTTTAGCATTTTAGGTTCGCGTTGTGCGAGGTTGCCTTTCATGGGGAATGAGGTTTTAGGTAGATTGAGCGTATCTTTATAGTCAGTCATCTTAAGCGGAATTGTTTCGGTAAAAATCTTTATGCGGCGACACTAAAGTAATCTTGGGCAGATTGAGAATCATGTTCAATTTGTTTTTTTAAATCATCAAATGATTCAAATTTTTTCTCGTCTCGAAGTTTTTTGCAAAATGTAGTCTTTAGTAACTTTCCATATATGTCTTGTGAGAATTGAAAAATATGTACTTCTAATTGTGTACGTGTACCACCGACAGTAGGGCGATGGCCTATGTTTGCAACACCATGAAGTTCAGTGCCATCTTGCATCGTGATAGTAACGGCAAAGACACCATTTACGGCACAATTTTTACGTTTAATAGGAATATTTGCTGTTGGGAAACCTATAGTGCGGCCTTTCTTATCGCCATGTATTACGCGGCCAGATATAGAATATTCTCGACCAAGCAACTGTTTAGCTTGTTCTAAATCGCCAATGTTTAGGTATTCTCGAATTAATGTGCTGCTAACACGCTTTCCACTACAGATAAAACTTTCGCTGTCTTCTACTGTAAATTCGAATTTTTCTGCAGCGTTTTGTAATAATGTAAAATCACCTTTGCGGTCTTTGCCAAAACGGAAGTTATCCCCCACTGTCAAATGTTTAATGTGCAGAGTATTCACTAATATTTTTTCTATAAATGCTTCAGCAGGCATATTTGCCAAGTCGCGATTAAAATTCAGGCAAACAAACTGATCAATTCCTAAAGTACTAATAAAAGAAAATTTTTCCCTAAAGTTAGTTAAGCGTGGCGGTGCTTTAGCGCCAAGGAAAAATTCATTTGCTGAAGGCTCAAATGCTATCACCATAGAGGGAATGTTCTTTTTTGTACCTTGTTGAGCAATTTTATTGAGTACGGATTGATGACCGAGATGTACGCCATCAAAATTTCCAATCGTGGCGACTGCACCGGAGTGGTCACTTTTGTGACTGTGGATCGTACGGATGAGTTGCATATGTATGGAATATTTATATTATATTTATTGCAATGAGAAATCTTTTCGTCGTACACCTTGCAATGCCAACGCGCCAATATACAGTAATGCCCCCAGTAGCATAAAGCCTAAAAGTGCAGCAATTCGACCATAGACGCTCCATTCTAGCCACTGCGAGCTAATAGGTAAGATTTGTAGTAACACCACCATCATTAATAATGAGGCAATGATAATTTTGGCTAAAAATTTGGGCCACCCAGATTGCATTTCAATGGATGTAGATTTTCTTAACATTATAAATAGCAGGGTAGCATTTAGGTATGCTGATATTGAGGTTGCTAGCGCTAAGGCAGCATGAGGTCCTGGCAATTCATATTTCATCCATAGCCATAAAAAAGCTAAGTTTAAAATAATATTGCAAAACATTGCCAGCACACCAATTTTCACAGGTGTCTTAGTATCTTGTCGTGAATAAAATCCAGGTGCCAATACCTTAATCAAAATAAACGCAGGTAAACCGAATGCATAGGTGATTAAACTGAGAGAGGCCATATTGGTATCTAAAGCTGTGAATTCCCGGTACTGAATGAGTGATGTCAAAATGGGTTTAGCTAATAGAATTAAACCAATGGCCGAAGGTATAGCAATAAAAATTGAAAGCTTTAGGGCCCATTCTAACGTTTGGCTAAATCCTGATGTGGATTGATTGACATATTGCCTAGATAAGCGCGGCAGGATAATCGTTGCCGTCGCGACCCCAAAGATTGCTAACGGTAGTTCTACAAACCGATCTGAAATGTATAGCCAGCTAATGCTGCCGACTGCTAAAAAGGAAGCAATTAGCGTATTAATGAGTAGATTAATTTGTACTACTGAGGAGCCAAAAATAGCAGGGATCATCAAGCTGGTTATTTTTTTCACGCCTGCGGATGCACCGTGCAAAGAAAATTTAGGTAATAATCCTAAGCGACTTAAAAACGGGATTTGAAATAGTAGTTGCGCAATACCAGCAATAAAAACACCCCAGGCTAATGCGACAATTGGTTGTTCGAACATCGGTGCCAACCAAAGTGTGGCAGCGATTAACGATAAATTTAAAAAAGTTGGCGTGAATGCAGGCACGGCAAATTGATTAAAGGTGTTGAGAATCCCAGCCGAGAGCGCAGTCAGTGAAATAAACAATATGTAAGGAAAGGTTATTCGCAACATTTGGCCGGCTAAGTCAAACCGCTCGGGGTCATCGACAAATCCTGGTGCAAACACATATATAAGTAGGGGGGCTAAAATAACACCTAGCACGGTAATCAATAATAAGATTAAGCCTAATACTCCTGAAACATGGTTAACCAAGTCTTTCAGCTCTTGTTGTGAATGCTTCTCTTTGTATTCTGATAGAACTGGCACAAAGGCTTGAGAAAAGGCGCCTTCTGCGAACAGGCGACGGAGGAAGTTTGGTATGCGGAAAGCGACGAAAAATGCATCGGTACTGCCGGTGGCGCCTAAAAAGATAAAAATCACCGCATCTCGGATATAGCCAAAAATCCTGGAAATAAAGGTCATGACGCTGATGACAGCGGTAGACTTGAATAGGGCGCGGTGTTCAGCCATTTGTGGGTAATTATAAGGTGTTTATTGGGTTATTTGAGGGAAATACAGAGGCTTGAGGTTGACATTTTTTTATCTAACTACCATAGTACGCGACCCGAACGAAACAACTATAGCCCAGAAATGAGGCTATATATTGACAATAATAGGATCAACTTTGGCCAACATTCAATCAGCAAAAAAACGTGCTCGCCAAGCGGTAAAAAACCGCTTACATAATGCTGGGCAGCGTTCGCACCTACGTACCAAAATCAAAGCAGTTGTTAAATTGATAGATGCAGGTGATAAAAGTGCAGCGGCTGAAGCGTATAAAGATGCTGTGCCTGTTATTGATGCATCGGTAAGCAAGAAGCTAATTCATGCTAATAAAGCGGCGCGCCATAAAAGCCGTTTGAATGCTCGTATTAAAGCACTGTAAATAGTAACTTTCCTATAGTACGACTAAATTGTCCCGATGAATTAATTCGGGTTCCTCAGCATAGCCTAGAATAGATTCAATATCTTTACTTGCTTTTCCTTTTAGTTGAGCAGCTTCTTTAGCATTATAGTTAACTAAGCCGCGCGCAATTTCTACGCCACGGTTATTCATACAGCTGACGACTTCACCTCTTTCAAAACTGCCTTTGACGTCCTGAACGCCAATCGATAGTAAGCTTTTTCCATCCTTAGAAAGAACTTGGCATGCACCATCGTCTAATATTAGTTCGCCATTGGTATAAAGTTGATTTGCAATCCATTGTTTGCGCGCAACTAAAGGTTCATTGTCTGGATATAGCAAGGTCCCATGTTGTTCGCCATCTGCAATTTTTAATAAAATATTTTCAACATTACCGGATGCAATGATCGTTGCAGCGCCTGCACGCGCAGCCAATCTAGCAGCAGAGATTTTTGTTAGCATACCGCCGCGACCTAGTTCACCCGAACTTGGCCCCGCTACTTCGTCAAGCAAATTATCACTTGCGGCAATTTCATCAATAAGCTTATTTTCAGAGCCGGCCTTATTTAATTTTTTATTAGGCGGTGCTTCATACACACCTTGCTGGTCAGTTAAAATAATTAACGAATCTGCTTCAACAAGATTGCTGACTAATGCTGCCAAGGTATCGTTATCACCAAATTTAATTTCATCCGTGGCAACCGTATCATTCTCATTTACTACAGGAATTACTTTTAATGACAATAATTTTCTTAACGTTGTGCGCGCATTTAAATAACGTTTACGGTCTTGTAAATCTCCGTGGGTAAGCAACACCTGTGCGCTATGCAAGTCATGGTTTTGCAAACAGGATTCATAGGCTTGAATCAAACCCATTTGCCCTACGGCTGCTGCCGCTTGTAATTCATAGACAGCATGAGGTCTTTTGTCCCAAGCCAAACGATTCATGCCTTCGGCAATAGCGCCAGAAGAAACTAGAATGACTTCTTTACCAGCGTTTACTAAGCTTGCAAGTTGTGATGCTAGTTTGGCAATAGCGTCTAGATTTAAGCCGCGACCATTTTTAGTTACAGAAGAGCTTCCAACTTTAATCACCCAGCGGTTGGCCTGACTAATTTTTTTACGCTTGCTACTCACTTGATTGCCTATTTTTTACTGCTTATTTTCTGGCTCATTTAAATAATGATAGATGCTATTGGTTAACTCTTCAGTCCCAGATTTATTAATAGAAGATACTGAAAATACAGGATCTTTCCAATCTAATTCTTTGACTAAATTTTCAATAATTTCTTTACATTCTTCTTCGGGAAGCAAGTCTGTTTTAGTAAATACTAACCATCGATCTTTATTGCCAAGTTCTTCGCTGTATTTATTAATTTCGTTTACGATAGAAAAATAATCTTTATTTAAATCTTTCTCAAAGTCAGTAGGCGCAAGCTCAATCATATGCAATAACAGGCTGGTACGCGATAAATGTTTAAGAAACTGTATACCTAGTCCAGCACCTTCCGCAGCACCTTCGATTAATCCTGGTATGTCTGCAATGACAAAGCTCTTGTGCGGTGCGATATATACCACACCTAAGCTCGGGTACAAGGTGGTGAAATGATAATCTGCAACTTTTGGTGTCGCCGAAGATAATGTTCGTATTAATGATGACTTGCCAACATTAGGTAAGCCTAATAGTCCCACATCTGCAAGTAGCTTAAGTTCCATATGCAAATCACGAGCATCACCTTGTTCACCAGGCGTAGTTTTTCGTGGTGCACGATTGGTAGAAGTTTTAAATCGTGCATTACCTAATCCATGTGACCCGCCTTTGGCGACTAATAACTGCTGATTATGTTTGGTTAAGTCGCCAATAATCTCTTTTGTTCTTGCGTCTTTTACAATCGTGCCTAATGGAATTTTTATAAACTTATCTTCGCCTTTTTTACCGGTACGATCTTTACCCATCCCATCTTGGCCACGTTGAGCCTTGAATGACCGTGCATGACGAAAGTCGGCCAGAGTATTTTGATTTTCATCAGCCACTAAAAAAACGCTACCGCCATCACCACCGTCACCACCATCAGGCCCACCAAGAGGAATATATTTCTCACGGCGAAAACTAAGCCCACCGTTTCCACCGTTTCCGGCTTGCACGTGGATTACTGTTTCGTCTACAAATTTCATAACATCAATATAGTTCTTTAATGCAAAAAAAAGCCCCGACTAAGCGGGGCTTTGCAAACTTATTAAAATAAGTAATTAGTGCACCGCTTCAATGCGTACAAATTTTCTATTCTTCGGGCCTTTGGTTTCAAATACTACTCGACCGTCTGCTTTTGCAAACAAAGTATGGTCTTTACCGCAACCTACATTAACACCTGGGTGAAACTGAGTGCCGCGTTGGCGCACAATAATATTTCCTGCCAACACCTCTTCACCACCAAATCGCTTTATACCAAGTCGTTTAGACTCTGAATCGCGACCGTTACGAGTACTACCACCTGCTTTTTTATGTGCCATAGCTAAATCCTACTTCTTAAATTCTATTTTGAAATACCGGTTATCTTAACTTCTGTAAAAGATTGACGATGTCCCATGCGCTTCATATGGTGCTTACGACGCTTAAACTTGATAACTTCAATTTTCTTCGCACGCGCTTGCTCCTGAACCTCTCCCATTACCTTACCACCATCGACATATGGTGCTCCGATGCTGACATCTTCACCATCAGCAAGTAAAAGTACTTGATTAAACTCAACTTTCTCGCCAGGATCACCTGCAAGCTTTTCGACCTTAATTTGGTCTCCTTCCTGGACACGGTATTGTTTGCCGCCTGTGGCGATAATTGCGTACACCTTGAGTTCTCCGTTATGAGGGGTCTAAAAAAGAGGCGCAATTCTAGCGATACGCTCCGGATGGGTCAATCAAATATGTACTGATTTGACCGGTATAGTAATGATATACCTAAAAAAAGTGCTTAAGTAGCTATTTCTAGAGAGCTTTGAGCAAAATAATAACCGTAAATAGCCTCAATAAATATGGACTTTAAAAGTGTACAAGGCCTCGTTGCTGAGGATATGGAAGGCGTAAATAGCGCAATTCGCCAATATCTTCATTCCGACGTTGCGCTGATTAGCCAAATGGCTAATTACATTATAAATAGTGGTGGAAAACGCTTACGACCCATTATGGCAATCTTATGTGCTCGAGCATGCGGTTATGCGGGTAACAAGCATAGTCTAGTGGCGGCCATTATTGAATTTATTCATACCGCGACTTTATTGCATGATGATGTAGTAGATGAATCCAATTTACGTCGTGGGCATGAAACCGCGAATGCAATATGGGGCAATGAATCTAGCGTGCTGGTGGGCGATTTCGTGTTTTCACGTTCATTTGAAATGATGGTTGATGTAGGTGAAATGCGCGTCATGGAAATTTTAGCGCGTGCCTCCAATACCATAGCTGAAGGTGAGGTAATGCAATTACTAAACTGCAATGACCCGGACACTACGGAAGAGCGTTATATGATGGTAATCCAATCTAAAACTGCCAAGCTGTTTGAAGCAGCTTGCCAACTGGGTGCGGTATTAGCTGGAGAGAGTAGTGAAGTAGAACAAGCTTGTGCGGCATACGGCACACATATTGGCACGGCATTTCAACTTAAAGATGATTTGCTTGATTATCAAGCTTCACCTGAAGAGATGGGGAAAAACCTCGGCGATGATTTAGCGGAAGGCAAACCAACTCTGCCATTAATTTATGCGTTAAAGAATAGCAGTGGAGAAGCATCAGAAATGCTTCGTAATGCCATCATCAATGGTGGGAAACAAAACATGCAAGAAATTTTAAAAGTTATTGAATCAAGTAATGCCATCGTTTACACAGAAGAAGCTGCAAATCAGCAGGCAAACATTGCCAGACAACAAATAGAGCTATTGCCATATAATAAATACCGAGATGCTTTACTTGAGTTGGCCGACTTTGCTATTACGCGAAAGGCCTAATTAACTAAGCTCAGAATTAGATATTAGTGTAAGGGATAACAGGCAGTTACCCCTTACAAGATTTAAATGTGATTAACCTAGATGCTGTAAAACTGCATCCATACTGTCTTTTGCATCACCAAATAGCATGTCGGTGTTATCTTTTAAGAATAAAGGATTATCAACACCTGCATAACCTGAAGCCATGCTACGTTTCAGGACAATACAAGAGCTAGCTTTCCAAACTTCAAGTACAGGCATTCCTGCAATTGGGCTGTTTGGATCAGTTTGCGCACTAGGGTTCACAATGTCATTTGCACCAATGACTAATGACACATCCGTATCTGGGAAATCATCATTAAGTTCATCCATTTCTAATACGATGTCATAAGGAACTTTGGCTTCAGCTAGTAACACATTCATGTGGCCTGGTAAGCGTCCTGCAACGGGGTGGATACCAAAGCGAACATTCTTGCCCTTGGCGCGTAGTTTTTTAACGATTTCACTAACCGTTGTTTGTGCTTGAGCTACGGCCATACCATAACCAGGAACGATAATGATATTGCTTGCATCTTTTAGTAGACCCGCAACTTCTTCAGCAGTGGCAGAAGTAACTTCACCTTCTTCAGCTGCCGCAGCAGGTCCACCACCAGTACCAAATCCACCCAAAATTACACTGATGAAACTTCGGTTCATGGCGCGACACATAATGTAACTTAAGATTGCGCCACTGGAACCTACTAACGCACCGACTACAATTAATGCGGTGTTGCCTAGCATGAACCCGGTTGCTGCTGCTGCCCAGCCGGAATAGCTGTTTAACATCGATACAACCACTGGCATGTCAGCACCACCGATTGCCATGACTAAGTGAATACCGATTACACCGGCTATTGCGGTCATGATGAGCAACGGCATTAAGCCAGCTTCATGAGAGGTTGATTGTAAGAACATGTAACCTAGATAGAGACACACAAGTATCGCAATTAGGTTCATCATGTGTCTGCCCGGAAGTGTTAAGGGCTTGCCACCAATAATACCTTTAAGTTTTCCAAAGGCGATTATCGAACCAGTAAACGTGATAATTCCGATAAAGATGCCCAAATATACTTCGACTTCATGAATGATCTTTTCAGTGCCTTCTAAGTGTGTGGTGGGGTCCATGTAACTGGAATACCCTACCAACACCGCAGCCAGACCAACTAAGCTATGAAAGCCAGCTACCAGTTCTGGCATAGAAGTCATTTCTACCTTCATGGCTACGATGGTTCCAATAATCCCACCCAGGATCATGGCTGGAAATAGGATTTCAAAATTTCCTACTCGGCCACTAAGAATTGTGGCACCTACCGCAATGGCCATACCGATAATGCCGAATAAGTTTCCGCGTCGTGCAGACTCTTGGTTGCTTAAACCGTTTAAGCTCAAGATAAAGAGAGCGCCAGCTGCTAAATATGCAGCGCCTAACATTTGTGGATTCATTGTCATTTTTCTACTCCCTTAATCGTCTTTGCGGAACATCTGTAACATCCGTTGTGTTACAGCAAATCCGCCACCAATATTTATCGATGCGATGAAGACTGAAAATGTGGCCAAGCCAACAATCAGTGCAACGCTACTGCCTATTTGCAATAAGGCACCAACAATAATCACACTACTGATCGCATTCGTTACACTCATGAGTGGTGTATGCAATGCTGGAGTAACATTCCAAACCACCCAGTAGCCAATAAAGCATGACAAAACAAAAACGGTGAAATGTTGCATGAATTCTGCAGGAGCAGAATTACCAACCCACCACAATAATCCTGCTGCAATAATGAGTGCGATAGGGAAACCAAGACCACTTTTCTCTTTCTCTTCTTCAACAACAGGAGCCGCCGCGGTTGTTGCAGCTGGAGCAGCTGAAACTGCTAGTGGCGGTGGCGGCCAGGTAATTTCTCCTTCCTTAATAACCGTAGTACCACGAATGACGTCGTCTTCCATATTGACGTTTATGTTGCCATCTTTCTCAGGAGTGAGATCGTTAAGCATGTGGCATAAATTAGATCCATAAAGTTGGCTAGATTGAGTAGGTAAACGACTGGGTAAGTCCATGTAACCAATAATCGTTACACCATGTTTAACTACCACTTCACCAGGTACGGTATGTTCGCAGTTACCGCCTTGCTCTGCCGCTAGGTCAACAATTACGCTACCTTCTTTCATCATCTCAACCATGTCAGCCAAAATAAGTTTTGGTGCGGGCTTGCCAGGAATAAGCGCGGTAGTAATGATGATGTCGACTTCTTTAGCTTGCTCACGGAACAAAGCCATTTCTGCGTCGATGAATTCTTTACTCATTGTTTTCGCATAACCGCCAGAAGTGCCACCCTCTTCGTCTTGTTCAAATTCTAATTCCAAGAATTGTGCACCCATGCTTTCAACTTGTTCTTTTACTTCAGGGCGTGTATCAAAGGCGCGAACTATGGCGCCAAGACTATTTGCAGTGCCCACTGCAGCAAGACCTGCCACACCGGCACCAATCACCATCACTTTTGCTGGTGGTACTTTACCAGCAGCTGTGACTTGTCCAGTAAAAAACCTTCCAAAGTGATTCGCTGCTTCGATCACGGCGCGATAACCGGCAATATTGGCCATGGAAGAAAGCGCATCAAATTTTTGTGCACGAGAAATGCGAGGCACTGAGTCCATCGCTAAGATAGTAGCTTTGCGACTTTTAAGTTTTTCTAATAAGTCCTCGTTTTGTGCAGGCCAAATAAAGCTAATTAAGTTACTGCCTTCATCCAGTAAATCTGCTTCGTGCATTCCCAAAGCATTGTTTTGCTCTGGCGCACGTACTTTTAGGATAATGTCTGACTCCGACCAAAGTTGTTTGGTATCAGAAATAACTTCGACACCGGCATCTTTATAGGCCTGATCTGTGAAATTTGCACTTGCACCGGCACCTGATTCAATTGCGCATTCATAACCAAGTTTTTGTAGACGCGCAGCTGTATCGGGTGTCATGGCAACGCGACGTTCATTCTCATGAATTTCGTTTGGTACACCAATCTTCATAGCTGATAGTTCCTCTGTAGACATGCTTAATAAGTTATGCGATCGATCATTTAAAAACTTTGTAACAAACAGATACCAAGCCAAAATGCGTATGGCAGGTTTACGTGGTTTATTTGAAAGTGTTGAGAAAGATTGCAGTTACTAAATTAAGGTTTTTAATTATTCTTTTTTATTATGGGGGTCATAATATATAACTAAGGTGCTATTTGCTATTAGAAGCTTCTTTCCCTACTAGAAAATATTATTATTTAATAAGGAATGCTTTGGGTGAAAATAGACTACTTTCTGACCAATTTTAGGATGGTTTATTCTTATTTTGTTTTTGTATCGCTTCGACGCGCTTTTCCCATCGGGCCAGGGCTTTTGCGTAATAGTCATATATACAAGGATCACAACCGCGTTCACAACACTCATAAGGATCAGGTGGTGTTGGCTTGGGTGGTAACTTAGGTAAATTACTTTTTGACTTATTTTTGTTGTAGCTCATTGCGCTATATTGAATCACCAACGGTTAACATATAAAACCATTATTATAATTATGGTTATTAAATGTTATCCGCTTTATTTAAGATTTATTGTTGCCGTTAGTCAGTGCAAAGCCAAATTTTAAAGTCCGATCACTAATAAGTTGTAAATTAGTGCGACGAAAAGTTATTTTTTTTGGCAAAATACCTACTCACAACATCTAGTTAGCATCAATATTTAAAAGTTTGATTAAATAAGGCTATTACCGCATGTATTTAGAATTCTTTGGAATTTCTGATAAGCCGTTTCAAATCACACCGGATACGCGTTTTTTATATTTAACGCCACGCCATCGTGATGGGCTTGCGCATCTCTTATATGGTGCAGATGAAGCAGGAGGTTTCATTTTACTTACTGGCGAAGTGGGTACAGGAAAGACGATGTTATGTCGCAGTGTGTTGGAGCAAATGCCTGAACATGTAAATGTTGCGTTAATTTTAAATCCTCGTCAAAGCTCAAAAGAATTAATTGCGTCAATTTGTGATGAGTTAAATATTCCTTATCGTCGATCGACGACCAGTCTTAAGTATTTAGTAGATCGATTAAATTTATATCTTTTAAAACAACATGCTCAAGGTAAACGCACGGTATTGGTGATAGATGAAGCTCAGAATTTGCGTGCAGAAGTGTTAGAACAAATTCGATTGTTAACAAACCTTGAAGTAGCCACACAAAAATTATTACAAATCATTCTAATTGGACAGCCAGAACTACAAGCTATTTTGGCGAGACCAGAGTTACGTCAACTTACACAAAGAATTACTGCACGTTTCCATTTAACACCCTTATCAAAAGAAGAAACTGCAGCATATATACGTCACCGATTACAAATTGTTGGTTTTAAGGGTGAGTTATTTTCTAAAGGCGCCGTACAAATGGTGCATCAGCTTTCTGACGGCGTGCCACGTTTAGTGAATAATATATGTGAACGTTCAATGATGGGTGCCTATGGTGAAAATGTTCATCGCATTGATAAAAATCTTGTTCGTAAAGCGGCAGGTGAGGTGTTACAGCCCACTGAGCGTTTCCAGCCCATGCAGTGGGTGGCAGGAGGTGCCATTGCTGCAGGTACGGCGGCATTACTATTATCAATTTGGGGAATGCTGCCTAGCGCTTCACAAGAAAGTTATGCCAATGTGGAACCCAGCACAGCAGTTACTCGCACTGAAAGTTTAGCATCGCAAGCCACTATTAATGACAAGCCGATTACCATTGATTCTGAAAATAGCGCCGTTGTTACTAAACGCTCAGTTGAGGTTCTAGAACCTGCGGTTTCACAACAACAAACGCTCAGTCAGGTTTTGAGTCCTGCTAAACGAAATAGCAAAAGCTTTTTAAATTTAATCAATGACTCGAGTTTACGTGCCGACAACAACAAAGCATTTACAACTATGTTTAGCTACTGGGGGTATTCCTATCCAGAGCTAAAAGGTGATACAGCTTGTGAACGTGCAACCGCAGCGGCGTTGAGTTGTATATTTGGTAAAGCAGGATGGGATGAGATACGCCAACACAATCGCCCAGCGGTGCTGGAAATCATCAACACTGCAGGTAAAAGAAAACAAATTGTTGTACTTGCTTTGCAAGGTAGTCAGGTGAGTTTAAATATTGGTGGTAAAGTAGTAACAACAAATACTGAATCGGTTGATCCATACTGGTATGGGAACTATTTATTATTGTGGCGCCCACCTCCAGCCGGGTCTAATGTTTTGAAAGAGGGTCTCATTGGTAAAGATGTGGGTTGGCTGCGTGATCAGTTGGATCGTATAGAAGGCAAGGCCATTTCTACTGATGAAAAGAAAAAGTTATCTTTTGATCCAACCTTAAAATGGCGGGTAATGGAATTTCAACGTGTACGAGGCTTGGATGTAGATGGTGTGGCAGGTCGTGAAACAATGATTGAAATTAATTCTGCAGTGAATGATCGATCTACGCCTTTATTATGGCGTCGATCAAGTTGAATGTAGTAGGTAAATTCTAATGTCAATGATTCTTGATGCCTTGACGCGTGCAGAGCATGAGCGCCAACTGGAAAATCAACCAGATTTAAAATTTGTTACTCCCGTAAAGCCACAAAATAATAATCCCAATAAAATTTGGCTATGGATAGGACTGGCAGTACTTGCCAATGCATTAATTTTGTTTTTCGTGATTCGTGCATTGTCTGGTGATGCAGAGAATGAGATCGAAGTAGCATCTGCTAGTCCAGAAAGTCTGCCGGATATAGCTACTGTTCAACAACAAACCGTTCAGCAAGTTCCTCAGTCACAACCAATGAAGCAAGAACCTTTTCAAGAGTTAAGTACTGATAATCCTGTGCCAAATCTGCAGCCAACACCGCAAATTCAGAATCCTGTCAGTGAAGAGCTTAGGCCTTTAGCTATGGAAGTTAATCAGACACAGGCTCCAGAAGTCGATAGGCCGCTAGTGTATGAAGCTAAGCAAGCAAATGCTAAACCTCCTGCTCCGAAAACAATAGTTGAATTGAACACAGCGAAAGCCTCATCTAAGGGCAATGTCTCATTCTCGTCAACGGAGTTGAGTACGGATGAGTCTGCTCCCGTCGTAAATAAGCCAAAACTTCTCATTAATGGTGTGAGTGATCGGCCCAATTCTGGCAACGTGCCAAGTGTCAGAGATTTGCCAGAGAGTTCACGTAGTCGTTTGAGCCAGTATGAAGTTAATGTGCATGTGTATGACGATGAGCCAATACGTCGATTTGTGCTTATTAATATGGATAAATACAAAGAAGGCGATCGAATTGCCAATAATGGTCCGTTGGTAGAAGAGATCACATCCGCTGGAGTGGTGGTGGACTATGGAAGTGGGCGGGCACTGTTGCCGCCAAAGTAGGCTGAAAATAGATCAGTAATTACCAACTGGTAAAATCATTTGCTACGCTACTCGCGTATGGAAGTTCCTTCTCCAATCTCCAATCCTGGTGAATTATCATCAGAACCCACTTCGGTAATCGCTGCCGTTGACCTCGGCTCAAACAGCTTTCATATGGTGGTTGCACAAGACCAGCATGGGCAACTTAAAGTAGTCGATCGTATGCGCGAAATGGTCAGATTAGGTGCAGGTCTGAATGCATCCGGCAAGTTATCAAAACAAGCTAAAGAATCAGCCATTGAATGTCTGCAACGATTTGGCCAACGGTTGCAAGAAATGCATGCAAATTCTGTTCGCGTTGTCGGAACCAATACACTTCGAGTAGCTAAAAAAAATGCTGAGTTTATTCAGCGTGCGGAAGAGGCATTAGGCCATCCAATACAAATTATTTCAGGTGTTGAAGAGGCACGATTAATATACCAAGGCACTATTCATTCTATTACTGGGCCCGATGGTAACTGGTTAGTGGTAGATATTGGCGGTGGTAGCACGGAGGTAATAATTGGTGAGCAAGGCGAACCAAAATTAATGGAAAGCGTACAAATGGGGTGCGTAGTAATCAGTGAAAAATATTTTTCCGAAGGTGTATTAGATAAAAAGAAATTTAAAAAAGCGTTAGTTGAGGCAAAACTACAATTACAACCAATTGTCTCTGCTGTCAAAAAACTTGGTTGGCAACATGTTGTAGGTACAGCAGGTACGATACGTACTATTTCGGAGTTAATGCGTGAATTCGAGTTAAGTGAGCGTGGCATAAGCTATAAAGGAATTAACGCATTAATTACAAAATTACAAGAAGTGGGGCATGTTGATAAAATCAATTTTGAATCCCTATCAAAAGAACGAAAACCTGTGTTTGCTGGTGGCCTTGTAGTTTTGAAAGCTATATTTGAAGAGTTTGGAATTAAAAAGATGATGATCTCTGATGGTGGACTACGAGAAGGATTGCTTTTTGACCTTGCTGGAAGAATTCACCACCAAGATACACGTGATCGTACTGTTTATTCATTGATGCGCCGTTATCACGTAGATTTTAGTCATGCTGAAAATATTAAAACTACTGCACTTCATTTATTAGATAAAGTTTCTGATGTATGGAAAGTGGAGAACGAAATTGCTTACCAGTTTTTAATTTGGTCAGCAGACCTGCATGAAATTGGATTAGATATTTCTCATTCTAAATACCATCGTCATGGTGCATATCTTTTGGAAAATAGTGATCTAATGGGCTTTTCGTGGAATGAGCAACAATTATTAGCGTGCTTGGTTGGCAATCATAGACGCAAAATAAATTTAGATCTTATTGATAAATTACCCTCACGTTGGCAAGAACAGGCAATGTTCATGATTGTGATATTAAGAATAGCAATATTAATCAATCGTGATCGGGTACCAAAAAAACTGCCAGCTATAATAATTTTAGATAACGATGGTGGGTTAGATATTAAGTTTGATCAAGAATGGTTAGACATACACCCATTAACCGTGGCTGAGCTGGAACAAGAGCAAAGCTATTTAAAAGTTTTAAAACTTAAGATTAAAATCTTGAATAATTGAAAGTTATTAGTACTTTGTTCTTGCGTGCTCGTTGAGTAGAGTATGTTGAGCGCTCACTGCGGTATGCCCAAACGTGATTGGTGCAGAATAGTTACCGTCTGATTGTAGTATCCAAGCCTGGCGATTATCTTTTAAATAGATTTCCAATTCTTTAATAATCCTTTTTCGAATAACGCGGTCTTTAATAGGCCAGCAGACTTCAACGCGTCTGAAAAAGTTACGGTCCATCCAGTCGGCACTGGAGCAAAATACTTTAGGGTCTCCATCGTTATGAAAATAGCTGACACGGGTGTGTTCGAGAAAGCGGCCAACAATAGAACGTACTTCGATATTCTCTGAAATTCCTGCTAGGTCAGGTCGTAGGCAACAAATGCCACGCACAATGAGCTGAATTTTTACTCCTTCTGCAGACGCACGATATAATGCCTCTATAATTTGCGGCTCAACTAAAGCATTCACTTTCGCAATGATGCGAGCTTTGCGCCCTTGGCGTGCAAATGCAATTTCTTTTTCGATAAGTTCAAGCAGTGTTTTATATAAAGTGAAAGGCGCTTGAATTATATTTTTTAACACAGGAATTTTTGTAAAGCTTGTGAGTGCTAGAAATAATTCATGTGCATCAGAGGTTAGTTCAGTGTCTGCAGTGAACATTCCATAGTCTGTATATAGTCGAGCTGTTTTTTCGTGATAGTTACCAGTACCAAAGTGTGCGTAACGTCGCAAATGATCATTTTCTCGCCGAACTACCAAAATCATTTTGCCATGGGTTTTTTTGCCGACGATTCCATAGACCACATGAGCTCCTGCTTTTTGTAAGCGGTTAGCAAGCAAAATATTTTCCGCTTCATCAAAACGTGCCATTAGCTCAATTACCACGGTGACTTCTTTCCCGTTTTTGGCAGCTTCTACTAAATTATCAACAATTGGAGACTTGGCTCCTGTCCGATACAGCGTTTGCTTTATTGCTAAAACTTTAGGGTCTTTTGCAGCTTGTCGAACAAAATCAATGACAGGAGCGAATGACTGATATGGGTGGTGTAATAAAATATCATCTTGGCGAATCAGGTTGAAAATATCTGTGCCATGACTTAAGCGATCAGGTATACCAGCACTGAAGGGTGGGTACTTTAAATCTGAACGATCTACTAAATCGTATGCCTGACTTAAACGATTTAAATTTACTGGGCCATTAACTTTATATAAATCTGCAGCAGAAAGAGAGAACTGTTGTAGTAGGTACGATACCAATTCCTCTGGACAATTATTTGCTACTTCAAGACGTACCGAGTCGCCATATCGCCGCGAAGCTAATTCACCTTCGAGTGCGCGCATTAAATCATCAATTTCTTCATCATCTAAAAATAAATCACTATTGCGTGTAACTCTAAATTGGTAGCAGCCTAAAACGGTCAAGCCTTCAAATAGTTCGTTTACAAAGGCATGCATTACTGATGATAGAAATACATAGCTATCTCCTTGCTGTTGATTTAATTCTTCAGGCAAATGAATTAAGCGCGTTAATGAACGTGGTGCTTGTACGACTGCAAATTCGCCCTCGCGACCAAACGCGTCTGCCCCATCTAGTTGAACAATAAAGTTAAGTGATTTATTTATAATGCGAGGAAAAGGGTGAGCAGGGTCTAAACCAAGTGGACTTAGTACTGGCTCTACTTCGTCATGGAAATACTGACGCAACCAAGCACTTTGTTCATGTGTCCAATGTTCGCGAGCAATGAAATGAATATCATGATCTTCAAGAGCAGGTTGAATTTCTTCGTTGAATACACGATATTGTTCATTAACTAATGCCGTTGCATCGTTATGAATACGATTGAGTAATTCTTTTGGACTGATCTGGTCTGCAGTGACGTGTGCAATATTGAGTTCAATATGTTGTTTTACTCCACCAACTCGAATCTCAAAAAATTCATCTAGATTTGTGCATGAGATACATAGAAATTTTAATCGTTCAAGCAAAGGAGTGGATGGGTCACGCGCTTGTTCGAGCACACGCGCATTGAACTTGAGCAAGCTCAATTCACGATTTATATAATTTTCAGCAAGACTGAAATTATGCTCATCCATTTTTATAAAGTATTGTGCGTGGCTAGTACAAATATTATATTTGAAGTGGTCAGTATTAAGTATTGCACTTAGTCAGCTAATAGCGGGTATTTATAGTTTTTATGACTAATAAAATCGTTCTACAATCACTAATCCCCAGATTATTGCAAAATGAATCAAGCTCATGAATACAGCCGCAGAAGCGATATCTTTAGCCTGTTTTGATAGCACATGACGTTCATCGCTAATTCTATCAATGGCAGCCTCGATTGCTGAATTTAGTAATTCCACGATTAATACAATAAAGATTGCCAGGATTAATAAGCCAACTTGGCTTGTGCTTTGACCAAGCCAAAATGCAATCGGTATTAATGCAATGCCGACAATGGATTCTTGTCTAAATGCAGCTTCATTTTTCCATGCAGACGCAAGACCGGCCATGGAATAAAAAAAGGCTCTATAGATACGCTTGAACCCAGTATTTTCATTGGATGCCATTTTTTAGTGTTTAACAATTATGTAATGTTATTGTAATAAAATTGTGTCAATGCATAAACATATCACAAGAGCATATATTTAATATTAAGAAGAGACGAAGGAAATGAAACAATTAAATTACGCATGTCTACTAATGTTATTCATTACACACTGTAGTTATGCGGATGAGAAAAGAACGATCTACGATTTTGAATTTGGAATTTTTTCGCATGGTAGCGAAGAGTTTGAAGAAGGAGATCGTTCAATTTCCAGTAATGGGGAGCTAGAGAAAACTGCTACAATTAAAGCGAAATTAGGTACTAAATTTGGTGTGCGCTACTGGCTATCACGTGCAGGGTTTATTGGTGAGCCGACATTGCATTTAATCTACCATGTGCCAACCATGATTGATCCTAATACTGGTGAGTACGTTGATAAAATTGAAATTCTGCAGCCTGAGTCTAAATTGGATTTCCAACATACCATGGCCTTTGAGTTTGCAAATCAATATGAACTCGTGCCAGGAGAATATCGCTTTTACGTATTTTATGAAAATCAGAAATTACTTGAACAAGTATTTCATGTTGAACTTTAATAAACGAATAGTTTATGAATATAAAAAAAGCCGCTTGTATCAGCGGCTTTTTTGTAAACACTAACTATACCTATTAAAAAGCATATTGAGCGCGAAATGAAACCGCATCTCCGTCATCTTCGCCTAAGGATTCAAGCGTTGGGTTTGTTAGTCCGCCGCCACTTCCACCGAATTGGAAATTATCAGTTTCAGTCATTAAGTAATTAAGAGAGAAGCGTAAGTTTGTGTTGGGGTACCAGTTTACCCCTAACGTCAAGATATCGTACTCGGCTTCATTAGCTTGACTGTCAATATCTACCTCACCATCTTCATACTTGGCGACTAATTCCCATGCACCTAAATTATTTTTTGGTTTAGGCTTGTCAAATTTACTATTACTTGTTTTATATCCACGTGATTCGCCGGTTAGCATATACGTCACAAGTGCATAAAAACCATCTACATCAACATCAGGTCCAGAGTTCTCACCATCAAAATCAGCTGTTAAATATTCACCTTGCAGAGAAAATGGGCCATTTACATAAGCAGCTTCTAAACCAAACTGATCTGCGTTTTTAACTACAACATCATTACCTGCAGTGGGGCGATCACCAATAGTGTGAGCGGTGAGTCTACTGCGAAAGTCCATTGAGCTACCTTCGTTACCAAAATCGCGGGCAGCATAAGCTATACCTAAATGCGCGAAATGAGTTTTTGTTTCTTGATTACCGATTAAAAATCGATTTGCAATACGCGCTGCCAAACTGAAAGCATCGCTTGAATCATCATCTTCTTCACCTTCATCTATAAAGTGAAGCTGTGCTGATAAGTTATCCCAGTTTCCGTGCACTGCAAATTGAAAATCGGGCTTCCCACTTAAAAAGTTTCCTACTTCATAAATTGCTGCACGTTCAATTGTGGAAACCCACTTATCACTAGTCAATTCTTCTAAGCTAAATGGTGTTTTAAGTCTTCCTAGTATTAGTTCTGTGTTATTAAAGCCTTTATAACGAATGGATGCCGCGTCAACAGATGCTTCTTCAGCATCGTCATCAATATCAATAGTAAAATCATAAGCCCAGTTTTTGCCCCGCGAGCCTTTTGCTGTGATACGTGTTCTGCGCCATTCAGATTCATTGGCCGAGTTACCAATATCTGCTGGATCAGCTGTTCCAGCATTATATGCGCCATCATAACTATCAAAGTCATATTGAATAAAACCACCAAACTGAAATGTATTGCCGTTATCAGATTTTATTTTAATTCCGCCGCCAGTCGTGCTGATTGCAATTTCTTCTTTTGAAGTTACCGCACCTGCAAAAGCTACTGGGCCGAAGCTTATTAGTGCAATTGCGCTGCTAGAGCAAATCAAAAATTGTTTAAGTCTCACGAAGAGCCTCCCTGTTTCTAATGATTGTTTGTTTACAGGGTGTAGATATTGAGCAATGTCTGTGAAACCAATATGAACAAAATATTACATTTTTATTACATTTGATTCTTTAGTAATGCTCGATATTTCTTTAGGGCTTGTCCATGTGATTGATTTAAGAGTATTTAATAGTTCTGTAACAAATCTAGGAAATAATGCGTGATCTTTTCATTGCAGGTTACAATCATGCAGAATCAATATGTTGCAGAAATACATCAATTCCCAGACCATATACAAGATCAAACCAGGGCTCAAAGCATGAGCAGCAAGCGTATTCTATTAGTTGAAGATGAACATTCGATTCGTGAAATGGTGTCATTTGCTTTGGGTCAGGAAGGCTATGTGATAGATGAGGCTGAAGACGGTAACTCAGCAGAATTGCAGATTGCTAATAATTTGCCAGATTTAATCCTCTTAGATTGGATGTTGCCAGATACATCAGGCTTAGAATTAGTACGCCGTTGGAAGCGCAAAGGTGCGTTGCAAGAAACTCCTATCATTATGCTTACTGCACGGGTTGAAGAGCGCGATAAGATTGACGGACTAGATTCCGGTGCTGATGACTATATTACTAAGCCGTTTTCAGTAAAAGAGCTCACAGCGCGAATTCGTGCAGTATTAAGAAGAGGTGCCAGCAATCTAGAGAATGAAGTAATTATAGGTCCGATTAAACTTGATTTGGATGCACATCGTGCCTATGTGAACGAAGAGTCTATCAATATGGGACCCACAGAATTTCGATTACTAGAATTTTTCATGACGCATGTTGATCGAGTATATTCACGTAATCAGTTGTTAGATTATGTATGGGGCCGTAATATGTACGTTGAAGAACGCACGGTTGATGTACATATTGTGCGTTTAAGAAAATTACTTAAACCTCTAAATTGTGACCAAATGATTCAAACTGTTCGCGGTTATGGTTATCGATTCTCAGCTAAAACATAATGTCATTTAATGCATGGCTATCTGAATTAAATCGAATAGTACTCGTATTTGTTCCGTGCATCCTGATCGGCCTCATAACTGGCCATCTACAATTTTTCTTTATTCTCGGTTTAATCATCTATGGGTTATGGACGGCTAGACAACTTGTCACGTTAAAGCAGTGGCTAGATGGCGGTGCAATGGTTGACCAAGCACCTGAATACTTAGGTATTGCGGACCAACACGTATCCAGTATTGTTGATTTGCAGAAAGATCACCAAGCTAATAAAACCGCGCTTGAAGATTTAATTGCTCACTATAAGGAAATGATCGCTGCATTGCCCGATGCAGTAGTAATCATGGCATCTAGTGGAGAAATTAAATCTGCCAACCAAGCCGCTCATAATTTATTACAGATCGATCCTTCACGAGATATAAATACTAGAATCACACAACTAGTGCGTAGACCTGCTTTTACGGATTATTTTTCCGCACAAAATTTTGACCGCCCATTAGAAATTCGTGGAGCATCGGATCAGAAGTCCGAGCTTAGTATTCGAATTATTCCTTTTGGTAAAAGTAAATTGGTTTTGATCGCACAAGACATGTCGCAATCTGCGCGCATTTATGAAATGCGCCGCAGTTTTATTTCTAATGCTTCTCATGAGCTACGTACACCACTTACCGTAATTTTAGGATATTTAGAATCACTCTCGATGTATCAAAATTTGCCCGATGAATGCAATATAGCAATTAAGTCTGCTGAAGTTCAGGCAAACCGTATGAAACAATTAGTTGAAGATTTACTGACTTTGTCGCGCCTAGAATCGACAGCTTCAGTTGTAAAAGATTCTGAAGTTATCCCGGTTGCTTCATTGATTACCGATGCGGCTGAAGAAGCAAAGCTCTCTACTTGGTTCACCAACCACGAAATTTCTACTGTGATTGAAACGGATGCAATGCTTAAAGGAGATCTGCAAGAGATTCACAGTGTTATTTCTAATTTGATTAACAATGCTGTAAAGCATACGGATGCAGGTTCAGCGATTAAAGCAATATGGAAGCTCGGTGATGATGGGGGTTTGAAATTTATAGTCGAAGACAATGGCCAAGGTATTGCACCTGAGCATCTAGAGAGATTAACTGAAAGATTCTATCGAGTAGATGCTGGGCGTTCGCGTGAAAAGGGAGGGACTGGTTTAGGTCTTTCT
>JBOEHC010000024.1:0-25816 GCA_050633765.1 Gammaproteobacteria bacterium
TTTATGGAACGCTATGCGCCGAATGCAAAAGATCTTGCATCACGCGATGTGGTTAGTCGTTCTATGACTGTCGAGATTAATGAGGGTAGAGGAATTGGTGAGGAAAAAGACCATATACATTTGCACTTAGAGCATCTAGGTGCAGATCTTATTCATGAAAAGCTACCAGGCATTGCAGAGTCTGCTCGTATATTCGCTGGTGTAGATGTAACAAAAGCTCCAATACCAGTTATTCCTACCGTGCACTACAACATGGGCGGTATACCAACAAATTATCATGGTGAGGTGGTCACGTTAAAAGATGGTGACCCAGACACAGTGGTTCCAGGATTAATGGCGATAGGTGAAGCTGCTTGTGTATCGGTTCATGGTGCAAATCGTTTAGGTTCAAACTCGCTATTAGATTTAATCGTATTCGGTAGGGCTGCAGCCATTCGAGCAGCAGAGCTTGTTAGACCTAAGCAACCGCATAGTGAATTAAAGAATGGTGCAGTAGATAAAGTTTTAGACCGATTCGATAAGCTACGCCATGCAAATGGTAGTGTTGCTACCGCGGATTTGCGTGATGACATGCAAAAGACCATGCAAAATCATG
The DNA here is from genome assembly GCA_050633765.1 of Gammaproteobacteria bacterium. Lineage (GTDB taxonomy): Bacteria > Pseudomonadota > Gammaproteobacteria > UBA4575 > UBA4575 > JABDMD01. The sequence goes on from JBOEHC010000024.1 coordinate 596, forward strand.
CTGCAGTATTCAGAACAGGTGAATCAATTGAGAAAGGTTTAGAAAAATTAAGAGAATTGAATAATCAGATGGATGATCTCAAAGTAACGGATCGCTCTATGATTTGGAACACAGACCTAGTTGAAACATTAGAGCTAACAAATTTAATGCCGCAAGCATTAGCGACGGCTCAATCAGCTCTAAATCGTACGGAAAGTCGTGGCGCACAAGCTCGTGATGACTTTCCAGATCGTGATGATGATAATTGGATGAAACACTCTCTAGTCTCAGTAGCTGAAAACGGTGATGTAACCATCGATTATCGACCTGTACATATGTATACCCAAACAGACGATGTTGAAGTTATTCCACCTAAACCCCGAGTCTATTAATTAGGGTGTATTAAATAGGACTAATCATGGCGCAATTTACATTACCTGCTAATTCAGTTGTTAAACCTGGAAAGACCTTTAAGTCTAATTCCGGTAGCAAGAATATTAAAAAAGTTACGGTCTATCGTTTTGAGCCAGAGTCAGGTGAAAATCCACGAACGGATACATATGAAGTGGATATGGATGATTGCGGTCCAATGATATTGGACATTCTTATAAAAATAAAAAATGAAATTGATCCAACATTAAGTTTTAGGCGTTCATGTCGCGAAGGGATTTGCGGTTCGTGCTCAATGAACATAAATGGGTCAAACACATTAGCATGTACAAAAGCAGTAGATGATTATAAGGGTGACTTAAAGATTTATCCTTTGCCCCATATGCCAGTGGTAAAAGATTTAGTTGCAGATCTGACAAATTTTTATGCTCAATATGCATCGGTTAAACCTTGGATGCAGGCAGATTCACCGCCACCGCCTGATCGTGAACGTTTGCAATCGAAAGAAGATCGCGAAAAGCTTGAAGGATTAGAAGAATGTGTTTTATGTGCTTGTTGTTCAACAAGCTGTCCGAGTTACTGGTGGAATAGTGATCGTTATTTAGGTCCTGCAACATTGTTGCAAGCCTATAGATGGATAGCGGATAGCCGAGATGAAGCAACCGGTGAGCGTCTAGATGAATTAGAAGATCCATTTAAATTATATCGTTGCCATACCATTATGAATTGCACCAATACATGTCCAAAAGGTTTAAATCCTGCAAAAGCGATAGCTGAAATCAAAAAATTAATTGTAGAGCGCAGAAGTTAATAAAATCTCAAACCTTGTAAAGGGAAGCTCTGATTTGTTATGCAATTAGGCAAAAATTATCGAGAAAACGGAGTGTATAAACATATACATGAGTATTTTGAGATAAATTTTAACGACATTTCAGGATAAATCAGAGCTTCGCTATGGAGAATCTGCAAAAACTAGCCTGGCGCTGTCGAAGAGGCACTAAAGAGTTAGATGTGTTGATGCAAAAATATTTGAACAATTACTATCAAACTGCAACAGAAGATTTGCAACATGCTTTTGAGCGCATGTTGGATATGCAGGACCCAGAGTTATATGATCTTCTTGTCGGTCGACAAGCATCTGAAGATCAGAATATTAATCAAGTGATTGAATACATCTACCGCTAATTTCAGTATAACCATGCAAAGCTCTAAAGCTTTGTTAATGTGCTTTGTAATGCTGAATGTTTTAGCTGTTATTTCTGTTGCACTATTAACTATTCAGGTGTGGGTTAAAATTTTGTGCGTGTTGCTAGTTATATATATCGCGGCAAAAATAATTAAACAATACGTATTACTAAAAGCAGAGCATTCAATCTCTAAAATGAATTGTGCTAATAATCTGAAATGTCGACTCGAGTTTGTCAACGGTAAGGTGTGTCAAGCAAAATTAATTTCTGCCGACTGGTTGTTTGATTATTTTGCAATACTTGAATTTCAAAAAAATGCAAAAAAGTTTAAAGCTGTTATCGCAAAAGATGCGATGAGTCAAGAACAATTCTATGCATTACGTTTGTACCTTCGATCCTTAAATTAGTAACGATAAGTAAAAGCAATTTCACAGTTTTGTAACTTTGTGAGAGACTTAAAACTATGCAAATTCTTATTTGCATAAAAATTGGTAATGTTAATTTATAAAATATTTTGAGGTAGTGGATACACACAATCGAAACTAAAAGATGTAGTTATGATACAAACCCTTAAACAAGGAAGAATGCCAAGGCCTATTTTAGCGCCGCCATTGCCGAATTCATTTTCAGGATTAATGGAAATGTATGAAGGCAATTATATTCGTTTACGCAAACTTTTAGGTGAGAAAGACAGCATGCCAGAGGTTGCGGTATCTCGAATCTCAGAGGGTATGGATTTGTATCTACAGGTTCTCGATAAGACTAGATACACCTCTACCATTGCGCTCACTTATTACTTTTCTGATCTTGAGGAAGGTGTCCTAGCCTATCCAAATCTCAAATTGAGGGTCTATTATGATGCGTTACAGGCTGAAGTGATGAGCCAAGCCTATAAACGACGTGACCCCAATTTCCATGCTTTTAATCATCAAATAGACCCTTCTCTGATGAAACGTTGGAGAATGAACCGTTTTTTATATAAGTGGCTTTCGTATTGTGATCGTCAAGGGCACAGCTTTCAGATTGGTGCTACGCCTAGCCTGAATCAATTAATCGTTAAAAATGTTGAAATACCATTGCAGGAGAAGGCTAGTTCCAGTAACATAATTGAGTGAACAAGTTATCATTATGTTGTAACTTGTTGATAAATAAGAATAATAATAATTCTCAGAATTTGGTTCAGTCGACATTTCCAATTCACTAGTTGGTGTTAAAATAACCGCAAGATTAGTGGTTTTGGTTTGTTAAAACCAAATTTTTACCATTCAAGGTAGAAGGTGAAGAATATGAAACTCTCGACAAAAGCACGTCATGCAATTACTGCAATGATGGATTTAGCAATTAATGATAACTATAAGCCAGTAACACTGGCCGATATATCGCAATGCCAAGGCATTTCTCTATCATATTTAGAGCAATTATTTGCCAAGTTACGTAAAAGTGGTTTGGTGGTAGGTGTACGTGGTCCCGGTGGTGGATATCGTTTATCACGATCTCCAAATGAAATCTCTGTGGCTCAAGTCATCAGCTCGATTGATGAAAACGTTCAGCCTCAACAAGAACATTCAGAACTATCCGTTCAATTTGATGATCGTTGTATTACTCATCACATTTGGGATGAGCTAAGTACTAAGATTTACAACTACTTAGATAATGTTTCTCTAGGTGAGTTTACCCAGAAACCTGAATATCAAGCACTAAGGCAACAAGCAACAGGTGGTAATCGAAGCCACATGTTCCCGAAAAGGACTGCTGCCTAAATAACTAGTTGCATTTTTCAGCTATTATTTAAAAAGCCCGCTTCAAGCGGGCTTTTTTTTGCTCGCTATGTTCTTTGTAACTCATTAAGACTAAAATTAGTTATAGAAAAACAATAAAGTATGGAGTAGTTATGAAGCAAGAAGTCACTGTTGATGGGTTGAAAATCAATATAAATATTGAAGAAAGCGGTAGCGGAGATACCACCTTGCTGATGGTTCACGGTATTCCTACCAATGCGAGATTATGGAGGCATGTACAAGCTCAGCTTCCGCAATACAAAACGCTTGCAATGGACATGGTAGGTTACGGGCAGTCTGATATGCCATTAGATAAATTTAAGCACTCGTTTATGAATCAAGCGGAGGCCGTAAAAGGCGTAATTGAAGGACTTGGCTTGAAAGGTAAAGTCATATTGGTGGCACACGATCATGGTGGCGGTGTTGCACAAGTTTTTGCAAGCAAGTATTGCGACTATATTTCTCGTCTGGTGTTAATAAATCCAGTTTGCTTCGATCAATGGCCAGTGTGTGAAGTAGAAGCCTTAGCAGGATTGGATGGGGCACCTGATGAAGTATTGATGCAAGCATTGCCACAGGCGGTGGCTGGATTTCCTGCACTGATGCGTATGGGGAGTTATGACGGTTCACCTTTTACTGATAAAAACTGCAAGCAAAATTATTTACAGTTTTGGGGACGTGGTCCTGACATAACAGGATTTAAGTCCTTAATTCGCATCTCAGCTGACCCGCAAAATTCAGATACCGATGTGGATCATAGTAAAATTACTTGTCCAACTATGGTGATGTGGGGAGTGGCTGATAACTTTATGTCATGTGAGGCAGCTGAAAAGCTAAAAGAAAGAATTTCTGGTCCAACCCGCGTGCAATACATAGAGCGTGCAGGACACTGGGTACAGGAAGATCGTCCGGATGAGGTTGCGAAGTACATCAATGATTTTGTAACAGAATGGGATGGCATCAACCTGTAGAAGATTTTTTTGCGCCAATGTCGTTATCGATATTTTCAAATACTCGAGTACCAAGTGTACGCTCCGTTTCAAAAATATCTCTGGCCTAATTGACACAAAAAATTTCAATCTACAGAGTCATATAACTAAGTTTAGCTAGCTTGCGTAATTATTAAAAAGGGCCTGTAAAAGGCCCTTTTTAATTTCAACTACATCATTCTTGTTTTTTATAGCAGGTCTTTAACTGCTTCGCGTTCTTCTAATAATTCTTTTTCAGTTGCTTTCATCATTTCAACACTGAAGTCATCTTGGTTTAAACCTTGAACTACTTCGTAGCTGCCATTGCTACAAATAACAGGGAAGGAATACATTAAACCTTCTGCTATTCCGTAGTCGCCTTTAGAGATCATGCCCATGCTGACCCAGTAGTCATTGGTGCCAAGCACCCAATCACGCATGTGGTCGATAGCGGCTGAAGCAGCAGAGGCTGCAGATGAAGCCCCGCGTGCGCTAATGATTTCTGCGCCACGTTTTTGCACTTTAGGCATGAATTCATCTTTGTACCAGCTATCATCCACTAAAGATTTAGCTTCTTTGCCGTTTACCATGCAATGACCAATGTCTGGAAATTGTGTGAGTGAATGATTTCCCCAAACGACCATTTTTTGTATAGCAGTAACTGCAGCACCCGTTTTCGAAGCTAATTGGCTGATTGCGCGGTTGTGATCGAGTCGCATCATAGAGGTAAATTGTGATGGATCTAAATCCGGTGCGTTATTGCATGCGATCAATGCATTGGTATTAGCTGGGTTGCCGACAACAAGAACTTTTACATCTTTAGAGGCATTATCGTTAATCGCCTTGCCTTGTGGGCCAAAAATTTTTCCGTTCTCACTTAAAAGATCAGCACGTTCCATGCCCTTAGTGCGTGGCTTTGAACCAATGGATAAAACGTAATCGACATCACCGAAGCCTTGATTCACATCAGCAGTACAAATGATGTCTTGTAATAATGGGAAAGCGCAGTCACGTAATTCCATTTCAACGCCTTTTAATGCATCCAGTGCAGGCGGGATTTCAATCAGTTGTAAAATTATTGGTTGGTCAGCACCCAACATATTGCCAGCGGCGACTCTAAATGCGGCGGCATAGCCTATATTTCCTGCGGCTCCAGTGATTGCAACGCGTACTGCTGATTTCATTATTTAACTCCCTTTGATCTCATTAGTTTGGATGGTGTTGTTTTTCTAAATATTCATGTGACTGCATCTCAGTCAATCGGCTAGTCGTGCGACAAAACTCAGCTTCTAGTCGCTTGCCCTCATATAGTTTAGCGGGACTCGCCTCAGCAGACAAAATAAGTTTAACGTTTCTATCATAAAATTCATCTACCATATTGATAAATCTTCGTGCTTGGTCATCTTTGGCATTGAATATAGGTACATGAGAAATTAGCACTGTATTGAATTGCTTGGCGATCGCTATGTAGTCTGCTGCGCTGCGGGGGCCATCGCATATTTCTTTAAAATCAAACCAAGCTACCGTATCGGTATGTTGAATAGTTTGTATTTCTCGGTCATTGATATTTATTTTCTCCCAGGAAGATTCTACGCGTTCGTTGGCAAGATTGAGAAAGTTATGTTGTAGCCATTTCCATGAAGCATCATCAATAGGGTGGTTATACACATCGTTTGTTTGTAGAAATTCAAATCGGTGATCAATTTCCCCGTCAAGATGAATAACCTTTGTATGCTGCTGCAATAGCTTGATAGTAGGTAGAAAACGTTCGCGTTGTAATCCATCTTTATACAGCAAGCTTGGCTCAACATTAGAAGTGGCAATTAAAGCAACATTGTTCTCAAACAATCCTTCTAATAATCCTGCAAGAATCATAGCGTCGCCAATATCATTTACGAAAAACTCATCGAAGCAGAGTACTTTAGCTTTGGTGGAAAACTCTTTTGCTACCAATTTGAGTGGATCGGGTTCATCACGGTACTGATGCAACATACTATGAGCCTGGTCCATGAATCGATGGAAGTGTAAGCGCAATTTATCTTGAAAGTGGAGATTGGAAAAAAATAGATCCATTAAAAATGTTTTGCCGCGTCCGACGCCACCCCAGATATATAAACCTTGGATGGACTTAGTATTAGATTTGCGCGATAAAAATGTTGTGAATCGATCTATGATATTAGAGTCATCAGGACTGCTTTCACTAAGCTCATCATGCAGTACTTGTAGGGCTTTGATGACGCTTCTCTGGTTTGGATCTTCAACAAGCTGGTTACTGTCGACTAGAGCTTGGTATACAGATTCAATCATTATGGTTAATTATTATTTTTTATCAGTCAGCTTTAAGCCGATTCTATTTCTATATAACGAACTATTCTGAACGTTAATGCATGGCTAATTAACCAGTATAAATAGAAATCATCCACTAATGACGAGATGGTTATAAATTAATCGATCGTACTTTGATGGGTTTGGATAATTTAAAAAAACTGTTACTAATCAAGCTAGTTACGAGTGCTTGATGAAATAATTTGTCACAAATGTGCCCAAAATTGTCGTATTTTAAGCAATTGCGAGATAATAATTTTGCAGTGATTAAGACTAAGTACTTGAAAATGAAGATAATAGCTATTTTGGCATTAAATATGCTTATTTATATATGAGCCTCTCAACATGATACAGATATCCTCTATTTGACATGTTGTTATTCTCGACTCCTCCTGGATTCGGCCGTCTTATATAAGACGGCCTTTTTTTTGCCGTAAAGGCAATCTAGATCGATTAAGCAGAATACATTAGAAAATCACACAAACAGCTGTTTAAACAATAGTAGTAAGACCGTATTAGCATTTATTAACTTGAAGGCATCGTCCAGGATGCTAACCTTATTCCAATTTCCATACGTTCACTTCACATCTAGGTATTAATCACAAATAATTCAATCATGTCACTAGGTCCACTCATGGTAGATCTCTGTGCAGACACGATGTCTGCAAAAGAGAAAGAATTACTTAACTCACCCCAAGTGGGCGGAGTGATCTTATTTAGTCGAAATTTCACATCCTTAGAACGTTTGGTTGAGCTAATTAAAGAAATTCATGAAATTCGTCATCCAAGATTGTTAATTGCTATTGATCAAGAGGGTGGTCGAGTGCAGCGATTGCGTGATGGGTTCACACAACTACCTGCAATTAATCTATTAGGCCAAATCCACGATTCAGATCCTAAACGAGCCGGTGACCTAGCGGCAGTAAGTGGGTGGCTGATGGCAGCTGAATTGCGGTCAATTGGAATTGATTTCAGCTTTGCGCCGATACTGGATTTAAATTATGGCGTAAGCCAAGTTATTGGGGATCGAGCCTTTCATAAAAATCCCGAAATTGTTGCAACGTTGGCCTCACGTTACATACAAGGTATGCGTAAGGCAGGTATGCAAGCGGTTGGCAAACATTTTCCAGGTCATGGCGCCGTTACAGCCGATTCACATATAGAATTGCCAACCGATGTAAGAAAGTTCGAAGATATCGCCATGCAAGACTTAATTCCGTTTCAACGAATGATTCATCAAGGGCTTGCCGGCTTAATGAGTGCACATGTTGTTTATGAGAAAGTAGATCCTGAAATTGCGACTTTTTCTAAATTATGGTTGCAAGATGTGTTGCGAAAACAAATGGAATTTAACGGGGTTATATTCAGTGATGACTTAAGTATGAAAGCTGCTCATTGTAATGACGGGGATAGTGATGAATATTTATTACGCACTCAGAAAGCACTGGATGCGGGCTGTGATATGGCACTTATATGTAACTCTAGTGATAATGCCTGTTTAGTTGCAGAGCAATTAGAGGGATATAATAATCCAGCCTCACAAATACGGTTAACACGTATGCATGGTGGTAAAGAGCCGCTTGTGTATCAAGAGTTACGAAGCTCAAAAGAGTGGGGCCATGCAGTATCTCTTGTCGAGTCTTATCAAGATTCACCTTACGGTGAACTTGCCTTGTAAATTTTACACAATTCAAAAATTGAAATAATGGAAAATATTGATCTTACAAAGATATTTGGTGATTCAAGTTTAGCGATGTACTTCAAGCCGTGGGTATTGCAAGTATTTGTAGTTGTGCTTGCAGTCTTGCTAATTAATTTTGCATTTAAAATATTTTTAAGAAAATTATCATCTAGGGCTGAAAAAACGGCGAATCCCTGGGATGATGCATTTATACATGCGGCGCAAAAACCATTTCGAGTTTTGGTATGGATAATAGGAGTTTTATTTGCAGCAGAAATAGTTGCAAGCCAAAGTGATGCGGAAATATTTCGCGCTATAGTTCCCATTCGCAATGTCACGATAGTTGCAACACTTGCATGGTTCTTAATACGTTTTGTTAAGGAATTTGAAAAAGCCTATGTCAGGAGGAGTCGCGATAAAAATAAACCAGTAGATCTCACAACAACGAATGCCTTAGCAAAGCTTGTTCGTGCATCGATCTTCATTACTGCCGCATTGGTAATGTTGCAAACACTTGGTTTTAGTATTTCAGGCGTGTTGGCATTTGGTGGAGTAGGTGGCATAGCAGTAGGGTTCGCTGCTAAAGATCTGTTATCTAATTTCTTTGGTGGTTTGATGGTGCACTTAGATAGGCCATTTAAAGTAGGTGATTGGGTTCGTTCGCCTGATAAGCAAATAGAAGGTACTGTTGAAGAAATTGGTTGGCGCCAAACAAGGATACGTACATTCAGCAAGCGGCCCATCTATGTACCCAATTCAATTTTTATGAATATTATTGTTGAAAATCCATCGAGAATGTCGCACCGCAGAATTTATGAAACGATGGGTCTTCGATATAATGATATTGCAGTCGTAAATGACATTGTAAAAGAAGTAAAACAAATGCTATTAAGTCATGAAGAAATAGATAGCAATCAAACCATGATAGTAAATTTTAATGAGTTTAATGAATCGTCGGTTGACTTTTTTATCTATACATTTACGAAAACAGTAAACTGGGTTAAATTTCATGAAGTGAAGCACGAAGTGCTTTTAAAGGTGTATGAAATTGTTGAAAAACATAATGCGGATTTAGCTTTTCCTACACGTGTTCTTCAAGTGGAAAACAACGATACAAGTGTGCTGACTCAGTCTTAAGAAAATGGCGAACATGGAAGAGCTAAGCCTGCAAGAGATTATTCAGGTGCGTAACAATGCCGATGTATTGATTTCTGAAAAAGAAGTAATGCAAGCGATAGATTTGGTTGCGAAAAATATTGAATCTTCTCTTGCTAATGAAGTGCCTATATTCTTGTGTGTAATGAAAGGTGGATTGATGTTCACTGCAGCATTAATGCAACGTATAACATCACCTATGGTTCTAGATTATATTCATGTGGATCGATACCGTAACAAAACTGAGGGGAGTAGCATCCATTGGCACAAAGAGCCAGATACTTCGCTAAATGGAAGAACGGTTATTATCGTTGACGATATTTTAGATGAAGGTTATACCTTGCAAGAACTTATTGCCTATTGCGAGGCAAAAGGTGCAAAAAGAGTGTTATCTGCGGTGTTGTTAAAAAAGAAATTATCGGTAACGCTAACTAGTGTGGTCCCCGACTTTTTGGGTTTAGAGGTTACAGATCGATATGTCTTTGGCTGGGGAATGGATTACAAAGGTTATTTGCGTAATTTGTCTTCTATCTATGCAGTTTCTGACAATGAAAACTCAAAGTAACTCTATCTGATGAGTAAACTCGCGATTATAGGTGGTACAGGATTAACCTCTATTGATGAACTGAAGATATTAAATAGTAAAACTATAGAAACGCCTTATGGAGCTCCGAGTTCGCCTTTAACCGAAGGTGAGTTAGCGGGCAAGAAAATTGTTTTTCTAGCTCGTCATGGAAATGGACACACCATTCCACCACATAAAATAAATTATCGAGCAAATATTTGGGCATTAAAAAGCGTTGCTGTGACGGATGTGATAGGTGTAGCAGCGGTTGGTGGGATTCATAAAGATATTCCACCTAAAAAAATTGTGATCCCAGATCAAATAATTGATTATACCTATGGTCGTAAGCATACTTTCTTTGAAGACGATTTACCTGAAGTGACGCATATAGATTTCACGAAACCATACAATGAGATTTTAAGAGAAAGATTAATAATAGCTGCGCGTGAAAGTAATATTAATATTTATCAAGGCGGTGTTTATGGTGCGATGCAGGGCCCGCGTCTTGAAACTGCAGCAGAGATAAATCGTTTAGAAAAAGACGGGTGTGACATTGTAGGCATGACTGGTATGCCTGAGGCATCTTTGGCAAAAGAGCTCAGTCTTAATTATGCATGTTGTGCATTGTCGGTAAATTGGGCAGCAGGTAGAGGTGGAAAAGAAATAACCATGGATGAGATAACAAAGGCAATTGAAGATGGAATGGTTGCGGTAAAATCTATTTTAGCGTTTGCTGTTTCGGATTGAATATGCATGTTTAAGATGGAAATAGACATAATTTAATCCATAGTTTTTACTCCGTGATGATTTTTTCTGACCACTCGACGTCTTCTACGAAGGAGTCAGGAGTTCCAATAATAGCGCCTGCATTCATGATCTCATCTTCGCTTACCCCTCGAGCCCTTGAGCAAGCACCACAGCATTCAATTCGGATTTCTAGTTTTATGCTTTCATTCCATTGCTGAGCTACCGATGGCCATCCGACAGGAATCATATTTTCGCGAACGTTAGGCCGAGCCAGAGTAACCGCTTCACCGAGAAGAAAGATTCGAACTTCATGGCCTGCACTCGCTAATGCGTTACCGTGTCCAAATACCATTTCAGCATTTGTTGGATTGTCGCTTCCCCATGAAGATTTCATAAATATCTTTGACATAATATTAGTCCTTTGATTTATTATTTTTATAACGAACGTTATATCGACGTTGGTTAATTGAGTAGTTTGTTATTTTGCCAATAAACGGCAAGGCCAACATGCCGTGCAACCAAGTACAATTTTGGAGGTCGCGGAATGTACTAATACCAATTGTCATTTTCTCATGCCCCATACGAGGTTGAGCACGATAGGTGTCAAATAATTGATCCCACCAAGATAAGTTAAAACCGAAATTACTATTCGTTTCATCGTCTTCAACTGAATGATGAACGCGGTGCATGTCTGGTGTCACAATAAACCAGCGCAATAGACGATCAATATATTGTGGTATTTTTATATTGGCATGGTTGAACATACTGGTGATATTCAAAATCAGTTCAAAAATTACAACCGCAACAATTGGCGGGCCTAGTATCATTATCGTGGCAAACTTAATTAGTAAGGATAAGATAATTTCAATTGGATGGAATCGTGATCCGGTAGTAACGTCAAGATCAAGATCAGCATGATGAACACGATGTAATCGCCACAAGATTGGAACAGCATGGAATAATACGTGTTGGAAGTAGATTGCCGCATCCATGATGATCACAGAAACAATTACGGCAATCCAGTATGGAGTCTGTAGATAATTCAATAAGCCCCATCCCTGTGTTTCAGCTAAAGCGGCCATACCTAGAGCTGCCGCTGGAAATATTAGACGTAAAATTGCTGTATTAAGTGCAACGATCCCAAGGTTATTCATCCAGCGAAGGCCTTTAGAAACACTGAGTGCTCTTCGTGGAGAAATAATTTCCCACACTGCCATTATTCCTAACACTACGAAGAAAGTAACAAGACGAATGCTTATTTCATTGTTTGTTATAAATTCATTTAGAGGCATGGTTGGTTTTTCTAATCTAAGTAAATCCGTCTTACTAGTGTTGCAAATTCAAATTATTCTTTGTCTCAAGACTCAAAGTACTCTACAATATTCAATAAATCAATTGAATACAATAATATATTATGTCGTCTAACACTTTTAAAAAAGATTTATTTGCCCAATTTGCCGTGGTAGGAAAATCTCTTAGTAACGGTAACCGCTTAGAATTGCTGGAATTTCTCGCTCAAGGTGAGCGTAATGTTGATGAGTTAGCAAAAGTTTCCGGACTTTCCGTAGCCAATACCTCGCAACATCTACAAGGGTTGAGAAGGTCTGGTTTAGTCAAGTCCAGATCAGAGGGGCAAAAGTCTTATTATCGGTTAAGTGATTATTCTGTTGTCGCATTATTGGCACTGTTGCGAAAGATTGCCGAAGAAAATATCGCGGAAATACAAATTTTGATAACAGATTATTTATCTTCCAAAGATGATTTAGAACCTATAGCAAGAGATGAACTACTAAAGCGTGCACATAAAGGAACAGTAACCGTTCTAGATGTACGTCCTGAACAGGAGTTTGAATCAGGTCATCTTCCGCGAGCGATCAACATTCAACTGTCTGAATTAAAAGGTGAGTTAAAACGATTACCTCGTAAGAAAGAAATCGTTGCCTATTGCCGCGGACCATTTTGTATCTTGGCATTTGAAGCGATTAAACAATTGCGTTCCAAAGGTTACAAAGCTCGTCGCTTAGAAGATGGTTTCCCTGAATGGAAGTATGAAGGATTGCCCATTGAATAAGAGCTCATAAGCGTATATTAGTCATCTATGATATGTCGGTTATTAGCCGTTAGGAAATAGTCCCTTGGCAACTACTTTTACGTTGCTCTACCTCCAGCTTCTATGCAGTCGTGAATTTTTTACACATTCGTTATCCATGACGCTCGAAGTGAGTGTTTGTTGAAAAAAATTAAATGAGCTGCATTATCCATGATACTACTTATTCTCGCATCTCTATGTGCTCGCTAATTTGGCCAGTCCACATCAAATGGAAACGGTCGTTCCTCAGTATTAAATGTTAGATAAAGAATTATCTGATTCGTATATGTAGCTAGTGATCGACCAAATATTTGTAGCTTCTGATTCGTTTCGCCAGTAAACAATACCCAGAAAAACTGTACCACTACAACAGCTCCTACTACTATTCTAGATACCGAATATAGGAAAGTAGTAACCAGCATGAATAACAAGCGCATCCAAATTGATTTTGATTTTAAATTCTTAGATAAAGTGGATTCTACGGTAGAAGATGACATGGTTTCGTTCATAAGCAATGCAGACCATTAAATTAGTAAATGTAAGTATATATATGGGGAGAGTTTTTAAGACTTCAAGCTGAAATAGATATAAATTAGACAGATAAATAAATCTTATTGAATTAACCTAAAAAATATTTGCAAGGTCGATTTTGGCCGAAAGTGGCATAAACTAAACCGTTTGAGAGGTATTCTGGTTGGAAATCTTAAGTCTCTAGGTCAAAATGATGGTTAATAATTATAAGCAAACGGTTGGAGTATTTAAATTTCAGATGAAAATAGATCAACAAGTTGTGGCCGGAGGATTTAGTTCAATTTGGTTTGGAATTTTTACTTTGATATTGGCCCTGATTGGAAGTTGGATAAGCCTGCACGCATTTGCGGCAATTGCTAATGGGTTAATTTCTGGAGAAAGTTTCAGTCTCTCTGGAGTAGAAATACAGTCGGCACTTGTATTTCTAACCGTAACATTTGTAACGCCTGTTCTGGCGATACTGCTTTTTGTTTTATCTTATCGTTTATTAACTGGTCGAGGGCGCCCATCTGATAATGGGTTAATAAGTCCGTCTTTGTTAATAATTCTATCTATTATGACAGTTGCTATAGGAATGTTAGGTTTTTACTTAGCTTGGACTAAAAAGGAATTAAACTCTGCAATTGGCGGCATAGTATTTTCAATCATAGGTGTGAAAGGCTTATTTATTGGAATAGGTCGAATTAATAAAAATTAGATAGATTGAACTATTGTTGACAGAATTTGATTCAATAAATGAAAATCTATCCAGGCGGTTAAAGCCTTAGAGTAAGCGGTGTGCCGCTAGCTGGCATGCTCGGAGGGTTGGCGTGACAATATTGCTATCTAAAATGAATAGGGGTGCTTTTATTATGAAACTCTATCCTGTCATCTTGTTTTTTGTTTTCTTATTTTCCTGCCTACCAGTATTAGCAGCTGAAGAGCATATTTGTACTAACGGTGATGCTATAAGAGTTATTAGTGTATCGTATGAAGATGATCAAACTCGCGTACCGTGCGTAGTTCATTATGACAAAGGCGAGGGTGTAAAAGTTTTGTGGAACGCTCAGTCTGAAGTTGGTTATTGTGAAAACAAAGCTAAAGAGTTTGTTGAAAAACAAGAATCTTTGGGTTGGTCTTGTAAAGTAAACCCTCAAGATACTATTGCAGAAGATCGGACTATTGGATTATTTTAAATACCTTGAGGCTAATGTATGTAAACCTAGCTAAACGAGTGAGGGTTATTTATGCTTGGTGGGCGAATTGCCATTATTAATTATTCGCCTACTGGCCGGATTTCGATAAGAATACCTAAGTATGGGTGATCGATATAGTGCAGTGTGCTGCTGCGCATTTTGCGGTGAGTTTTAACAGGAAAGTCTGCGAGCACACGTCCCCGCCCTAATGCATCGGCTGAGCTTACGCTAAATGTTTTGCGGTAGGCGAGATCTGTGTATAGGTGCAAATAGCGACCTAAAACTATTTTAACTGTCCCATCTAATTCATTTGTTGGCTGATTTGAAAAAGATCGCTCGCTAAATTCATCTTTATAATTTTTACCTGCATGCACACGAACCGCAATGGCATCTTCTTTTGCAAGGCCCGGTTGTAGCCATGACATATGTTTTAGAACTCTGTATTTGCCAGATTTATTTAGTGCATTAGCTTTTCCCGACAAAGTATAAGTGTCCGATGTGAGCGGTATGAATCCGTTAGATTGTGAACCTGGGCGAAGTGTAATAGCGCCACCAAGATCAGGAAATACCGCTTGGTTAGATATATGTACGGATTCTGTACTTGTATTCGTATTGGCGAAAAATATCATTTCAACAATATAATCTTTACTTATTGCTGTTTGGGCAGAAAACAATAAGATGAAGATGGTGCAAGTTTTAAATAATGAGTGCATGGATAATTTTCTCAACTAAGCAGCTTGTTGTAATTGTAGATCATTTAATAGATTCACGATGGTGTCAATTCGTTCCCCAATATTATCGGTTTCGGTGTAAATAGTGAGTTTTTCGGAGCCATCAAGTTTGTAAGTGTCGGGTTGTTGCAGGATCAATTCTAATATCTTGGTAGTATCGATTTTTGGAGATTTGCCAAAATGGATTCGTGCTGTTTCATGACTCATTTCTATACGTGATACGCCAAAGCTGCTTGCTAACAGTTTTAGATGAGTGACTAAAAATAAATTTTTAGCAAATTCTGGCAACAAACCATAACGGTCTATCAACTCAATTTCGAGATCATCAAGATCATCATTGGTTTTAGCACTGGCGATACGTTTATACATAACAAGGCGGCCATGAATATCAGGTAAGTAATCATCAGGGATGAGTGCTGGCACGCCTAGATTTACCTCAATGCCTTGATCTAAAGGTTGATCAAGATCTGGAATGTCTCCAGCTTTTAATGCTTCGACTGCTCTTCCAAGTAATTCATTGTATAAAGTAAAACCAACTTCATGAATTTGCCCACTTTGGTCTGCGCCTAGCAGTTCGCCTGCACCTCTAATCTCAAGATCATGGGTGGCAAGCGTAAAACCTACGCCTAGGTCTTCTAATGACTCGATAGCTTCTAAACGCTTAACCGCATCCGCGGTCATGGCGGGGCGGGGCGGGGCAATTAGATAAGCATATGCGCGGTGATGCGAACGGCCGACTCGACCTCGTATTTGATGCAATTGTGATAATCCAAGTTTATCAGCACGGTTGATAATAATGGTATTGGCAGTTGGTATATCAATACCGTTTTCGATTATGGTGGTGCAAACTAAAATGCTGAATCGTTGATGATAAAAATCTAGCATTACTTGTTCAAGATCTTTTTCAGGCATTTGGCCGTGAGCAATGCGAATTGAACAATCAGGAAGTAGTTGTTGAATATCTTTAGCTACTTTTTCTATAGTTTTGACTTCATTGTGCAGGAAGAACACTTGGCCACCACGTTTCATTTCTCGCATACAGGCCTCTTGAATCATGTTGTCATTCCAAGTACCTACAAATGTTTTAATGGCAAGTCTTTGATTGGGTGGTGTTGCAATAATTGATAAGTCGCGCAAGCCGCTTAGTGACATGTTTAGTGTCCTAGGAATTGGGGTTGCGGTTAACGTTAATACATCAACTTGAGTGCGCATTTTTTTTAAGACTTCTTTTTGGCGTACTCCGAAACGTTGTTCTTCGTCTACAATGATTAGCCCTAAATTCTTAAAATTAATTGATGTGTTAAATAATTTATGCGTACCAATTACGATATCCACGTTCCCACTTTCTAAACCTGCCAACACTTCTTTTTGTTTTTTAGCAGCAATAAATCTTGATAAGCATTCAACTTCTATTGGTAGATCTGCAAAACGATCATTGAAACTTTGAAAATGTTGCGAACAAAGAAGTGTAGTAGGCACAAGAACTGCGACTTGTTTGCCTGCATTCGCTGCAATAAATGCTGCTCGCATTGCGACTTCAGTTTTACCAAAGCCAACATCGCCGCAGATGACACGATCCATGGGGCGCGTAGATTCCATATCTAGCATTACATCATCAATGGCTTTTAATTGATCAGGTGTTTCTTCGTAAGGGAATGTGCTACAGAATGCATTGTTCTCAATATGGTCAATTTTATATTGAAAGCCTTGTTGCGCTTCGCGTCGCGAGTAAATATCGAGTAGTTCTGCTGCAACATCGCGGGCTCGTTGTGCAGCGCGCCGTTTAATATTTTTCCACGCTTCTCCGCCGAGGTGGTGTAGGGGGGCGTTTTCTTCTGATGCACCACTGTAGCGGCTTACTAAATGTAATGATGAAACTGGTACATATAAGATATCGCCATCAGCATATTCCAGAGTTAGAAATTCTGTATCCGTTCCACTCAAGCTTAATGTTTTTAAGCCTTTGAACCGTCCAACGCCATGGTCTTCGTGAACAACAGGAGAGCCTTCGCTTAAGTCAGATAAATTTTTAATTAATGATTCTGCATCACGAATTTGTCTACGTCTGCGTCTTTTTTGTTTTGCACGAGCACCAAATAAGTTACTCTCTGTAATAATTGCAATATTTTCTTGCTGTAAAATCAATCCATCATCTAAGGGCCC
The DNA here is from genome assembly GCA_050633765.1 of Gammaproteobacteria bacterium. GTDB lineage: Bacteria > Pseudomonadota > Gammaproteobacteria > UBA4575 > UBA4575 > JABDMD01. The sequence continues at coordinate 18,060 of JBOEHC010000024.1, forward strand.
AAGAGCAATTGCTAGACTATGTGCTTGATCTAGAAACATCTTCCACGAATCTACAACGGTTGGGATGATCTTAAACCCCTTAAGAACATCTAATATATATTCTCTTCGTCCCGGTGATTCGGCTAAGAATAAAATTTTATTATCACTTGATTCGATAAAGCGAAGTAGTTCGCTAGCAGGATCTTTGATACGTGAATTAATAGTTAGTGTAGGGAGTGCTTGCGCATCAAAGTTATATTGGTCGCGATGTAATTGTTCTAGTTCATATTGCTGTAATTTTATAGTGTTAAATTTGAATAAGTTTTCCTCAAAATAATCACTCGATATCCATAGTTTAGTAGGATGTAGTGGTGGTCGCTCCAGGTCATATTTTCTTTGTTCATAACGATGATAAACATCATTTTCAAAGTCGGTTGCGACATTGACGATGTCTTCGATTAAAACTAATTGGCTGTTGTCAGGGATGTAATCAAAGAAATTACTGGTTTCTTCGCAAAACAGTGGCAAGTAATACTCAATTCCTGAAGGTAAATTGTTGTTACTCACGCCACGATAAATAACACTATTGTTAGGGTCTCCTTCAAATTGAATTCTGTAGTTTTGGCGAAAACGTTTGATTGCATTTTCGTCAGTAGGGAATTCACGCGCGGGAAGCACTTGGAATGAATTGACTTTGTCTATTGAGACTTGCGTTTCGGGATTAAAGGTTCGTATGGTTTCAATCTCATCATCGAACAAATCTAGTCTATAGGGCTTGTTGCTGCCCATCGGAAACATGTCAATGATTGAACCACGCACAGCAAATTCGCCATGTGTCATTACTTGTGAGACATATTGATAGCCGGCCTTAACGAGAGTTTGTTTGAAGTCTTCTAAATCTAATGTATTGCCTGTCGAGAGATCCAGTGATTGACCAAGAATAAAATCTTTTGCTGCTAGTTTAGATAAAATGGTTCCAGCGGAAATAATGAGTGCGCCTTGTTTTGTTTTCGGCAATGCACTTAGGGCTAAAATACGGTCAGAAATTATGTCCTCATGAGGTGAAAATACATCGTAAGCAAGTGTTTCAGAATCTGGGAACAAATAGATTTGTGTTTCTTTGTTACAGAAAAATGCAAGTTCACTTTCTAAAGTATGAGCGGATTGAATATCAGGGGTGATGATTAAAGTCAGTCCGCTAAATTGTTCAATTGCTTTTGCGAGTGCTAATCCTTTGCTGCACCCATAAGTCCGTCCCCATGTGATATGGGAATGGTCTTTGCTTGGTTGAGGTGGATTGAAAATACTCATACTATGAATGAAAAAGGTCTTATATTGTTAGATACGTTAATTATTAATATTGTGGGCGGCACACGTGAAAAGCCCGTCATTCTACTGATTGTGTCCACCAATTACAGGCCTGATTTGTGGCTATTTTGTGCCAATATTTCATGCCCTGAAATAGGATCAAATCGTCCTTTAAGAATGCTGGTGAATGCCAATTATCGGTGTCACAGCGTCGTTCGTCGCTTCTTCGCCACCACGTGTTAAGATCTCTGTGTAATTAATGAGTTACCCATCTTAACCTACATTTTTCCTTAACTATTAATATGTCATGCGTACTCAGGAGGTAAGTGTACTCAACGCACAGGGTTTGAAATGTGTGAAGGGAAGTGCTGAACTATTTTCTAATATTCATTTCGAAATGAAGTCGGGTGAAGCGTTGCTGGTGGAAGGCAGTAACGGTAGTGGTAAGACGAGTTTGCTTAGAATCTTATGTGGTTTTAATTATCCAGCAGATGGTGAAATTAGCTGGGATGGGGTATCCATTGAAGGCCATGATAGCTATCAGCAGCAAATTTCCTATATTGGGCACGCATCGGGCGTTAAGTTAGATCTCACGGTGATGGAAAACCTTGTTTTCGCACAACGTTTAGTAGGTTCTGAAAGAAAAGAATCGGAAATAAAGGACATTATCCGAACGGTAGGATTGTTTAAGCAGAGAAATATCCTCACTCGTAAATTGTCTGCAGGTCAAAAGCGGCGTGTTGCCTTAGCAAGACTGCAGTTGGAAGAAAGGCAGTTGTGGGTCTTGGATGAGCCTTTGACAGCTTTAGATAAAGAGTTTGTTACTGAATTTGAAACAGTGTTGAAAAATCATTTAGAAAGTAAAGGCATGCTAGTTGTCACCACGCATCGCGAGCTAATACTTCCATCAACAAAAATGAAACGTATTAATCTTTCGCAATAATTATTAGTGTAACCAATAAAATATGTTAAGCGCACTTATCACAATAATAAGACGGGATTTATTAGTTGCGTTTCGCCGTCGTGCAGAATTAATGAACCCAATTTTATTTTATGTCATTGTCGTAACGCTGTTTCCATTAGGTGTTACACCAGATCAATCCTTTTTGAGCCAGTTGGCTCCTGGTGTGGTTTGGGTGACAGCACTATTGGCAGCTTTGATATCAATGGAGAGTATTTTTCGTCAGGATTTCGATGATGGAAGCGTTGAGCAATTGTTTCTCAGTAAGCATCCACCCACAGTAATGATATTGGGTAAAGTTATTGCACATTGGTTAATTACTGGCGTGCCTATGTTGGTTATTGTGCCATTAATGGCCTTACTCCTATATATACCGCAACAAGCAATACCCACGTTATTTGTCACTGTGCTAATTGGCACACCGATACTCAGCTTAATTGGCGCAATTGGCGTAGCGCTTACAGCAGGTCTACGAGGTGGTGGTGTATTATTGGGTTTACTTGTGTTGCCACTTTATATTCCAGTATTAATTTTTGCTTCTGGTGCCGTTAGTGCTGCGATAGAGGGAATGACTTATTCCGGGCATCTGGCAATGTTAGGAGCTGGTTTAATTTTGGCTTTAATCTTATCGCCGCTAGCTATTAGCGCATCTTTAAAAATTAGTATGAGTTAACAAAAATATGTGGGCATGGTTTCATAAATTATCTTCACCAAAGTATTACTACGAGTGGTCTGGAAAATGGCTGCCATGGTTAGCGGGATTGACTATCGTACTGTCTGTGGTTGGACTGTATTGGGGGCTGGTTGAGGCGCCTACAGATTATCAACAAGGTGAGTCGTATCGAATTATATTTATTCATGTTCCTGCGGCATGGATGTCTATGTTTGTATATATGGTGATGGCAAGTGCTGGTTTTGTTGCGCTGGTATGGAAAACTAAAATTTCAGAAATTGTTGTTTCAGAATGCGCAGTCATTGGCGCAGTTTTCACTGCCATTGCTCTCATAACTGGAATGTTGTGGGGTAAGCCTACTTGGGGCACTTATTGGACATGGGACGCAAGGTTAACTTCTGAGCTCATTTTATTGTTCTTATACTTTGGTGTAATCGCAATTTATTCATCCATTGAAGATAAACGTGTAGCAGCTAAAGCGGCAAGCATGTTGGCGTTAGTGGGTGTTGTGAATATTCCAATCATTCATTATTCCGTAACCTGGTGGAATTCATTGCATCAGCCCAATATGGAAATTGTTTCAGATAAACCATCTATGGATCCCAGTATGTTGTGGCCATTATTAATTATGGCAGTAGCATTCAAGGTTTATTTTGGGTGGGTGCTATTTATGCGTATACGTAATGAAATTATTTCGCGTGAACGTGCTACCAAGTGGGTTAAAAGCCTCATTGCTGAGAGTTAAATATGCAAGAATTTTTATATATGGATGGAAAGTGGATGTACGTTTGGGGCTCATATGCAGTCACTTTAGCGGCCTTAGTATTGAGTATAGTGTTTGCTAGTAGACGTAAGAAAAAACTACTACGTGAAATTGAAGATAGCCTAGAAGAGTAATTAATATGAGAGCAAAAAGAAAGCAACGTTTAATATTTATCACTATTTTATTGTTAGGATTTAGTAGTGCCGCTGCATTGGGCGTGTATGCGCTACAGAAAAATAAAACTTATTTTCATACTCCGGCAGAAATTGCAGCTGGTAATGTGCAACAAGATCAACTCATCAGAATCGGTGGCTTAGTTGTGGAAGGAAGTGTGAATCGATTTAACGATGGCGTAACAACAGAATTTGATCTAACCGATACTACAGGCACTGTTACGGTTCAATATAAAGGATTGTTGCCTGATTTATTTCGTGAGGGTCAAGGTATTGTGGCACAAGGTAAATTAAATGCAGATGGGGTGGTTATTGCACAAGAGGTGTTAGCTAAGCATGATGAAAACTATATGCCTCCTGAAGTAGCAGAAGCCTTAAAAGAATCAGGTGCATCCCATCCTGAAAATATTCCTAAAACATATTAATTATAAATATTGAATAATTATGATTCCTGAAATTGGACATTTTGCTTTAATCATTGCTCTTTGTTTGGCACTAGTACAAACCATCGTGCCGATTCTGGGTGCGCAAACGAATACAAGTCAATGGATAGCGGTAGCAAAGCCAGCAGCGCGTGGCCAGTTTCTATTTATTATCATTAGTTATATTTGTTTAACCTATAGTTTTATTAAAAATGATTTTTCAGTTTTATATGTAGCAAATAATGCAAATACCGCTTTACCACTGCAATATAAAATATCTGCTGTGTGGGGTGCGCATGAAGGTTCGTTATTATTATGGGTATTAATGCTCAGTGCTTGGACATTTGCTGTAACAATATTTAGCCGAAGCCTGCCAAATAATATGGTGGCACGTGTGTTAGGTGTAATGGGTTTTGTAAGTGTTGGTTTTTTGCTATTTATGCTGCTTACATCAAACCCATTTGAAAGAGTTTTTCCTGTGCCACTTGAAGGTCGAGACTTAAACCCCTTATTACAGGATCCTGGTTTAGTAATTCATCCACCTATGTTGTACATGGGCTATGTGGGTTTCTCGGTTGCATTTGCTTTTGCAATAGCAGCACTCTTAGGTGGAAAGCTTGATTCAGCCTGGGCTCGCTGGTCCCGGCCTTGGGCCACCTTTGCATGGGTGTTTTTAACAATAGGCATCACGTTAGGAAGTTGGTGGGCCTATCATGAACTTGGTTGGGGCGGATGGTGGTTCTGGGACCCCGTAGAAAATGCTTCCTTTATGCCCTGGTTAGTAGGTACAGCGCTTATACATTCGTTAGCGGTTACTGAGAAACGATCAAGCTTTAAAAATTGGACCGTGTTACTTGCTATTTTAGCGTTCTCGTTGAGTCTTCTAGGTACATTCTTAGTGCGTTCTGGTGTGTTGGTGTCTGTTCATGCTTTTGCAACAGATCCTGCTCGTGGGGTTTATATCTTAGCCTTTTTAGCTATTGTAATTGGCGGTTCACTTTTGCTTTATGCATTGCGCGCACCAAAAATAAAATCCATCGGTCAATTTGATTTAGTCTCACGTGAAACGGCTCTGTTATTAAATAATGTATTGCTACTGGTTGCGATGTTTACCATTTTGGTTGGAACCTTGTATCCACTTTTCTTAGACGCATTGAACGCTGGAAAGATATCTGTGGGGCCACCATATTTTAATACAGTATTTTCAATTCTCATGTTGCCTTTAGTGCTTGTGATAGGTATCGGCCCTTTTTTGCGTTGGAAAAAAGCGGCATTAGGCGAAACATTGAAAAGACTTGCTAAGATTTTCATAGCAGGGTTAATTATAGGAGTAGTGCTCCCTTATATAGTAGCAGGCAAATCATCCTTGCTTGTGGTTTTGGGCATTACATTGGGAGGCTGGTCTATTTGTTCAGCCTTGTACTATCTTTTCAAAAATGTTTTTCGTAATGAAAAAAATCTAAATTCATTACAACGCTTTAAAAAAATTCCACGTGCGACTTATGGAATGGTTGTTGCTCATTTAGGTATTGGTGTTTTTGTGTTTGGGGTGACTTTTGTGAATGCATTTCAACAAGAAAAAGAAATACCTATGCAGATTGGTGGGAAAGTGGAAATGTCAGGCTATGAATTTGGGTTCAATGGTGTGAAAGCAATTCAAGGTCCTAATTATAGTTCTAAGCAAGCTTCATTAAATGTTTATAAGAATGGTAAATTAGTGGCGACATTATTGCCTGAGAAACGCACTTATCTTGTTCAACAAAATCCTATGACAGAGGCAGGGATAGATTCAGGGTTTTTGCGTGATATTTATGTCGCATTAGGCGAACAAATTGATAATCAATCCTGGGGTATACGTTTGTATTATAAACCGTTTATTCAATGGATTTGGCTAGGAGCAGCTTTAATGGCATTGGGTGGATTATTAGCCGCCCTAGATAGACGTTATAGACTTAAATTAAAACGTGAAAAAACTATAGTAGAGCCTATCAAAAATAATAAACAAGCAGCTACGGCTACTTCATAGTAAATTACAAATGTTTAAGTATTTATTGCCAGTAATTCTCTTCTTTGTATTGTGTGGATTTCTGTTTATCGGTTTATATAAAGATCCGTCAGAAGTGCCATCACCTTTGATTGGCAAACCGGTTCCAGAATTCACATTACCAAAATTATTTGATAATTCAGCACAATTTTCGAATAAAGATTTTCTTGGCAAAGTGTCAGTGCTAAATGTTTGGGCAACATGGTGTTTTGCTTGCAAACAAGAGCATCCTGCTTTATTAGAACTCGCGAGTAAAAACGTAGCACCGATTTACGGACTGAATTACAAAGATGATGCAGCCAAAGCAAAATTGTATTTGCGAGACTTTGGTAACCCTTTTGAAGCCAATGCTTCAGATGAGGCGGGTAGGGTGGCTATCGATTGGGGCGTGTACGGTGCGCCGGAAACATTTATCATTGATCGCAAAGGAATTATTCGTCACAAGCACATTGGTCCTCTTAGCAAGGATGATTTAGATAATAAGATTTTACCTCTGATTCAACGATTAAAAAATGAAGCATAGTCAATTTTATAAATTAGGATTTTGCAGTCTTATTATTGCTTTAATATGTGCGCTATGTATAAGTAGCGTAGTTGCAGTAGAACCCGTTGATGTTAAGCCCGAGTACGAATCGCGATATCACGAATTACTTAATGAATTGCGTTGTTTGGTGTGTCAGAACCAAACAATTGCTGAATCAGACTCTGAGCTAGCTAATGATTTGCGTGTTGAAGTAAATAAGATGCTCGCTAATGGTGCATCAAATAACGAGATTATTACCTTCATGGCGGATCGATATGGCGATTTTGTTTTATATAAGCCTTTGGTTAAACCAAAAACCTATTTGCTATGGTTCGGTCCTTTCTTATTTCTTGCATTAATTTTGCTATTAGTGCTCATGTATTTGAAAAAACAAAAACCTCCTATAGATGTAGAGCTTTCTGTAAATGAAAAACAAAAGCTAGACTCAATACTTAAAGAAAAGAAAGAGTAGAATAACTAATGTTAATCTTTTGGATAATTTGTGCATTATTATTAGCTATTGCTTTGATAATTATCTTGCCGTCTCTATTGGCAAAAGAATCTCCAAAGGATTTAGATAGAAAGAAGATTAATCGTGCAGTTTTTGAAAAGAAACTGCAAGAGTTAGAAAATGATCGTGATAATGACCTTATAGATGGAGATCAATACAGTATTGCGAAATCTGATTTAGAAAGATCTTTGATTGATGATTTAGAAGATCATAAAGAAGTTATCTATAAAAGAAGTAGTAAATTACTTCCTATTATAGTTTTCCTCGCATTGCCAATCATTGCAGTGTTTTCTTACTTGCAACTTAATAATGGTTTGACCTCGTTATCTCCTGAGTTTGCAGAGCAATTAGCCGCGCAGCAATCTGGTCAAAGCGCGGGAAATATGCCGGCAATTGAGGA
>JBOEHC010000025.1:0-16751 GCA_050633765.1 Gammaproteobacteria bacterium
TGCTCCCAAAGCAGGTGCGCTACCAGACTGCGCTATGCCCCGACTGTTGATATGGCCGATGTGCGAACTGGCCTTACCGATTGCGGATCATACGTGCTAGTGAATAATCAGGTCAATGCCACTTTTAGGCAGGAGGAAACACTGATTTGCTCTTAAATTTCGCTAACAGAGCCCTCAAAATACTCATATATATTTCTATACAATCTGCTTACTCGGCCTCTTTTGCCTAATTTCAAAACCAATTAGCGCTTCTTACAGAAAGACGAAAATCATAAACGAAGCGGTCTACTACTGCTCTTTGACAAAACTCTGAAATGAACTATTGGCTGGTTTTCCAGACAAATATATGAAATTATCCACACTCACAAACGTACTGGAGGCGAAATGAATACACTGCGCAAGCAAATAGCTCTATTAGTATTCATACTTTTTTTCACAATTTCATCAAACACTCAGGCAGAAACAACAATGGTAAAAATGGATACTAATCAAGGAACAATCATGCTCGAACTCGACGCTGATAAAGCTCCTAATACAGTTGAAAACTTCTTAACCTATGCGAAAGAAGGCTTTTTTGACGGTACAATTTTTCATCGCGTAATTTCAAATTTCATGATTCAAGGCGGTGGCTTTACTGAAGATATGAGCCAGAAAGAGACGCATGACCCCATTCAAAATGAAGCCAACAACGGGCTGACCAACGATAATGGCACCATTGCTATGGCGCGTACAGGCGACCCGCACTCTGCAACTGCGCAGTTCTTTATTAATGTAAAAGATAACGATTTCCTCAATTTCTCTAGCGAAACTCCACAAGGCTGGGGCTATGCCGTATTTGGTAAAGTAACCGAAGGCATGGATGTAGTAGAAAAAATTAAAGGTGTAGCTACCACCACTAAAGGTCCATACCAAGATGTTCCTGAAGAAGCCGTTATCATTGAGAAAGTAACTATCGTTGAGTAACGTTATCTACTTGTACAATCTGGACGTATGACTCAAACGTTATTTGTCTCGGATTTACACCTTGATCAAAAAAGGCCGCACATTGTTGCGGCCTTTTGTCGTTTCTTAGAAGAGAATAAGGGAGCAGACGCTCTATATATCTTAGGCGATTTATTTGAATATTGGATAGGAGATGACGATCCTGCTATTGGATTAGAACCTGCTATCAATTCTATTCGCCAATATAGTGAAACCGGCACACCGGTTCACTTTATTCATGGTAACCGTGACTTTCTAATTGGTAAACGTTTTTGCGCACAAACTCATTGTAATATTTTAGCCGAAGAAACGGTTATTGACCTCTACGGTACCCCTACTCTAATTATGCATGGTGATACGTTATGCACTGATGATATTGCTTATCAAAATTACCGCAAAAAAGCTCGCAATCCGCTGATTCAAAAAACACTGTTGATGTTAAGTGTGAAACGACGTTTAAAAATTGCTGAAGGCCTTCGCAAGAAAAGTAAATCTGCAACACAAGAAAAAACACAAGACATTATGGATGTAAATCAACAAGCAGTTGAAAAGATGATGCAGAAACATAATGTTAAGCATTTAATTCATGGACATACTCATCGACCCGCTGAACATGAATTTACTGTCAATCACTCTGCTTATAAACGTATAGTCCTTGGAGACTGGTATGAACATGGCAGCGTACTACGCTGCTCTCCCCACTCTATACAACTTGAGAATATCAATACTTAAAATTTTAGCGTTTTATCAAAAAACACCTCTGAGGATGAAAAATAGACCGTTGATGCTTACTCAATGCTTGTCCCGGTTATTCAGCATTAGAATTTATATAGATTTTATGCAAGGAAGCAATATGAAATCATTAACTATAATCTGGCTCACATGCTTGGTTGGTACTGTATTTGCCGACGAGAAACAGAGCATTCAACCTATTATCAATGAACCCATTGAAATCGTTTTAGTTTGCCCAGAAGGTAGCAAATACCAAGGCGAAAAAGTTCCTGAATGGGTCACTACGAGCGCAGCAACTGAGTTCTTTTGCAATGAAGCTAGTGAAGAAACAGAAATCGCAGAATAAAAACTAAATCTATATATTTTGTATAAGCTGTAGTTCGTTTTCACTAAATCCGGCTTTCCGGCGTGCATCTAATTCAAACGGACCACGTAATTCGCCGCTCATATATTCTTTTAATAAATTTTGAAAAGTCTCTTCTGGTTCTAGCTCATTTTGCTGACATGCGTAATTAAACCAACGACTACCAATTGCCACATGACCAATCTCTTGTTCAAATATAATTTTTAGTATCTCAACCGTTTTATCATCACCATGATTTTGCAATCGCTTTATCATACTGGGTGTCACATCCAATCCTCTTGCTTCTAACACACGCGGTACCAACGCCATGCGTGCAATAACACTCTGTTGCGTTTTAATAGCCATTTCCCATAAACCATCATGTGCATCATAATCTCCATACTCACAATCTAGCTCATGCAAACGCGCGCGCAGCATGGTGAAATGTTGCGCCTCTTCAAATGCCACTTGCATCCAGTCTTTATAATATACTAAAGGCATGTCTTGAAAACGATACATTGCATCTAACGCTAAGTTGATGGCATTAAATTCAATGTGTGCGATAGCATGAATGAGTGCTATACGACCTTCTAGTGAAGATAAATTTCTACGCGGCACTTCTCGTGGTGAAACAAGAGTTGGTTTGTTGGGTCTGCCAGGTGTAGCAATTATGTCGATTTCTGTGGTATTCGTTATATCAAGCTCTTCTTCTGTAAAACTCACCTGCATAGCGAATACAGCTAAGCATTTTTTCTCTGGATGAGAAATTAATAAGCACTCTAAGGCGTCTTTAAATACCGCGATCATAATTTTATTAAGAGGGTTTTAATTTTTAATAATAACTAGCGAAGAAATGAATAATTTTTCATATAAATCAATAACATCAGTGTTTTTCATACGAATACAGCCAATAGATGCCACTTGCCCAATTAACCCTTCTTCATGCGTGCCATGAATATAGATGTAACGCGAATAGCTATCCACATTACATCCTTCATCATTGCAGTTTTTATTAACACCCTCTTCAAGACCTTGCAACCACAGAATACGAGAAGTAATGCAGTCGACCTCTGTACACACCGCAGTGTGCTCAATGGTTGCCAATGAATTGGTGGGCTCTCTCGATAAGAATATTTCCGCAAACTCCGCGTTCTCACCAATTTTTTCTTTGATGCAATGTACACCAATTGGTGTTTTAAATGTGCCTTCTTCTTGACCTATTCCATAGCGTGAAGTGGAGACCGGATAGCTACAGACAAATTTTTGCTTTACATATAAATATAACGTTTGCTCACTAATACTTATAATTGCGACCGGAAATTCTGCATGCTGTGGATATTTTTCGCATGTTTGTTGCAATAAAGGCAGCAGCTTTTCTGCAGCTTTTGAGTCAGACATGTAACAGAGAGTTAGTTACTGTTATGAAGATCAATACCAGCATATTCTTTCTCACGCTCTTGCTTAGTAGTATCGTTACGTAAGTTCTCTAAATTTTCAAAATAACCTTCCTCAACGCCGGTAATGTATTCACCACTAAATACTGAGGTATCAAATTTTTCCAAACGAAGATTACCTTGTTGCACAGACCAAATTAGATCATTTAAATCTTGGTAAATTAATCCATCGGCTTGAATTTCATTGCAAATGTCATCAACACTTCGATTATGTGCAATGAATTCGCTACGTGCTGGCATATCGATTCCATAAATATTTTGATAGCGAACAGGCGGAGAAGCCGATGCAAAATATACTTTCTTTGCGCCGGCATCTCTTGCCATTTGTGCGATTTCGCGAGAAGTAGTTCCTCTCACTATCGAGTCATCCACTAACAAAACATTTTTATCGCGAAATTCTAAACCAATCGGATTTAGTTTCTGGCGGACTGATTTTTTACGTTTCTTTTGACCCGGCATGATAAATGTACGAGCAATATAGCGATTTTTAATAAAGCCTTCGCGATACTTAAGACCCATCAAATAAGCAATTTCGATTGCGGTTGTTCGACTCGTATCTGGAATTGGCATGACTACATCGATATCGTGGCCCTTCCACTCATGCAAAATTTTCTTAGCCAAACATTGGCCCATACGCATACGTGCTTTTTGCACGAACACATCTTCAATTACCGAGTCGGGCCTTGCAAAATATACATATTCAAATATACACGGCGTATGTACCGCATCGGTTGCACATTGTTGGGTAAATATTTTGCCATTCTCATCAACAAAAATTGCTTCACCAGGAGAAATGTCTCGCACCAAACTATAACCCAGCACATCTAGTGCAACACTTTCTGATGCGACCATGTATTCCATACCATGCTTTGATTCACGCACACCATATACAAGTGGGCGAATACCATTCGGGTCTCTAAAGGCAACAATGCCTCGACCGGTTAACATTGCCACCACTGCATAAGCACCTTTGCATCGACGATGTACACCACGCACCGCAGCAAACACATCTTCAGGCCTAAGTTGCAAGGATTCCTGTTTCGCAAGCTCATGCGCGAAAACATTTAATAATATTTCTGAATCCGATTCAGTATTAAGGTGACGACGGTCTTCTAAGAATAATTCCTTTTTAAGCTGTGTAGCATTTATTAGGTTTCCGTTATGCGCTAACGAGATTCCAAAAGGAGAATTTACATAAAATGGTTGCGCTTCTGCAGAGGATGATGTGCCTGCAGTGGGATATCGCACATGTCCAATACCGACATTACCTTTTAATCGTTCCATATGACGGCTTTGAAATACATCACGCACCAAACCTATAGATTTGCGCTGATATAGCTTGCCATTTTCATTGGTTACAATGCCTGCAGCATCTTGTCCACGGTGCTGCAGCATTAGCAATGCATTGTATAAATCTTGATTAACCGGATTGCTTGCAACGATCCCGACTATGCCACACATTTTTAAACCTTAGTTCTTTAAAAGTAAGAGGCAGATGCTTGCAAATCCGCTTCGCCCAGTGAAAAGTATTTTGAAAATTCTGGTGGCATCAGCTCAATAACTTTTTCTGCAATCATTTCAAATGGCGGCAGTATTTGTGAAGATTCCCAGGTCTCTGTAAGAGGAAAATTTGTATAAGAAGCAGCTAATATCAACAAAACAATAATGGCGGCGCCGCGGAAAGCACCAAAAAAACCACCCAATAGCCGATCGATACCCCGTAGTGCATTATTTTTTGTCAAATGACTGAGAATATAATTTAACAACGCGCCAGCAATTAACGTTCCTATAACAATCAAAACAAATGCAATTCCAAAACGCAATTTGCTTACCTCAACCTCACTTTGAGGAAGACTGAGCGTTGCTTCATCTATGCTTGACGGCAAAAATAGCGCCACTTGATTGGAATAATTTATCGCTAACCAAATTGCCACAACCCAACTTGCTAGAGATATTGCTTCCTTTACAAAGCCACGGAATATTGCAATCACAATTGAAACCAATAATATGAATGCAATCCCTATATCAATCCAAGAAAATTCCATATTTTACTTTAACAAGGTATTAACTACAGTTATAAACGAACCATAATTTAAGGATGCTTAGTAACAAAACTACCCTTCAGGTTATGTTCTTTCTCGATTTTATCACGCAATTTCTCTGCATTCTCACGCTTTAGCTCTGGGCCCACTTTCACGCGATAAACCAATTTATCACCTTTGCCTGACTGCTCAGTGAATGCTGATAGTTTGCTGGCTAACAGTTTCTCTTGCAAGGCTAAAGCCTTACCCTTTTCGCCAAACGCTGCCACTTGCACGGCCCATGCGCTTAATGCTGGATTAGTTTTTATGTGATTCTCTGTAGCTTCTACTACATGGACGTTTGCTGTTTGAGTTGCTTTGGAGTCGGTTGTTTTATTTTCAGCCGATTGCGACTTTTTTTCTTCAACCTTCTTTATTGATGATATTTTATCTACATCAGGTTGCTTGGCTGTGCTTTCTGTTGCTTGCTCTTCAGAATTTACTGTCTCAGTTGTTTTAATCGGTGGAAGTTCATCCAATTTTTTAGGATCTGGCAGATTACTGTCAAAACTAAAGGTAGGTTCTGGCGGTACCTCCTTATTTAGCGCAACAGATTCTTGACGCCCAGAACCATCTAATATCATCGGCACAAAGATAACCGCTAAGGCAATAATTACCGCTGCACCAATTAAACGTTGTTTTAAGGTAGTTTCCATATCGATACTATTTTTGATGATGTTGAAGTCTATTCGACCAGCAATTCTTCAATCAGTTTACAGGCCAGGTACTTATAAGCCCAGAAAATAGACCTACTATATAAGAATGTTAGATTATACTTCCTCGTTCAACGCCTCTGCCACTGTTAAAAATGAACCAAATACAACAATGCGCATGGATTCATCTACAGAATTTTTTGCTGTTTTATATGCTTGTGCTATGGATGGGTAAGAATATATAACACACTCATGGCAACAGTCATCAAGCTGTTTTTTCAAGTTTTCTTTATCTAGCGTACGCTCTGAATCTAGCTGAGATATATGCCATTCATCAAACATCCCACCTACACATTCGACAATCCCGCAGACGTCCTTATCCGCCAACACTGCAAATACCGCGATGGTTTTCGTTGCAGGCTTCAACTTTCGAAGATTATCAACAAGTACCTTTGCGCTATCCAGATTATGTGCAACATCTAAAATAATTTCACAGGGACCGTGGATACGTTGAAAACGCCCAGGAAGGCTAAGATTGCTTAAACCTCGATCAATACATTCACGCGTTACTGGCAACACGTCATCAATACGGTTTAGCGCCATTAATGCTGTAGCCGCGTTACCAATTTGCTTTTCACCGTATAGGCCTGGCTTTGGCAAGCTATCCCAATGCAAACTACCGTTGCTAAATGACCAGCTCTCATCATCTAGTATTTGAAATGAAAAATCCTTATTAATTTGCAATAATTCTGCACCCAAATTGTTTGCATGCTCAACCAAACTATTTGGAGGATTATCATCTCCACAAATTGCCGGGCGATTGACTCGAAATACTCCTGCTTTTTCAAAACCGATAGACTCTCGTGTGGAGCCTAACCATTGCTCATGATCAATACCTATGCTGGTTACGATGCTTACATCTCCATCTAGAATATTTACCGCATCAAGCCGACCACCTAAACCGACTTCATAGATTGCCACATCTATTTCTGACTCAGAAAATATTTGCATCGCAGCAAGCGTACCAAACTCAAAGTAGCTTAAACTTATATCACCACGAGATTTGTCTACTATGTTAAAGGCATTACACAGAGAATCATCATCGACATTTTGCTGTTTAACACGTATACGCTCGTTATAGTGCAGCAAATGCGGAGAAGTATAAGCTCCAACTCGATAGCCAGCGTGATGAAATATTGATTCTAATATAGTGACTGTCGAACCTTTACCATTAGTACCTGCCACCACAATTGTTTTATATTTAGGCGCAGACAATCCCATAGCACCAGCAACTTTCTCGACACGCTCAAGACCAAGTTCAATCTTTTTTGAGTGCAGAGTTTCTTGCCACTCTAACCATTCAGATAATTGATTGAATCTCATTGTTCAAGCTCTTGCCAAGCTGACCGCTTGTATAAATTTAACTTCCATAGCAGATGTTTTCGCAAAACAAAACCATTTCAAATCTAGTAACTATAGAGACTTTAAAATCTCAGCGGTTTAAGTAATTAATTTTTATTGAAGTGTTAGAAAAAGTAATTACAACTTATTTTTACTAGCTGTATTCTTCTTGTTTGATGTCCGCATGTGTGAGGATACTCAGTACCTCATGCAATTGATCGCGCATATCTTTCCGATCGATAATCATATCCAGCGCACCATGCTCAAGCAGAAACTCGCTTCTTTGAAAGCCTTCCGGCAAGGTTTCGCGTACAGTCTGTTCGATAACTCTTTGCCCAGCAAAGCCAATCAAAGCATTTGGTTCAGCTACATTTAAATCGCCCAGCATAGCAAAACTTGCTGACACACCTCCGGTTGTTGGGTCGGTTAGTACTGAGATAAAAGGCAGACCATGTTCACGCATTCGTTCTAATACGGCACTGGTTTTAGCCATTTGAAATAATGACGTCAATGCCTCTTGCATACGCGCACCCCCACTAGTTGAAAAACACACTAACGGTATTTCTTCTGCAAGTGCATATTTTGCTGCACGTAAAAATTTTTCGCCTACTACTGAACCCATTGAACCACCAATGAACCTAAATTCAAATGCGACAGTCACGAGAGGCATTCCTTTCACATTACCCTTTATTGCAATTAACGCATCTTTTTCACCGGTAGATTTTTGTGCAGCGGCAATGCGATCTTTATATTTCTTACTGTCTTTAAACTTCAAAAAATCTGTGGATTCAATATCTGCTGATAATTCTTCTTGCCCCTCTTCATCAAGAAATGTTTGCAAACGTTCGCGTGCGCCAATACGCATATGATGATTGCATTTCGTACATACTTGCAAATTACGTTCAAGATCAGATCGATATAAAACCTGTCCACAACTAGGGCACTTTTCCCACAACCCTTCTGGAACTTTTCGCTTACTTGTTCCCTCGGTTCGTATGCGCGATGGCATTAATTTTTCTAGCCAACTCATAGAGTGCAATCCATGTAGACAAAGTAATTAGTTATTTTCATTCTTTTAGGCAACTTGTTTGTTACTTGTAGCATTATCCATTGCCGAGCGCATGTCGGATAGTAAAGTTTTTATATTATTTAACATCGTCGCTTGATTATTCGCGTGGCTTTCGATTTCACGGATGATAGCACTACCAACCACTACAGCATCTGCTACTAATGCAACTTTAGCAGCACTTTCTGCATCTTTAATACCAAAACCAACCCCTACAGGCAGTGTGCTCACACGCTTAATCTCGGCGACTTTATTTGCCACCTCCGCTGTATCTAAATTACCTGCTCCGGTAACACCTTTAAGTGAGACATAATAGATAAATCCTGATGAATGCTCACATATAGCCTTAATACGTTGCGTACTGGTAGTCGGCGCAATAAGAAAAATATTATCGAGGCCATATTCTTTATATTTATTTACTGTTTCGCCCGCTTGCTCAATGGGCATATCTACAGTAAGCACTCCATCAATTTCATTTTGCTTAGCTTGTTGTGCAAAATTTTCTACACCCATTACCTCAATTGGGTTTTGATAACCCATTAATACAACCGGTGTTTGGGTATTCTGTTGGCGGAATTGCGCAACCATATTCAGCACATTCTGCAAACTTGTTTGATGTGCTAAAGCCCGCTCACATGCTGCTTGAATGACTGGCCCATCTGCCATGGGGTCAGAAAAAGGCACGCCCAACTCAATAATATTTGAACCAGCTTCAACTAGTGTATGCATAATTTGCACAGTTTTATCTGGGTGCGGATCTCCTGCCGTAACATAAGCTATTAATGCCGTGCGATCGGATTTACTTAATTCATCAAAGGTTGCTTGGATACGACTCATATCGTTATACCTTCAATCTCTGCAACCGTATTAATATCTTTATCGCCACGACCGGATAAATTAACGAGAATTTTTTTATCGCTGCTCATCGTGCTTGCAAGCTTAAATGCGTAAGCCATTGCATGACTACTTTCTAATGCAGGAATAATTCCTTCTACACGCGTTAATTCATGAAATGCTGCCAATGCTTCCTCGTCAGTAACCGTTTCATACTCAACACGACCAATGTCTTTTAACCAGGCATGCTCTGGACCCACACCAGGATAGTCCAAGCCTGCAGAAATAGAATGGGTTTCAATAATTTGCCCATTATCATCTTCCATCAAATAGGTTCGGTTACCATGTAACACTCCTGGGCGACCAGCATTTAATGGAGCAGAATGTTTGCCAGTAGCTAGCCCTAAGCCACCGGCTTCTACGCCTATCATCTTGACATTTTTATCTTCAATGAACGGATGAAACAATCCAATTGCATTAGAACCTCCACCTACACAAGCGACGAGTGCATCAGGCAAACTTCCAGTTTGTGTCATCATTTGACTTCTTGCTTCACGACCAATGATGGCTTGAAAATCACGCACCAATAACGGATAGGGATGAGGGCCTGCAACCGTGCCGATAATATAGAAAGTACTATCAACATTTGTCACCCAATCTCGTAGTGCCTCATTCAGTGCATCTTTTAGTGTTTTTGAACCAGATGTAACAGGCACAACTTCTGCGCCTAGTAAACGCATGCGATACACATTCGGTGCTTGACGATGGATATCTTGCTCACCCATGTACACCACACATTCAAGCCCAAGACGTGCCGCAACAGTAGCACTGGCGACTCCATGTTGACCTGCGCCCGTTTCAGCAATGATGCGAGGCTTACCCATGCGTTTAGCCAATAACGCCTGGCCAATGGTATTGTTGATTTTATGCGCGCCAGTATGATTCAGGTCTTCGCGCTTTAAATAGATTTGTGCACCAGCATATTTTTCACTTAGACGCTGCGCATGGTAAACCGGGCTAGGCCGACCAACATAATGCGCAAGATCGGCATCAAATTCTGCGATGAATTCAGGGTCATTTTTATAATGAGAATACGCTTGTTCAAGCTCAGCTAACGGCTCAATTAACGTTTCCGATACATAGCGGCCACCGTACTCCCCAAACATACCTTGCCTATCTGGCATTTCGTCTGAGGCTTGGTCCTGTGCAATATTTTGTGCAATCCTAGTCACGTCTAACTTCCTTAATGAATTGCTCCATTTTAGCGGGGTCTTTGATACCTTTACCAGCCTCAATCCCACTACTTACATCTACCGCATAGGGCTGTACCACACGTATCGCCTCGGCAACGTTATTTGCGGTCAGCCCACCAGCAAGAATAATAGGTTTATTGAGATCTTTCGGGATATCCTCCCAAGCAAATTTCTCTCCGCTACCACCCATCTGACCTGATGCATGACTATCTAAAATAAAGCCAGTGGCAGTTTTATAACTATCACAAAATTCTACGACTGATGAAGTACTGCCCATAGGCACCGCTTTTATATACGGCGTATTAAATTGCTTACAGAATGCTTCATCCTCTTCACCATGAAACTGTAATAAATTAAACTTCACATGCTTCATTACCTGCCTTACATCTTCAGCTTGTGCATTCATAAACAAACCTACCTTAATAATAAAAGGCGGCACTTCACGTGTTAAATTTACCGCTGTAGCAATATCTACATTACGAGCACTGTTTTTTACAAATACAAAACCCAGCGCATCTACACCCAAATTAATGGCATATTGCACATCTTGAATTCGAGTCAAGCCACAAAATTTTATTCGTGTTTGCATTGCTTAATATTATTAAGTTTTTAATTTACTGGCCTACAATTGCAGGCCATCTTATCTTGGTATCTAAACCAAATTTTTCATCATACTGCACTTTGACTAGATAAAGTCCTGCGGCAGGTGCAGTTTTACCACCCAGCGTACGATCGCATTTTTGCAATACTTCTCGCGACCAATCTTCTGCCTGTTCACCTCTGCCAATAGTTATTAAAACACCCATAATATTTCTTACCATATGATGCAAAAAACCATTTGCACGAATATCCATTAGAACAAACTCATTCTGCCTGCTTAGTGTTAGTTCTTCTATGGTCCGCATCGGACTACTTGCCTGACACGCTACTGCACGGTATGAAGTGAAATCATGTGTACCTAGTAAATGTTGCGCTGCGTACTGCATTTTTTGCACATCTAATGCAGCGTATTCCCAGGTAACTAACTTATCTAACAACGCAGGACGAACAGCGTTATTGAAAATGATGTAACGATAATACCTAGATTGAGCACTAAACCTAGCATGAAATTCATCCTCTACATACTTTGCCCATAGCACCGAAATCGAATTTGGTAAATTTGAATTTGCCCCCATCACCCAAGCTTTTAACTCGCGTGGGTTATCACAATCGAAATGTACAATTTGTTCCGTTGCATGAACAGCTGTATCAGTTCTTCCTGCAACATAAACTGTAATAGGTTTATCAGCGACGATGGAGATCGCTTTTTCTAGTTGTTGCTGAACAGTGTCTGCGACGGATTGGCGTTGCCAACCATAGAATTGACTACCGTTGTATTCAACGCCTAAAGCAATACGCATGATTAATGTTTAAATTTGCAGACTAAACCGCTACAAATTGATTGAGTAAGTATTTAGCTGATTAGCAGTAACAATTTATTTTTACCACGCATGAGACCAATAAATTGCTGAGCACTTGCCAGGTTTAGCTACCTAGCTTATCCATTAAATCTTTAGCAGCTTTAATCTGTGACTCATCACCTTCATTGATTACTTCAATCAATGTTTCTTTAGCCGCATCGGAATCACCCATATCAACAAACGCTTTAGCTAGATCAAGCTTAGTACCTACTTCTTCAATTAAAGATGGTGGTCCAAGTTCTTCAAGATCAGTATGCGTTTGTGCAATGGTTTGTTCTGCAGGATCTAGAAACTCTGTATCAATATTACTGGGGTCATATTGCTCCGTATCATCACCCGCTAGCGCATCTAGTGAACTTGAACTTGGTGAATACGCAGCTGTCGCTTCTGGATCAGCCGGAGTGAGACCCGTATCTATTCCTAATTCACTAGCTTGCATGGCAATTGTGTCATCTGCAGGACTATCAATATCGTTATCCAACTCATCTTCATCAATATCTAATGGAGTGAGATCATTCATAGTGGTTTGCATTCCGATCTGTTCTAACTCTTGAGTTAGATCATCCATACTAGCAGTTTCATGCAAACCCGTTGCCATCGCCTCCACATCTGTCGCAGTATCTGCATCACTACTCGCAGTGTCGGCACCATCTAGTTCATCATCTGATATATCATCGATTTCAAAATTTAAAATATCAGAAGTTTCATTTGCTTCCATAATTTTACTGGCAACCGGATCATCTTCAAGATCATCTCCAGCCATTGGATCCTCTACATTAAAATCCAGACCGCCATCATCTTCATCAGTGGCTGCATCATTATCGAGGAACGTGTCTTCTAAATTTTCATCCGACAACGGATTATCAATAACCGTTTGCAAACCAATATCCACATCCGCTTCATCTGGTTTATCTAGTGCAGATTTTGCTGCGACACCGATGGCCGCTGCACCAGCAAACAACGCGCTACTAGGCGCAAGCTCTTTACCCATGGCTATAATGTTCTGCCACTGAGCACTTGACTCTCCAACCTCATCTTTGATTTTCTCAGCGTATTGCTCAAAGCCTTCTTGATCTTTTTGGCTGTAATAAACTTCCGCTAATTTAGCTTTATAATCACTGTTATCAGGCTCTTTCGTAATAGCATCTGTTAGCAGATCTTGCGCTTGCTGATGCAATCCATATGATATGTAAACATCGGCCTCATCTAATACATCTTCACCGAGCTCGGCATCTCCAGAAGCTTCTACCTCAGGATTAATATCTTCATCATCAAGACCTAAGTCATCCATTGAACCAAGATCTTCATCTTCCACTTCAACACTTGCGTTAGTTTGTGGAGTAACGATGGTTTCATCCAAAATATCATCAAAATGTTCGCCATCTTCTGCCGCATCAAATGGCATATCACCAAGACCGGTCAACTCAACGGTTTTCACACTCTTCTTACGCCAAAACCATATACCACCTAAAAGCAATAAAATGCCCGCAACTAATGGAAGCAACACACCTTTAACACGCTCCTTTAGAGACTCTATAAAACCAACCATACCAGCCATAAATCCAGGCTCTGCTTTTGGTGTTTCAACTTGCTTAACCTCAGGCTTAACTTCTGCTGGCTTTTGCTCAGGTTTAACTTCTTCTGGTTTTACTTCGGCTTCTGCAACGGTCTCTTCCGGTACCGGCTCTATCTCTGGGAGAGAATCCCAGTCAGGCAGTGGTTCTAACCTTGGCTTACTCAGCGTCTGCTTTGCAATGACAGGTTCTTTGAACTCAGGCAATGGCTCCACTACAGGTTTTTTAATTTCTTCAGCAGTTGGTTTAACTTCAGGTTTTTTAGCTACTTCTTGAGCTGCTTCTTCTTGAGCTGCTTTTTCTTGGGCTGCCTTTGCTTGTGCTGTTTTTTCCTGCAACATTTTTTCTGCAGCAGTGGCTTTATCTTCTTCCGTACTAAGCTGTTGTTGTAAATCTTTTAATTGTTGATTTTGTATGTTGAGAATTTTTTCTTTCTTTTCCAACATTGACTCAAGTGCTTGCACACGGCTTTTTAGTTCCTCTGCCTCTTTAGTGCGAGACTCGGCAAGTTCTTTTGTAAGCGTTACTTCATTTTGTAGCTTCTTGAGCTCTTCACCGCCCGCTACTTGCAAATTATTTCCTGTTTGCTCACCCCCATCGGTAGCAAGAATATTTAGGTCTTGCTTGGCTGTTTCGGGCTCCTTTTTAACTGTCTCATTTAGCACTTGTTCAGCTACGTCGCTTTTTTCTTTCACCAACTCAGGAGCGTCTACGTTCGTCGCGGCAATTTGCGATACATTGCCTCGATATTCTCTCCATAATGCATTTTGCTGCGAAATCTGTTGTCGTGCCTGCGCTGCCTCCACCGCTTGTGCATCGCCAACTTCAGGTATGCGCAATACCTTACCTTTCTTTAATAGATTTATATTGTCTCGTATAAATGCATCAGGATTAGCTTGCTGAATTGCAATCATCATTTGATTTACCGTCACGTCATTCGCTTGGCTTGCAGGCTTAGCAATAGCATACAAAGTATCCCCCGCCTCCACGACATGTTCGTTAGCAGCTGGAGTGTGTGCAATGACCTCTTCTTCAGTTACATATTCTTCCGTTCGAGTTACCGGTTCAGTACCTTCAATTCCTAGCGCATGATCCATTTCTGCTCGAACCACATCAATATCACGTGAGTCATTTTCTACTACTTCTTCGCTCACAAGCTCTTCTGCAACAAGCACTTCCTCAGTTACTGTTTCAGCGACTGGTTGGGCTTCATCTATAGTTTCTGCAACGGCTTCTTCTAGTTCATCCGCAGTTGGCTCAATGACCACCGGTTCTTCTGGAACGGATTCTTCTACCACATCTGCTTCAGAGATCCCAAGTTCACGATCCATTTGCTCACGTATTCTTTGCAGATCTTCTGCACTGGGTTGCGAATCAACCATCACCTCAGTTTGTGTAGTGGAAGATGAACTAGATACGGGTTCTGCCTCAACTAGTTCTTCTTGAACAATAGGCTCTTGCGTTGCAGGTGTTGTTACAGGAGTTGCAATTTGTGGAGCTTGTTGTTGTGCAAATTCTGGCGGATCAAGAAGTACGGTGTACTCTCTTAGTAATCTTCCTTTAGGCCAAGTTACTTCAACCAAGAAAGTTAAAAAGGGTTCGCGCACAGGGTCTTTAGAAGTAACGCGAATTACTGTTCCTCCACCTGGCAATGAAACCGGTTTAAATTTTAATTGCGTTAGAAAATAAGGTCGTGGCACACCCACTCGATCAAATACATTTGCCGGCGCCAATTCAACTCGCATTTCTTCCAATTCATCTGCACGCGCCGAAATCAAACCAATCTGTGCATTCAATGGTTGGTTCAGTGCTGAATCAACTTCTATTTCACCCAGCCCTAATGCCAGTAATTGACCAGGGATAAGTAGTAGAAGAAATATAAAAAGAAAATATGTAGATGATTTACGCACCATGTTTGTGCTCCACCCTTATTGAGTTATATGTATATAAAGATTGATCGTATTTTAATTTTTGTATCGAACAAAAAAACTCTATGTAATTCTTTGAGTTATCGAATTAATTCACCACGCAACTATAGATTAAATATGGTTTTTTATCAAAACTTCAGCGATCTGGATACTGTTCAAAGCTGCACCCTTTCTGAGGTTATCGCTCACTACCCACATATTTAGCCCTCGGGGATGGGAAATATCCTCCCGAATCCTACCTACATACACTGGATCGGTGCCTTCCCCCTCTGTTACGGCGGTGGGGTAACCACCATCTTTATGCTCATCCATGACTACCACCCCTGGAGCAGCAGCCAATAAATCGCGTGCTTTTTGAGCAGATAATGCTTCTTTCAGCTCAAGATGTACCGCTTCAGAATGACCATATTTAACTGGAATTCGTACCGTAGTCGGATTAACCAAAATTGAATCATCTTCCATGATCTTCTGTGTTTCCCAGACCATTTTCATTTCNNGCTTCATGATCTCACGACTTTGCTGATCCAATTCATCGATAGCTTCTTTACCCGTGCCGGACACCGCCTGATAAGTAGCAACATTTATACGCTCAATGCCTACCGCATCATATAGCGGCTTTAATGCCACTAACATCTGAATAGTTGAACAATTTGGATTAGCGATAATCCCCCGCGTTTTATAATTAGCAATTTGGTGTGCGTTGACTTCAGGAACAACTAAAGGAATATCATCGTCATAACGAAACTGAGAGGTATTATCGACAACCACACAACCTTGTGCAGCTNNAGATCCTGTACTTCTAATTCTTTATTGCCGAAAGGAATTTTCTTACCGGCAGATCGCGCACTTGCAACGGCATAAATATTATCAACAGGAAAGTTTCTTTGCGCTAGTATATCGAGCATTTGCTCACCTACTGCGCCGGTAGCTCCCACTACTGCAACATCATATTTTTTCATCAATTTAGTTCATCTACTTTTTTGAGGAAACT
>JBOEHC010000026.1:0-21197 GCA_050633765.1 Gammaproteobacteria bacterium
TTTCATCTACTTGCAACCATACTTTCTCAAACTCACTTTCCCTACACGAATCTTGATTTGCCTCATCGTCGTTTTCTAATAAAGACTGATACCAACCATTCACAATGCTGGTATGCATTTTGTATTCTGCATAGAATTCTTTCCAATCTTGCATTCCATTCAGATAGGCATAACGCTCTTGCTGCTCATGCTCAATTGGCAAACTATGAATTTGTTGGTCTTCACGTAATTGCAAACCATTTTCTGCCTTGCGCAAAAATAGATATGCAGTAGTTAAATTTTCCACCCAATCAGAAGCTAACAAGCCCTGAGCTTCTAATTGCTTTAGAGCTTGCAAAGTAGAACCAATCTGCAGAGATGAATCTTTACCTGCGTAAATTAACTGAAACATTTGAGCTATAAACTCAATTTCACGGATCCCACCAAAGCCAATTTTCAAATTTTCTTTTGCCGATTCTTGTTTCGCTTTAGTATCAATTAAAGCTTTCATTTCTCGAAGCGCTTGTATTGCCCCATAATCTAGGTAACGACGATATATAAATGGCGTGACATCTTCTAGAAAACGTTCACCAACATTGCGATCACCCGCTACGACGCGAGCCTTCATCCATGCATAGCGCTCCCAATCGCGCCCATGTGTCTGAAAGTATTGATCAATTGATGAAAAACTTGGGATTAACGTTCCTGAATTTCCAAATGGCCTTAGCCTTACATCTACACGAAACACAAAACCATCTTGAGTTTGTTCAGATAGAATTTTAATAAACAGCTGTACAACCTTCAAATAAAACTCAACCGCTTTCCCCGCTTGCTCTTGTGTATAGCTCGGGTCATCAGCATAGACAAAAACAATATCGATATCGGATGAAAAATTAAGCTCGCCTCCACCTAGTTTTCCTAATGCAAAAATTACAATCTGTTGCGGCAATTGTTTAACAAAATTACTAGCAGATGATCGAGACCTTAACCACTCGAAGCACCATTGCAGCGTTTCTTGCACGCAAACTTCTGCAAAGGCACTAAGTTCATGCAATGTTTGCTGCACAGTAGAATAATGCTGCAAATCACGCCAAGCGATTCTTGCAAAGGCAGACGTTCTTTCAATCCGTAATTGTTGTTGCATGACCTCTACACTATCTGCATCAGAAACTACCTGACTCAACTGACGGCAATAAACTTCTAAATCACAATCATTGTGCAACTCACCTTTGTTGAGAAGCGCTTGTAGCCAGGACGTTTGAGACATACAAACGCGCTTTATAAAAGGACTCGCATACCAAACTGCAAGCACCTCATCCTTATGTTTAACTAGAATTGGGTCGTTTTTGAGCTCAACTAGAATCGCATCAAATTCTTGCTGTAATAAAGCCAGCGCATTCTCAGGGGGAGGATTTAGCATTTATGTACATTAACAAGCATTTAAGACCATTATTCTAAGCAGTTCGCATCTGATATTCGGATATTCATGCGCAATTTAGATATTCTAAATGCTAATGAGAATAGATATCATTAATATTAGGAGTATCCATTATTTTATTATGGTTAATATCAATTTGGATTTGGTGAACACATGATTGCGAATAATTTTAAGAAAGTATATTCAATTTTTGCCTTAAGCATGCTTATAGCTGCTTCATTTGCAAATGCTGCTGAAGTAAATGTTTACTCGGCAAGAAAAGAAGATCTAATCAAACCCATTCTTGAAAAGTTTGAACAAGAATCTGGCATCGAAGTAAATCTTATAACTGGAAAAGCCGATACTTTATTACAACGCTTAATCAGTGAAGGTAAAAATAGCCCTGCTGACATTTTAATTACTACCGACGCAGGTCGTCTGTATCGAGCAAAAAAAGCCAATGTACTACAAAGCATTGAGTCAGAAATATTAAGCTCATCTGTGCCCGAGCAATATCGCGATCCCGAAGGTTATTGGCTCGGCTTGACACTACGCGCTCGTCCTATAGTTTATGCTGCAGATCGCATACTGCCTGATCAACTTACCACATATGAAGCATTAGCCAATCCAGAATGGAAACAAAAAATATGCATACGCTCATCCGATAACATATATAACCAATCTCTGGTTGCCTCTTTGCTTGTACATTTTGGAGAAGAAAAAACACTTGCTTGGACCAAAGCGTTAGTAAAAAACTTTGCCAGACCACCTCAGGGCGGTGATCGCGACCAAATCAAAGCCGTGGCCGCTGGCCAATGTGATATTGCATTAGTTAATAATTATTATCTTGGTGGAATGTTAAATTCTAAAGACGAATCCGAAGTAGCAGCTGCACAAAAAATAAAAATATTCTGGCCTAATCAAGATCAAAGTGATCACGAGCGAGGAACCCATGTAAATATTAGTGGCGCAGCCGTTACTGCCTCTTCGAAAAATAAAAAAGCTGCAATTAAACTATTAGAATTTTTAGTAAGTGATACTGCTCAACAATGGTATGCAGAAAAAAATCTTGAATACCCTATTAAACCAGGAATACAGCCTAGTGAAATTTTACAATCCTGGGGGGAATTCAAAGCAGATTCATTAAGCTTACATCAACTTGGCGAACATAATGCTGAAGCCGTAATGATCATGGATCGGGCTCAATGGAAATAAATTAGTGGGAATTATCTAGCACAATTAATTAAGCAAAAAAAATTTTAGCAGCCCAATGAACTTGCAAATTATCTAATGGAAGCTACTACGGAACCTAGCAGTAAACAGCTTCTATTGCATAATTATTTGCAACAAAATAGTAATCTTGGATGGATCATTGGCACAGTTGTTATAGCATTATTAATTAGCATTCCAATTTTCACGGTTTTATCTTCAGTAATATTTCCTAGCAGTGAGGTGTGGCATCACCTCAAATCAACTGTACTCACAGAATATATAAAAAACTCACTATTACTAGTAGTTGGGGTAGGTATAGGCGCACTTGTTATTGGTATTACAACTGCTTGGATTTGTAGCGTATGCGAGTTTCCAGGACGCAAAGTTTTCAGCTGGCTACTGCTACTGCCTCTTGCCTTTCCTCCTTACATCATCGCGTACACTTATACTGGTTTACTAGACTTTTCTGGTCCAGCGCAAAGTTTTTTACGAGAGTTATTTAGTTGGGGATATGGAGATTATTGGTTCCCAGAAATTCGTACCCTGGGCGGTGCGATCACCATGCTTTCATTAGTACTCTACCCGTACGTATATTTGCTAACTCGTACGGCTTTTTCAGAGCAGTCTGCAAGTTTTAGAGAAGCCAGCCACATTCTAGGTATTGGTTTATTTAAAACTTTTCTAAAGATTGCACTCCCCTTAGCAAGACCAGCCATCATTGCGGGTTTAACGCTCGTTGCAATGGAAACTTTAGCGGATTACGGAACGGTACATTACTTTGGTGTACCTACTTTCACTACGGGAATATTTCGCACCTGGTTTGGTCTTGGAGATCGGATTGCGGCAACACAACTAGCTAGCGTATTGTTACTTTTTGTTTTTCTAGTAATTGTTATCGAACGATACACACGACAATCAGAAAAATACCAAAATCTTTCTGGCGCAGAAAAAAAATGGCGCTACCCATTATCTGGACCTAAAGCCACACTAGCTATAATTATTTGTGCAACACCCGTGTTGCTCGGTTTCATCATTCCAGCAATACAGTTGTTTTCTTGGGCGCTGAAGACCGCACCTGACATAATTAACCATTCTTTTTTCGAACTTGTTTTAAATACCGTAAAACTTGCATTCATTGTAGCCGTATTAGTAACCATTACCGCAACATTTCTTGCTTATGGGAAACGTGTCAGCTCGCACTTCATAGTCCCTTATAGCGTGAATGTGAGCTCCATGGGTTATGCTGTGCCAGGAATAATTATTGCAGTAGGCGTGCTACTTCCTTTTGCCTGGCTTGATAACACTCTGGATGCGTGGTTAGAAAACAACTTTGGAATTTCAAGCGGCTTATTATTAACTGGCACGTTAGCCGCATTGGTTTTTGCACATGTTGTGCGCTTTATGGCCATTGGACTAAATTCAGTAGATGCTAATCTTGCTAAAATTCATCGCAATGTTGATGATGCCGCTCAGTTACTAGGACACAAAGCATTTGATCGATTCTTTAAAGTGCACTTGCCATTAATTCGTAGTGGCGTACTCACCGCAGCATTGTTAGTGTTTGTAGAAGTAATAAAAGAGTTACCGGCTACACTTGTGCTACGCCCATTTAACTTCAACACTCTTGCTGTTCGTACCTACGAACTCGCATCAGATGAACGATTAGCAGACTCAGCATGCAGTGCATTATTAATTATTTTGGTTGGCATACTACCAATCCTAATATTAAATCGCTCCATTACTAAAAATCAGTAGTTTGTAAAGTTTATATGAACAAAACAGACACAAGCCCAAGACTAGACGTCCGCAACCTTGTTGTAGAACTTCAAGGAAAAAATATATTGCGTGATGTTTCATTGCAACTACAACAAGGAAACATTGCCTCGATATTGGGGCCAAGCGGTTGCGGAAAAACCACTTTACTGCGCACGCTTGCAGGCTTTCAGCAAGTATCCAATGGCGAAATCTACGTACATGAAAAATTGTTTAGCAAACAAGGTTACTCTCTAGCACCTGAAAACCGCAACATTGGCATGATGTTTCAAGACTTAGCTTTGTTCCCACATTTAACCGTTGAACAAAATATTTGCTTCGGCCTTAAAGCACTCTATAAAGATGATCAACGAAGTAGAGTTAAACACGTACTAGAACTGACCGAACTTGATCAACAAGAAAAAAAATTCCCGCACCAATTATCAGGCGGCCAACAACAACGTGTTGCCTTGGCGCGTGCACTTGCACCTAAACCAGAAATTCTTTTACTTGATGAACCTTTCTCAAGTTTAGATCCAGACTTAAGAGAACAAGTCGCCACTGAAGTTCGTAAAATTCTCAAACACGAAAACGTAACGGCCGTGTTAGTCACGCACGATCAGCACGAAGCCTTTGCGATGGCAGATGAAATTGGTGTAATGGAAAGTGGCAACATCGCACAATGGGACAGTGCCTATAATATATATCACAAGCCCAAAACGCGCTTTGTGGCAGATTTTGTCGGCTTAGGAAGTATGCTTTCTGCAACCGTTATAGATAACAAAACCTTAGATACTGAATTTGGCCATGTAAAAGGCGACCTGGATGGCATACACGCCATTGGCAACACAGTTGACCTTTTAGTACGACCGGACGATATTCCGCACGATGACAGCAGCCACATTACGGCACTGGTAGAAGAAAAACGCTTTCGAGGGGCAGAATTCCTATATAAATTACGCCTGCAAAGCGGTAATTTCGTACTTTGTTATGCCCCCAGTCACCATAACCATAAAATTGGCGAACCGATTGGCATTAAGCTTGATCTTGAACATCTAGTGGTATTTTCAAGAGACCACTAGCTTGTAGACACAGAAAAGTCGTCATTCAAGAACTTAGCGATAATTCATCAAATTAGACTTGACCTTACAGACATAAACCACAACAATAATAAGGAAGATGCTAACTAGAGGAGTCAAGCATGAGACTTAGCAAATCCTTAATTTACTTATTAATACTTTCATTTATTTTTGTACAGATTTCACCAGCCGTAGCTGGAATCGTGGCTACGGATAGCTTTTTAACTGAACAAACCGTTCAGCAAGACCGTGAAAATTTACGAACGCTCATGTCACGTGACGAAGTACGTTCATTACTAGAGTCTAATGGCCTCACCATACAAGAAGCACAAGAGCGTGTTGATTCGCTTACAGATAAAGAAGTAAGCCAGATGGCAAAGAAGTTTGATGAATTACCGGCAGCCGGAAATGCAGCAGTCGTCGTACTGGTAATTGCACTAGTAGTAATCATACTTGAACTAGCTGGAATTACTGATATCTTCACTGGCATTTGATCTCTAACAAGAATCTTTTAATGCTCAAAAATGCCCGCGCTTTTGCGGGCATTTTTTTGTTCGTATTTTTATTTTTGGGTTCAATTTCTGCGTGCGTTGCACCGCAAAGTAAGCAATTAACTCTGGAGCAACCGAATGACCTGCCCAGCAAAGCCTATATAAATAACGTACCTTTTTACCCGCAAAAGCAATTTCATTGCGGGCCATCTACCTTAGCCATGGCAATGAATTTCTATGGTCAATCATTATCTCCTCAAGAACTCGCAAAAGATGTTTTCACCCCAGGACGCAAAGGAAGTTTTCAATCTGAAATGAAAGCTGCTGTGCGTAAACGCGGCATGTTGGCATATGAATTAACACCTGAATTAGTATTTCTACTTGCCGAAGTTTCTGTTGGACATCCAGTAATAATTTTACAAAACAAATCGATAAAATATTATCCAATTTGGCATTACGCCTTAGTGATTGGATATGACCTGAATAAAAAACAAATTTACCTCCACTCTGGAGAAAACAAAAATTACGCAGTTTCCATAAGTGTGTTTGAATTTACCTGGAAACGTTCCAATCACTGGGCAATGGCTGTGCTCCCAACAGATACCTTGCCGAATGACCGTAATTTAATTAACGCGTTACAAGCTGCCGTAGATCTTGAAGAAGTGGGACAGATCGAATCCGCGAATCAAACCTACCAAACCATTACTAAGCGTTGGCCCGAGAGCTTAGTTGCCATAATGGGTGCTGCCAATTCACATTTAAGCTTAGGTAATGCAACTGAGGCAACAAACTTCTATTTACGTGCGCTTAAATTAAACCCACAACGCGCAGATATTTATAACAATCTTGCGTACAGCTTACTTGCACAATCCTGTTACCAACCATCCTTAAATTCAATTCAGTGTGCGATTTCATTAGATGCAAATAATCCAGAATTTATCGATTCACAACAAGAAATCAGTCAGTCAGCTAATAAAACCACCTCAAAAACCTGCCCAAAAATTTTATGCACTCCACCCTAATTAGCTAAAATCACCGAATTTTCTGCTTAGCAATTTTCACTTAGAAAGATGCAAATTCAGCATACACTGCACCCACGCAGATAGGCTGACAGCAACCGACGAATACTATTAAACTAGGCAACTTAATCCTTGTATGGTGTAAATGTGACTAAAGAAAAGAAAATAAAACCAGACACTAGAAAATTTTCCTCGATGGTGGTTGATGGAGTGGAGCGTGCACCTAGTCGCGCCATGTTACGTGCAGTAGGTTTTGAAGATAACGATTTTAAAAAACCACAGATAGGTATCGCCTCCACATGGAGCATGGTGACTCCCTGTAATATGCACATTAATAAACTTGCTGATCAGGCTGCAGAAGGAACTAATCAGGCAGGCGGCAAAGCCGTTATCTTTAATACCATCACCATTTCAGATGGCATCTCCATGGGTACGGAAGGAATGAAATATTCTTTAGTATCGAGAGAAGTCATCGCTGACTCAATAGAAACCGTAGCCGGATGCGAAGGTTTTGACGGGGTAGTCGCTATCGGTGGTTGCGATAAAAATATGCCTGGATGCTTAATTGCTTTAGCCAGGTTAAACCGCCCTTCCATTTTTGTTTATGGCGGCACCATTAAACCTGGTATCCACAAAAATACAAAAGTAGATGTCGTTTCTGTTTTTGAAGCGGTAGGCCAACATGCTAAAAAAGAAATAAATGCTGCAGAATTAAAACAAGTGGAATCTTCAGCCATTCCAGGAGCAGGCTCCTGTGGCGGCATGTATACCGCAAATACTATGGCATCTGCTATCGAAGCCTTAGGCATGAGCTTACCAAACAGCTCCGCTCAAAATGCAATTTCAAGTGACAAACAAAATGATTGTATTGCCGCAGGGAAAGCGGTGATGAATTTACTAAGTAAAAATATTTTGCCTAAAGACATCATGACGAAAAAAGCATTTCAAAATGCAATTACGGTTTTAATTACACTAGGTGGATCTACCAATGCAGTTTTGCATTTGCTGGCTATGGCACATTCTATCGGAGTGAAATTAAACATTGATGAATTCACTCGCATCGGTAAAAAAGTACCGGTGCTTGCAGATTTGCGTCCAAGCGGTAAATACATGATGTCTGAGTTAATTGAAATTGGTGGCATACAACCACTAATGAAAATGCTATTAGACCATGGGATGTTACATGGCGATTGCTTAACGGTAACTGGAAAAACGTTGGCAGAAAACTTAAAGAAAGTTAAGCCCTACCCTAAAAAACAAGATATCGTGCGTGACCTTGATAATCCGATCAAGAAAGATAGCCACCTTGTTATTCTTAATGGCAACTTGGCACCCGAAGGTGCGGTTGCAAAAATATCCGGCAAAGAAGGTTTAAACTTTACCGGCAAAGCGCGTGTTTTTGCATCCGAAGAAAAAGCCCTGCAAAAAATTCTCGATGGTGGCATTAAGAAAGGTGACGTAATCGTTATCCGGTATGAAGGCCCACAAGGCGGGCCAGGCATGCGAGAAATGCTATCACCCACTTCAGCAATTATGGGCAAAGGTCTTGGTAAAGATGTGGCTCTTATAACTGATGGCCGTTTTTCTGGTGGCAGCCACGGATTCGTTGTAGGACATATCACTCCTGAAGCCGCGGTGGGCGGACCTTTAGCATTACTAAAAAATGGCGATGAAATTACCATCGATGCACAAAAACGCGAGATCAACGTAAAACTCAGCAAAAAAGAACTATCCCTACGTAAAAAGAACTGGAAAGCACCGAAACCCCGTTACAAACGTGGGGTTTTGGCTAAATATGCTGCCCAAGTATCCTCTGCATCACAAGGCGCCGTCACGGATTAGTCTGAGAAAAATAATTTAAGCATCTATCTATAAAGCACAAATTGTCAGGCGTGGAATAAATCGATAGGATTGCCCGTTCTAATTATTACCACCTTAGTATTACCACTAAAACTTTAAGGAGCTGTCGATGGCTGAATTACTAACGGGAAAAGCACTAGAAGAGGTCATAGAGCGCAAAAACAAAATGCGTCGTGAAGCATACGACCGCCGTGCTGCTCAAGAAAACAAAGAAGAAGTAAGTGCAAAAGCCTGTGCAAACTTTATGGCATTACCTGAATACCAAAAAGCGAATGTAGCAATGTGGTATATCGATTGTCGCTCTGAGACTCGCACTAAAAACGAATTATTAGATGAAGTTAAAAAGGGCGAAAAGAAAATCATCGTTCCTTATTGTACTGAAGATGAAAATGGCGAAAACAAACTTGGCCTATGGTGGATGGAAAGTTTGGAAGAGATGGTTGTCGGCAAATGGGACATCCTTGAGCCGCCAAGAGAATTATGGGGCAACCCCGAAAAAGAAGTTACACCCGAAGAAATCGATATCATTATGGTTCCAGGAACAGGCTTTGATAAGAAAGGCGGGCGCATGGGTAACGGTCAAGGTTATTACGACCGTCTACTAGAGCAACTTCGCCCAGACTGTCCTTTAGTAGCACTATGTTACGAATCACAATTATTTGATGAAATCTTAGTGGCACCACATGACGTATACATGGATAAAGTCGTTACTGAAGATGGCGTATACGAAGGTATAGGTCGAGGTTAACCAAGGATAAATAAATTATGGCTGCAAAAATTGATGATACGTATGCAGAGGCGTTTAAAAGCTTATATACAGAGTTTTTAATTACCGCACGTGATCGCAAATGGCTGGACCACGCGGTTAACGCTGCAACAGGGAATGCTTCAAGTTCAATCTTGTGTGATTGCGAAGCCGGCATGGATCGCTATGTTGGCCCAGGTGGTGACGAGGGTTTTGAAACTCCAGATGGTCGCCCTGGTGCAATTGTGCAATTGCACGTTCCGCGCTTTCGCAAAGACCGAGTAGAAGCATTAGAAAAATCTGCATTAGTACGTATTAGTCAAAATGTTATGACATGCCCTACTGCTTCATGTTTCAACTTAGTTGATTCAGAAGAGTACTATCATATGGGCCGTAAAGTTGCTTACTTTGGTAACGGTTATCAAAAACGAATTGAACGTTTTGGTCGTAAAATGTGGTGGATACCAATTTTAGGTGGTGAATTTATTCTTGACCGCCGATTAGGTTATACAGATGGCCTTATGGGCGGCAACCTATGGTTCTTTGGCGACAGTGTCGATTCTGCCCTACTTGCAGCCGAGAAAGGTGTGGAAGCCATTCTTCCAATGCCTGGTGTTATTAGCACCTTCCCTGGCGGTATTGCTGGCAGTGGCTCTAAGGCAGGAAGTAATTACGATTTCACCATCGCTAGTACTTATGAAAAATTTTGCCCTCTACTACAAGACGATCCTACTGTCGAAGCAGGCTTACCTGAAGGCGTTAACTGTGTGATGGAAATCATCATGAACGGCCAGGGCATGCAAC
Source organism: Gammaproteobacteria bacterium (assembly GCA_050633765.1). Lineage (GTDB taxonomy): Bacteria > Pseudomonadota > Gammaproteobacteria > UBA4575 > UBA4575 > JABDMD01. Next base: position 10,359 of record JBOEHC010000026.1, read on the forward strand.
CAATCATAGATGCAACGCAAGCTGCAATTAAAGCTTCGGTGGACACTCCAGGACTGATTATGATTTCAGCTGGAAATTATAATGGTCGTTTAGGTAAAAGCTTTATTTACCTGGATCCAAGCAAACAACCTGCTGAATAATTTACTTATTCGTTGTTTCTGAAAAGCCGCTATCAATAGCGGCTTTTTTTTGCGTAACCTAATTTAGGTATCACTTTTCCCAACTATCCTAGGCGCTCGTTCTAAAGCATAATAATCACATGACTACCACATTCAAAAAAACACCTGATGGCGCGATATTAATGGATGGGAATGTCGTCGCTGAAATAGTTCAAACTAAAATAGCAAATGAACTAGCACAGTCTCCTAATGCAAATGTAACGCTCGCGACTGTTTTAATTGGAGACGACCCTGCCAGTAAACTCTATGTCGGCATGAAAGAAAAACGCGCTGCTGCAATTGGCATTCACTCCAAACATGTAGAACTTGCTGGTGACATTTCTATGCCTCAAGCATGCGAAGAAATATCAAAACTCGCTAACGATCCAAATGTTCATGGCATCTTAATTCAATTACCATTACCAGAGCAGCTCGATACACATGAAATTATTGACCTGCTACCACCCGAAAAAGACGTAGATGGTTTAAGCAAAAATAACCTTGGCAAACTTCTACGAGGTGCAGAAGGCTTAGTCCCGTGTACACCGCTAGGCGTGATGCGTCTCCTTGAGCATTATAAAATTGCAACGAGTGGTAAACGTGCTGTTGTGATTGGCCGCTCAACCTTAGTAGGCCTTCCACAAGTTTTATTATTAGGACAAAAAGGTGTTGATGCCACGGTAACTTTGTCACATTCACGTAGTGGTGAAATTGGAGAAATTACTAAATCAGCAGACATCGTAGTAGCCGCGGCTGGTATTGCGCACCTAGTTAAACAGGAACACATCAAACCCGGTGCAACGGTGATTGATGTGGGTGTAACGCGAACAGACGAAGGCATTCGTGGCGACGTAGATTTTGATGCCGTGCAATCAGTTGCAGGCGCAATCACACCAATGCCCGGAGGGACTGGCCCGATGACGGTTGCCTGTTTACTTGAAAACACGCTGTATGCGGCCAAGCTACAAAACGTAATTTAAGCGAAGGCGTGATGGTCGCGCCGCAATATTTCGCTTAAATCACATTAATATCCCCATAATACCCAACTCGTAATATGCAAATTGCTTGAGCCACTTTAGGGCTTATGGCAAGATGCTTGACCTTTCGCGCAACTTAATTGCGCGTAACAATATTGGCAGTTCCGTCCATCTCGAATAAGAACAATATGCAGTTGGGCTACTTCTAACTTAAACATTAATCTCACATATAAGGGTTCTCTTAATGCCTGGACAAAATCTGTCTTATCCTGGAAGAAATTATTTATTCTGCCCTGGGCCAACACACATTCCGCAAGCAGTTCAAAATGCAATGATCGTTCCTCAGGAAGATCACCGTGCACCTGACTTTCCAGAACTCGTTAAACCTTTATTGCGTGACCTTAAAAAGATTTTCAAAACCACTAAAGGCACATGCTTTTTATTTCCTGCCACCGGCACTGCTGGATGGGAAGTGGCATTAGCAAATACCATGTCACCTGGTGACAAAATCTTAACAACACGTTTTGGTCAGTTTAGTCATTTATGGTATGAACTAGCTTGCCGTATTGGTTTGGAAGTTGACCTTGTAGAAACTCCTTGGGGCGAAGGCGTTCCAGTTGATAAGTTCAAGAAAATTCTTCAGGCAGATAAAAATCACGAAATTAAAGCCGTAGTGTGCTGCCACAACGAAACTGCAACCGGTGTAACCAGTGATATTGGTGCAGTGGGTAAAATGCTTAAGCAAATTAAACACCCTGCTCTATTAATGGTGGACTGTGTAAGTTCTGCTGCCAGTATTGATTTCCGTATGGACCAATGGGGCGTAGACATTGCAGTTAGTGGTTCGCAAAAAGGTTTTATGCTCCCTGCAGGAATGGCGATATTGGCATTCAGCCCACGCGCATTAGCCAAGCGTAAAACCGCAAAATGCGCACGCTGTTTCTTAGATATTCAAGATCAAATGAATACCAATAAAGACGGCTTCTTCCCATACACGCCTTCCGTTCCTATGCTGCGCGGCCTACGGGCTTCCATAGATTTAATTTTGGGAGAAGGTTTGGAGAATGCATTTAAGCGTCATCATCGTTTAGCGGAAGGTGTTCGCCTTGCGGTGAAAGCATGGGGCTTAAAAACCTGTGCAAAATCAGCAAAGTGGAATTCTGATACCGTTACTGCAATTGTGGTTCCTGAAAACAAGAATGCGAATGAAGTTATTCACATTGCTTATCATAAATACAACATCTCACTCGGCGCTGGCTTATCAAAAGTAGCAGGCAAGGTTTTCCGCATTGGTCATCTAGGTGATAATAATGAAGCACGCATGATGGCTGCATTGGGTACTGTTGAAATGGCACTACTAGATGCTGGTATTAGGATTAAACCAGGAAGTGGTGTGGCAGCAGCAGGCGCGTACTACCGCAAAACTGGAAAGAAAATTAAGAAATTTGCTGCACCAAAAGCCCCTGCAAAGAAAGAGGCACCGGCTAAGAAAAAAGCAACAAAAAGAAAAGCCAAAAAAAAGTAGATAACAAATAGATATTTAAAATAAATTAATAATTAAAGGTAAATATTATGAGTTTTACACAACCTACACCAGCAAGATCAAGAGTACAGCGATGTGAACTTGCTGTTCCAGCATCCAACGTAAAAATGATTGAGAAATCAGCGGACAGCGCAGCAGACTTCGTATTTTTAGATTTAGAAGATGCCGTTGCTCCTGGCGATAAAGTACAAGCACGCAAAAATGCAATCGAAGCCGTAAATGGCATTGACTGGGCCGGCAAAGGAAAAACCATAGTCGTGCGTATTAACGGTCTTGATACTCATTTCATGTATCGCGATGTCATTGATCTCGTTGAACAGGCGGGTGAAAAGCTAGATACAATTTTTATTCCAAAAGCAGGTGATCCAGCCGATGTATACATGGTGGATGCACTTCTCACTCAAATAGAAGAAGCAAAAGGGTTTAAAAACAAAATTGCTATAGAAGCCATCATTGAAACTGCACTTGGCATGGCAAATGTAGAAGCCATTGCACAATCTAGCCCACGCTTAGAAGCCTTGCACTTTGGTGTAGCGGACTACTCAGCAAGTACCCGTGCACGTACCGTCAATATCGGTGGTTTAAACCCTGATTACCCTGGCGACCAGTGGCACTCAGCTATTTCACGCATGGTGGTTGCATGTCGCGCGTACGGGTTACGTCCTATTGACGGTCCATATGGTGATATCAAAGACATAGAAGGTTACCAACTTGCATGTCGTCGTGGCGCAGCATTAGGCATTGAAGGCAAGTGGGCTATCCACCCATCACAAATTGAATTGGCGAATGAGGTATTTTCACCACCAGAAGCTGAAGTAGCTAAAGCGCATCGTATTCTAGAAGAACTCGAAAAAGCAGCTAAAGAAGGCAAAGGCGCCGCAACGTTAGATGGCAAAATGATCGACGCGGCTTCAGCAAAAATGGCCGAAAATGTGGTTCGTGCTGCTGAGGCGATCGCTGCTAAGTCTTAAAGTTAGAATTCCCTAACTTTTTTTGTAGTTTTTTAGTGCCCGCATTGCGGGCACTATTATCTTTTCCATAGTCTATTTTTCAATCATTCAAGAAGTTTATTGCTCATGATTTGAGCAATTACCCAACAAGGGAGTTTGTCCTTGGGCAACAGAATAGGCTATAAAAGTCGTTTGGTCTGGCAAAACCCCTAACGACCTACTAAGGCGATCGACAAGATTACGCCAATAAAAAATCGAATCATTTTCTCGGGAGGGAATTTAAGTGGATATCCATGAGTATCAAGCAAAAGAAATTTTATCCGAATGCGGTGTAGGCATCGCAGCGGGTGGTCTAGCCTATAGCCCGGAACAAGCGGTGTACCGTGCGAAAGAAATTGGAGGCAGCAAATGGGCCATCAAAGCACAAATTCACTCCGGAGCGCGTGGGAAAGCAGGTGGTATTAAACTTTGCAGTAATGATGAAGAAATTTGGAATGCTGCAGACGAATTATTAGGTAAACGCTTAGTTACTCATCAAACAGGTCCTGCTGGAAAAGTGGTATACCGACTTTATGTTGAGCAAGCCACTGATATTGAAAAAGAACTTTATTTAGCTTTAGTACTAGATCGCGACAAGCAACGTGTTGTATTTGTTACATCAACAGAAGGTGGTATGGATATCGAGGAAGTAGCTGCAACTAAACCTGAAGCGATTCACAAATTAGAAGTAGAACCTGCAGTAGGTTTGCGAGATTTCCAAGCTCGTGAACTTGCATTTGCTTTAGGCATTAAACCAGAGCTTACCAGCCAAGCTGTACGCACCATCAAAGGCGCATATCGCGCTTTCCGTGATCACGATGCCACTATGGTTGAAATTAATCCAATGGTGATAACTAAAGACGACCGAGTACTCGCACTCGATGCAAAAATGGGCTTTGATGACAACGCTCTATTCCGTCGCCCACGTATTGCAGAATTGCGTGACAAATCTCAAGAAGATCCTCGTGAAACTTCTGCATCAGATCGTGGCTTAAGTTATGTAGGTTTAGATGGCGACATCGGTTGCATGATTAATGGTGCCGGCCTAGCCATGGCTACCATGGACATGATTAAACACAAAGGTGGCGAACCCGCTAATTTCTTAGATATTGGTGGCGGTGCTTCTCCTGAACGCGTTGCTAGTGCATTCAAACTTGTACTGGATGATGAAAATGTTAAAGCAATATTAGTAAACATTTTTGCAGGTATTAACCGCTGTGATTGGATTGCAGAAGGTGTTGTTCAAGCTTTTGAAAAACTTGACGTAACTGTGCCTGTAATTGTTCGACTATCTGGCACCAATGTTGAGAAAGGCATGCAAATACTAAAAGACAGTGGTCAACCATTAATAACAGCAGATACTTTGGATGAAGCTGCAGAAAAAGCAGTAACCGAACGCAACCGTGTTGCGAAAGGTTAAGGAGAAAAACAATGACAATAATGATTGATGAAAGTACTAAAGTTCTTGTTCAAGGCTTTACCGGTAAGATCGGAACCTTCCACGCAGAAGAAATGATTGAATATGGAACGAACGTTGTTGGTGGTGTTACCCCTGGCAAAGGTGGGCAAACCCATATGGGTCTCCCTGTTTTCAATACTGTAAAAGATGCCGTAGCCGATACTGGTGCTGACGCAAGTATTGTATTTGTTCCTGGTGGTTATGCCGCAGATGGCATTATGGAAGCAGCAGATGGTGGTATTAAAACCTGTGTTTCCATCACGGATGGAATCCCAGCACAAGACATGATGCGTGTTAAACGTTACATGTACCGCTATAAGCGAGAAGACCGCATGCGTCTAACCGGCCCTAATTGCGCGGGTAGCATTAGTCCTGATAAATGTTTATTAGGCATCATGCCTGGCCATATTTATGAAAAAGGAAATGTAGGTGTAGTGGCACGTTCTGGAACACTTGGATACGAAGCTGCCTCACAAATGAAAGCGTTAGGCATTGGTATCAGCACCAGTATTGGAATTGGTGGCGATCCAATTAATGGTAGCTCGCACAAAGATATTTTAGAGTTGTTTGAAGCGGACCCTGAAACTAAAGCCGTGATGATGATTGGTGAAATCGGTGGCCCACAAGAAACTGAAGCGGCTGAATACTTCAAAGAGCATATGACTAAGCCTTTAGTCGCTTACATTGCAGGACTGACCGCACCAAAAGGTCGCCGCATGGGTCATGCTGGCGCAATTGTTTCTGGCAAAGGTGAAAGTGCTGCAGAGAAAGTAACGATGCTAGAAGAGGCAGGTGTCATTGTTGCGCCAAACCCATCTGAGCTTGGCTCAACGATGGAAAAAGTAATGAAAGACATCTCGTAGTCGAGGCCTGTAGGAGAGAAAATAATGAGCAAATTAAAAGTAATTGTTTCGCGCGCATGGCCTGAAGAAGTTCAAGCACAGTTGCGAGAAAAATATGACGTAACGTTAAATGAAAAAGACGTTGCCATGAGCAAAGATGAAATGAAAGAAGCTTTGGCAAACTGTGATGCTTTTTTGCCAACAGTAACTGACCCGGTTGATGCTGAAGTATTAAGCGCAGAACCTCTTCGCGCAAAATTTATTGGCAACTTTGGTGTTGGATTTAATCACATTGATCTAGATGCAGCGAAAGCTCGAGGCATAACGGTTACTAATACTCCTGAAGTATTAACTGACTGTACAGCTGACATTGCTATGGCTTTAATGCTTACTGTTGCCAGACGCACTAGTGAGGGTGAAAGAGAATTGCGCTCTAAGTCTTGGACAGGATGGCGCCCTACACACTTGCTAGCTTCAAAAGTTACTGGCAAGACATTAGGCCTCATTGGCATGGGGCGCATTGCTCAAGCGATGGCACAACGTGCACATCATGGGTTCGGTATGAAAATTATTTTTTCTGATCCATACCCACCACCGGCAGAAGTAGTTAAAAAATACAACGCTACACAGGTAGATTCCATAGACGAAGTGTTAGCGCAATCTGACTTCGTTTCCATTCACTGCCCGGGTGGTAAAGATACTTATCATTTACTCAACAAAGACAGTCTTGCGAAAATGAAATCATCTGCATTTTTAATCAATTCTGCTCGTGGCGATGTAATAGACAACGACGCCCTAATCGATGCTCTTAAGAATGGTGTTATTGCTGGAGCAGGTCTTGATGTATTTGAAGGCGAACCAGCATTAGATGAGCGCTTCTTAGAGCTTGAAAATGCGGTTCTACTGCCTCACTTAGGTAGTGCGTCTATCGAGACTCGTGTTGCGATGGGTAATAGAGTGCTTGAAAATCTAGCTGCCTTTGAAGCGGGCGAAACCCCACGAGACAAGCTAGTTTAGATCTGTACGAACCAAAATAAGGCCTGAAATGGCCTATCTATGCCTATTCGGGCATATCAAATTGGCCTAATCAGCCCTATTATGAAGAGGTCCCATTACGGACCTCTTTTACTATGTACAGCATAAAATCATCAATCTTAGACTAGCATGACAGATAACGACTCCCCACTTTCTTGGACTCAGCTGACTAAAGTTGCCACTGGCAGCATGATCATCAATACCGCTGCATCCTATGAAGATGATTTAGTAGAGGTCCTCTATCAGCAGCTTTTGAGTGTAATACGTGCTCGCCAACCTGATATAGAAACCTATTTTGATGGCAAAGATGATATTCGCAACTGCCCAAGCTCTAAAATTCTTTATGTTCTACAAACTTATGGTATTTGGTTTCAATTACTAAGCATTGCCGAACAAAATGCAATGGTGCAACAGCGTCGACAAATTGAAAAAGAATATGACCGCGACCGTGTACCAGGAACCTTTGCTTATGCATTTTCTAGCGCAGAACAAAAAGGAGTCTCTGCAGAAGAAATTCAAAAATTACTCGACAACAGTTTTATTTGTCCAGTAATCACTGCGCACCCTACCGAAGCAAAACGCGTAACGGTGCTAGAGGTTCATCGTCGCATCTATGTGCTACTTAAACAATTAGAACTTGATCGTTGGACACCTAGGGAACGCGACGATTTAACCAATGAACTGCGCAATGAAATTGATCTGCTCTGGCTAACAGGTGAAATACGTTTAGTTAAACCGACTGTTGCCCAAGAAGTTACTTGGGGACAGCACTTTTTTGTTGAATCATTATTTGATGGCGTGAAAGATCTATATGCTGAATTAGATCGCGCATTGGAACAGGCTTACCCTCATTATGAATTCAAGGTACCACCTGTTTTTCGTTTTGGCTCATGGATAGGTGGTGACCGTGATGGTAACCCGAATGTCACACATAAGGTTACTGCATCGGCAATTCAAGCCAACGCAAAAGCAAGTATTAAACGTTACCGACAAGATATATTCGAACTTGGTTCTAAATTAAGTATTGCCAATCATTCTGTCGAGGTTTCTGAAAACTTTTCAAAAATTTTGCAAGAAAAACTAGAAATGTTAGGAGAGTTTAAAGCCTACTCTCAACGAAATCCTGGTGAAATTTTCAGACAATATTTACGCTATATGCTCACTCGAATAGATGCAACCCTGAAAAATCTTAACGATCCAAGCAAATCTAGAATTGCTTATCATCGCGCGATTGATTTATCAGCTGACCTTCTTATTCTGGAAAAAGGTTTAGCAGAAGCAAAGTGTGGCCATATAGGCGATGCAGATGTTCGACCTCTGCGCCATATGGTAGATACTTTTGGCTTTAGAACCGTCAGCTTAGATATCCGCGAAAACACAACCGTCATAAATAGCGTACTCGCTGAAATTTGGCAGGCTTTACATCAAAAAACGCACTTGGATGTGCCAGGTTTTAAATCCAAAGAATGGAACCAATGGATTGTTGATCAACTCATGCAGCCATTGCGAGTGATTCCCCGATTTGACAACTTGTCTGAGCAAGCACAATCCACGCTAGCGATGCTTGAGCAAGTAAAATATTTTCAAAATAAATTAGACCCTAAAGCTTACGGCGTGTGCGTATTAAGCATGACACAAACTGCCACCGATGTATTAGGTGTATATCTACTGGCCAAGTACGTTGGATTATTTACTGACTCAGATGGCTTAGAGGCTTGCCGTATTCTGATTGTGCCATTATTAGAAACCATCGATGATCTTGAAAATGGTCCTGTCGTATTAGAAGAGCTGTTAGAACATGCTTTTGTGCGACGCACCATCCGTAAATTTGGTGGATCACAAGAAGTAATGGTCGGCTATTCAGACTCCAATAAAGATGGTGGATTTCTCACTTCGAACTGGATCATTAGCAAAGCACAGTCAGAAATTCATGCCGCAGGTGAAAAACACAAAGTACCGATTTCATTTTTCCATGGTCGAGGTGGCTCAGTAAGTCGAGGAGGCGCACCAAGTGGACGTGCCATTGCAGCACAACCTGTAGGTACCATTGATGGCCGCATGCGCGTCACCGAACAAGGTGAAGTGGTTTCTTACAAATATGCCAACCGTGGTTTCGCTGAAGAACAGATGGAGATTCTGGCCTCTAGTGTCATTGCACATTCACTCATGTCGGGCAAAGACCCTGCTTACCAAACTAATTCAGAATTGGACGAAGTACTTGAAGCACTTTCAGGTACGGCTTATGTAACCTATCGAAAATTAATCGAGCATCCTGGTTTAGTTGATTTCTATCAAGAAGCCAGTCCAGTGGAAGAACTTACTTTAATGAAGATAGGCTCGAGACCTGCGCGTCGATTTGGCGCGGCCTCGTTAGAAGATCTGCGCGCTATACCATGGGTATTCGCCTGGACACAGAATAGGCTCCTGGTACCGGGTTGGTATGGCGTTGGAAGTAGTCTTGAACAAATTATAAAGATACGCGGAGAACTTGGAACCGAACTTTTAAGCAAACTATATGAACAGCATGCGTTGTTTAGACTAATCTTAGATGGCGCTGAAAAAACTCTATTGTTAGTAGATATGGAAGTTGCAGAAAAATATTGCGAACTTGTAACAAATAAAGAGCATCAAAGTCAGATATTCTCTGCCATTAAACAAGAATATGATCTCACCACTGAAATGATTTTAAAAATAACGGGTGAAGAGCAATTGTGTGATCGTTTCCCTAACTTTAAACGTCATTTCTATAGACGAGTAGAATCACTCAACCATGTAGGTATTGAGCAAGTCGAATTAGTTAAGAAATTCCGTAACGAGCAATCTGACAATCAAGACATACAAGATGTATTAGTGCCTTTACTACTATCAATTAACTGTGTTGCAGCAGGAATTGGCAGTACAGGTTAACTTTATAAAACTAAAAACAATAATCATGAAAAAACTTTTATATCATTTTGATACTGATTCTATACCTAGTGTTTTTGATTCGGTAGTTGCCTATGACGGTGGCGCTGATCATGTAACACAACTCAACGGAGTTAACGAAGACAATTGTGGCGGCCTAGTAGAAGGCGCCATCTATACACGAGCACCAAAAGATAAAAAAAATACAGCTATCTTTGTTGGAGGCAGTGATCTAATCGAAGGCCAAAAACTTTTTCAAGCGGTACAGAATCAGTTTTTCCAGAAATTCCGTGTTTCAGTCATGCTGGATAGCAATGGCTGCAATACCACTTCAGCTGCAGGTGTAGCGCTGATAAACAATGCAACCGACTTAACAGGAAAAACTGCGGTAGTCCTTGCAGGAACCGGGCCAGTAGGACAACGAGCTGGTGTATTGCTCGCTCTTAGCGGTGCCAATGTACGTCTTACTTCACGCCAACAATCTCGATCAGCTGAAGCTTGCGAGGAAATGCATGAACGCTTTGGTGTAGACATGACACCCATGCAAGCCAGCGATGATAACTCCATACAAGCTGCAATGGAGGGTGCGCAGATAGTATTTGGCGCTGCAAAAGCAGGCATTCAATTACTCAATGCTAGCCAATGGCAAGACCACCCTACGCTGGAACTTATCGCAGATGTTGGTACTTCTCAGATTTTAGGCTTTGAAGGCATAGATGTAATGGACAAGGATACCGAGCGTCATGGTAAAAGAATTTTTGGCGGCATTGGAATCGGCGCACTGAAGCTTAAATTACACCGTGCTTGCATTACCAAATTATTTGAATCTAATGACATTGCACTGGACGCAGAAGCGATTTATAAAGTCGCACAAGAAATGGCGTAATAAAACTTGTTATGAAGGCTTCACCAAAACTGCTCGAAATGATCGA
>JBOEHC010000027.1:0-11720 GCA_050633765.1 Gammaproteobacteria bacterium
CCAGCTGAGCTACGGGCGCAAATTTTTATTAGCAATAAATTTCTACATTGTAGCATTATCATTAACCCCTTACGGCATCCTGCCTCTCGGGGTACTTGTACTTCCATGTACATCGTAGCGGGTTGATAGTGTTTTAGAATTAGGAGAGTATCAATTAATGTCTAATACGGCTAAACAATATCCTAAATTTTTAGCATTTTTACAGCTGTTTTATCCAAATTTGTATACAGAACTTAGTCATCATTCAGAAAAAGCAGATGTTGTTGAAGCTAATTTAATTTGTTCAAATAATACACACTCCTATCAAGCTATTATCTACAGCGAAGATGTGGCAAAAGACGGTGAGCTACTTGATGTTTATGTAGGCAAAGATTCTATCGCTCCATATTCATGGGATTGGCGTTGGGTATTTGCAGTAATTATCTTATTTGAAGGAAACAATATCTTCCCTATTAAGTTTAAACAAAAGGTAATTGCTTTGCCAACAGGAAACAATCCACTCAGCGAGGCATTTTTTAATATAATTGAAGATGAATTTAAAACTACTATTAAAGAAATTTTGGACTTGTCTAGCGAAGAACAGATCCCTATATACCATAGCTACACTAAATACTTCCAGTCCATAAAGTCTGTTAATTAGCTTTGGTTAACTTTAGCTTTCTAGTATCAACTCGTGTGTTTGTTGCTGGAAGTGACGATTCAATATAATTTATTACATGCTCCGCTGTTGCACGATAGGACGTTAGTTTTCCACCAAATATAGATAACAAACGTGGTTTATTTTTCCGATCACACAAATAGATGGTTTCTCTTGAACGTTGATTTGCGTTTTTTTGACTTCTTGGCAACACTCGTAATCCTGAAAATTGTTTACTTATCGATAAATCTTTATCTTTTTGCTTAGAAAAATAGAAATAAAATGCTTCTAATAGGTATTCAACTTCTTTTTCATGCGGGTGTGTTTTAGCAGGATCATCATCGAACAAGCTTTCAGTGGTGCCAATCATTGTTTCGCCATACCACGGCATTACAAATATTGGTCGTTTATCAACTGGACTTTCTATATAAAAAATTGCCTCACCTAGCTGAATAGGTAATACAATATGGGCTCCTTGCACCAAATCTACTTGCACATTTTTTTGCTTTGGCTGAACCGACTCAACAACTTTAGCTGCCCAAGGCCCAGCAGCATTGATAATAACTTTACTTACTAGCTTTTTTTCTATTTGGCAATCTGAGTTCTTTGCATAGATAATTTCACCAGCATTATCTATTAATTTAATATTAGTAACTTTTGCATTTAAAATTAGTTCTGCACCGTACTCTTGAGCAGACTGCATAATAGCCTGTGTTAATAAGCTGTCGTCTGTTTGCGCTTCAAAATATTGATAAACAGCGCGAAGATTTTTCGTATCAAGACCATGTAGCTCACTCCAATTCGTTTTTTTAACTTTCTTAAAACGGGCATCCGCACTTAGATTTCCTAGCAATGCATATAATGATAGCCCTGCACGAATCAGCCATGGTGATCTTTTAGAATGTTTATATACAGGAATATAAACTGGGGTAAGCTTAACTAAATTTGGAGCATTATTAAGCAAATAACTCCGTTCCAACAAACATTCACGCACCAAAGAGAATTCAAATTGTTCTAAATAACGCAAACCGCCATGTATAAGTTTACTTGAGCGCGAAGAGGTTCCTGCAGCTAAGTGATCATACTGTTCAAGTAAAATGGTATTATAGCCACGTGCAGCGGCAGCTTGCGCAACCCCTACTCCATGGATACCGCCACCAATGATTGCTACATCATAAATCATCAACCGTTATCTAAAATATTCAGAATTACTAAGCTTGACAATATCGCCCGTTTCAATGAAATCCACTCCTTCTTCTAATAGCTCATACGCAAATACTGGATTGGTAATATCATACAGCACCCATTTCCAATTGCTTTTCCATAATTTGGCTGGTTTATTAATTTTCTTAACATTACAAAATAAATAGTCAGGCTGCAGTGTTTCCGCTTTATTGAAATATTTTTCATTATATTTTTTTAACACATAGCCTGTAGAGAATGGTTGTATTTTTTTTACATACTCAACCACTTTGTCAATGAACGAGATAATAATAATGTTAAATTTTGCATGTTCCTGTGCTAACAGCACTTGGTCAACTACCACTTCTAATCCAAAATATTCAATACTTTCTTTTTTAATTTCAACGAACACATTTATCTTTGAATAATCATTTAACAGATCTACCGTTTCTTTAAGAGTAGGAATATTTAGCAAAGATTGGGCGCTCGACCCAGAAAAGGATGACAAAGACATTGAGCTTAATTCTTTTGCAGTTAAGTTCTTTACGCTAGCATCAATTCCCGTTGTTCTTTTAGTATTATCATCATGGATCACTATTGGTATTAGATCTTTTGATAACTGAATATCCAATTCAATATAAAGCAAACCAAGTTTAGCAGCTTGTTGCAGCGCCAATAAACTGTTCTCAGGGTAAGTCTTCATATCTCCTCGATGAGCAACGAGCCTATTCATCATTACATTAAATCCTCCATTGATGATTTGAATTTTTCAAATCGTGCCTGTAACGAGTAATCTTTTAGTGGGTCCAGTTGTTTACTGCCTAAAACTCCCCACTCTGGACGCTGCATGACTAACCAAGCTGCACCACGTGAAGTGGCTTCTTTAAATTTTGATACTACAACAGATACACCACACAAATTTGCTAAACATTGGCACAAGTATTCATCTTGACTCATTCCTCCTGCAACCAGTATATGTTTGGTTTTAATTTCATGTTTATGTATTTCTTCTATATTTATCGTTAACAAGAACACGATACTTTCCATTAACGCCGCCATGCATTGCTCATTGGTGTAATCTTTACTGTCTTTATTTACATCTATAAATCTAGGCATAATCTCAGTCTGCCAATACGGCGATCCTAAGCCTCCAATAGAGTTTAGAAAAATAGGTACGTCTTTAACACTTTTCCAAGCTATAGTTTCTATGTCACTTACATCCCACTCGTTCTCTGCCCACCTCATGGCTGAACCAGCACCGTTTACAGTACCCTCTAAAGCATATTCTTGCTCACCATCTGTGCTATATGTAATGCTAGCCAATAATTTAGTATTTAAAATTGGCCGTCGCTTACTTTTTGCTAATACGAACGCGCCCGTTCCCATATTTATAACTGTGGTTTGTTTTGCTAACTTTCCATAACCATAAATTGCACTATTTTGGTCCCCATTAACTAATACCAAAGGATATCCATTGCCTTTAAGTTGCCCATAATTAAATGCATTTGGTACGGGCATCGGCAAGTATTTATCATCTATGCAAAATGCTTTTAGTAAGTCAGCATCCCAAGCTAAACATTCTAAATTCCACAACAAGGTTCGATGCGCATTAGAATAATCTACATAGCATGGTTGCTGCTCAACAAGATTGAAGATTAAGTAGGCTGCAAGCGGGCCAATTTTAAGCCGCTCCTGCCTTTTAGCTTGCTGCACATTCTTATCATGTTGCAAAAGCCATTGTATTTTTGATGCGCCATAGTGTGCCGATAATGGCAAACCAGTTTTTTCTTTAATGACTTGATTATTGAGTTTAGAATTATCTAATTTCTCTTGAGCTCGTGTATCTAGCCAACTTAATGCAGGAGTAATTGCTTCCCCTGTATTAGCATCCCAGGCAAGTACCGTCGACCGCTGAGTTGTAAGTGCTACCGAAACCTCTTTAAGCTCATTTTCATTTATATATTTATGTGCATCAGCCAACACTGTATTACAAGACGCTAGTATTTGTTTACCGTCTTGCTCTATATGCGATGAATTACGGTAAAAAAGATCTACTTCACGCTGAGACTTAAATATAGACTCGCCTAGTCGGTTATAGATCATGGCACGTGTTGAGTGAGTGCCTTGATCTAAAACAATTACATATGAGCACGTCATTTATTAAATAATTTATGGCTAAACTTTACGTTTAATATAGAAAACCAATCGAATTCCTAGCAATATTGCTAATATAATTGCATAGATCATCGGCTCACGTGTGTCTACTTTCACCATCCACCAAAAATGTAACACCGCCAACATGGCAATGAGGTAGACAACTCGGTGCAGTTGAATCCAGCGATATTGCAACCTTTCTACCATTTTATTAGTGGAGGTCACTGCAAGCGGCATAAGCAGAATAAATGCTGAAAATCCTGCTGTCATAAATGGCCGTTTAAATACATCATCAATAATTTCAGAAAAATCAAAAAATTGGTCTAACACTATATATGAGGAAAAATGCATGCAGACATAGAAGAAGGCAAACAAACCAAACATCCGGCGATACTGAATAATATTATGCCAACGCGTAATCCTTATCAGCGGTGAAAATGTTAAGGTTAGCAGTAGTATCCTTAATGCCCAATCACCAGTATAGCGATTAATAGTCTCAATTGGATTAGCGCCAAATCCTTCTGAATAGAAACGATAAGCAAGCATTGCTAAAGGTATTAGCAACAAAATAAAGAGTACGGGTCTTATTGTTTTCCCTGACTGAACAGTTAACACAATTTTTTGGAGTTTTATCTATATTTAATTAGAAATTCTTCTTTAGATCCATGCTCGTATATAAGCTAGCCACTTGATCAGCGTAACCATTGAAAGGCAAAGTCTCACGTTTCAAAAACTCCCCTATCCTGCGCTCACGCTTTTGACTCCATCGTGGATGGTCTACATCAGGGTTTACATTTGAATAAAAACCATATTCTTTAGGCCCGGCAATATTCCAACTAGTAGCAGGCTGCTCTTCGAGAAAATTGATACTGACAATAGATTTAATACTTTTGAAACCGTATTTCCATGGCACCACTAGCCGCAGAGGCGCACCATTTTGATTCGGTAATTCTTTTCCATACAAACCAACCGCTAAAATTGTCAGCGGATGCATGGCTTCGTCAATGCGCAATCCTTCTCGATACGGCCAATCTAGCACCTCACGTTTTTGCCCAGGCAAATTATCTGGGTCTAATATAGTTTTAAATTCAACATATTTAGCTTTAGAGGTAGGTTTGAAACGTTTTAAAATTGGACCTAGTTCAACTCCTACCCATGGAACTACCATCGACCATGCTTCAACACAACGTAGGCGATAAATTCTTTCTTCAAGATTTGCAGGTGAAATAAAGTCCTCTAATGCAAACTCACCAGTTATTTCGCATTCACCTGAAACGGAGACGTTCCATGGCTTAACTTTAAGATGATGCGCATTACGCTTTGGATCACCTTTATCAAGACCTAACTCATAAAAATTGTTGTAACTTGTTATAGCATCAACAGAAGTCAATTCATCTTTTGTTGAGAAATCACTTTTAATAATAGTGTCAAAATTAATATCGGCAGACCCAATGGTCGGCCATAAAAATGAAGGGACTGTAGACACAGCAGCAAGTGTTGCTGATTTTTGCATGAATGTACGTCGCGACTTATACAAGACTTGATCTGTTACATCAGATTCTTTTAAATCCAATTTTTTATGGGTTTTTATCAACATATTCTATGCCTTAGTTGCAATCGCTTACAGATGTTAGCTTAGTGAGAATTCTATTATAGAGGTTCATTGCTATAAAGACCGGTGACTCTGCCTTTTCATGACATCTAAATAACCTACACATGATAGAAAGAGTTATGAATTACATCAGAGTCGATGCAAAGGGCCTGAAATTAAGCAGTAAGAATAAGTAAAAAAGGCCTTATAGGGCCTTTTTTTATATTGGCGCGCCCGGAGAGATTCGAACTCCCGACCGCTCGGTTCGTAGCCGAGTACTCTATCCAGCTGAGCTACGGGCGCATAACTTGATGTTTTTATTTTACTATTAATTAAATCCTAAACTAACAGTGCTTTGCACTGCGTACTCTAGTCGCTCTCGACTTCCTGTCTCTCGCGACACTCGGGCATCCTGCCCATCGTCCAGCTGTATCCACAGGGCATAAAGGCATACGGGCGCACTTAACAAAGCGAGCGATTATAACGAATATCCAGATTAGAATTACATATATTATTAGGTATTCGATATACTCTCATTCACATCGGAGAGGTGCCAGAGTGGTCGATTGGGGCTCCCTGCTAAGGAGTTGTACGGGTGACCGTACCGAGGGTTCGAATCCCTCCCTCTCCGCCATATAAATCTGCACATGAAATCTCTATCTCCATTACAAACCCTCCTTTTCGGAATCGCTCAGATTGGAATTGGTATAGGTATATTATTCTTACCTCTTAGCTTTCATGTTGTCGCATGGGTATTAATCTTATTTGGCTCGATGATTATCTTTTTAGCCATATATTTATGGTTTGCAGCTGCCATACATAAATCTATGAATAAAATCACCGATAAAACATCGAAATAATTTCATTCGCGCTTAAATTATAGAATGACGGTATGCACATCGATACTGAAAAACACCGATAGCACTATGTGTGGGTTAAGATTTTTTAATGCAAATGTTTTAACAACTAACCAGTTGACTCATTAACATTAGTCTTTTCGCGCTTGATGCGCTCATATATTTCTTCACGGTGCACAGCAACGTCACGCGGAGCATTTACTCCAATACGCACTTGGTTGCCCTTTACTCCTAACACAGTAACTGTGACATCGTCTCCGATCATCAAAGTCTCACCAACTCTCCTGGTCAAAATCAGCATTCCCGTATCTCCTAGATAGTCCGTTTTTATACGTTTTTTATTTTTATTTAGTTAACCAATGCAACTATCAACATTTCCTGTTAATGGCTGCCCTATGGTTTCTCTCCATACCAAAGCTGTTTTGTTATTTTTTTAGCGCACTTGCTTATTAGTGTTTTTCCTCCACTGCTTGGTCAAGTTCAAATGCTTCATGCAATGTTCTTACACCAAGTTCAAGATACTTCTCCTCTATTACGACCGAAATCTTAATTTCCGAGGTCGATATCATAAGGATATTTATCTTCTCATCTGCCAGTGCTTTGAACATTCTACTCGCAATTCCCGCGTGTGACCTCATCCCTACACCAACAATTGATAATTTTACAATATTTGGATTCCCTCCAACACGTCCTCCACCAAGCTTTTCTGCAGTTTTTTCAAGTACTTTCAGTGCTTTATCAAAGTCATTTCTATGCACTGTAAAAGTGAAATCAGCGGTATCTTTTCTGCCTACATTTTGCACAATCATGTCCACTTCGATGTTTTCAGCCGAAATTGGACCTAAAATATGGGCAGCTACCCCAGGCTGGTCTGGCACATCTTTGATAGTCAGTTGCGCCTCATCTCGGTTGAAGGCGATTCCTGAGATTAATGGATCTTCCATGCTGTCATCCTCATACGTTATTAAAGTGCCAGGACCATCTTCGAATGATGATAGAACTCTAAGTGGCACGTCATACTTGCCGGCAAACTCTACTGCACGAATTTGCAATACTTTTGAACCTAAACTGGCCATCTCTAGCATTTCTTCAAATGTAATGCGCGATAAACGCCGCGCATTAGGCTCGACTCTTGGATCAGTAGTGTAAACACCATCAACATCTGTGTAGATTTGACATTCATCAGCCTTTGCGGCGGCCGCTAACGCCACTGCTGTAGTATCCGAACCACCTCGACCTAAAGTTGTAATGTTGCCATCTTCATCTACACCTTGAAAACCTGCAACCACGACAACATTACCTTCGTTTAATAACTTCTTTAATCGATCGCCATCGATATCCTGAATACGCGCCTTGTTATATTTATTATCAGTACGAATACTCAGTTGCCCCCCTGTGCAAGATATAGCATTACAGTCTCGTTTTTGTAGTGCCATGGATAACAATGCAATGGTGACTTGCTCACCCGTAGACACGAGAACATCTAGCTCTCGTCCAGTTGGCGTTTTAGTTCCTTGTACATCTTCAGCCAAAGCAATCAGACGATTTGTTTCCCCACTCATAGCAGATACCACAACGACAATTTGATTACCTTTATCCTTGCTCGCAATGATTTTCTCAGCCACTGCTTCAATTCGCTCAACTGTACCGACAGAAGTGCCGCCATATTTTTGTACGATTAGCGCCATGCTAAATAACTATCCCTGAAGTTTTATCTTAATAAATGCAATCTCTTAAGCCTTAATAAGGCTCAACGCGACTAGATTCTAATGACCGGAACAAAGATATGCTAGAGGGATAACTAAAGAAATCAGCGATTTGCTTATTATTAACTAGATATTGGCTAGGTATTCTCACGAATCCAATCAGGAACAGATTGCAAAGCGGCGTCTAATGCAGCCGGATTAGTCCCACCCGCTTGCGCCATATCAGGACGCCCGCCACCTTTACCTCCTACTTGCACGGCAACGGCGTTAACCAAGTCACCTGCCTTGATTCGACTGACCTGATCTTTAGTCACTCCAGCAATCAAACTGACTTTCCCGCCATTACTGGTTGCTAACACGATTGCTGCACTACCGAGTTTATTTTTCAATTGGTCTAGCGTGTCGCGCATGGATTTAGGATCTGCATCTTCTATTTTGTACGCTAAAACTTTCATACCATCAATATCAATTGCAGAGTCGGCCAGATCATTGCCCGCTTGTGATGCAAGCTTACCTTTAAGTTGATTAAGCTCTTTTTCTAATAAACGACTACGCTCAACAAGTTGAACTACTTTATCTTTAGCTTCGGATTTAGATGCCTTTACTGCATTCGCAATACTAGTTAATTGATCTTCATTATCTTTGACCCAAAGCATAGCACCCTTCCCTGTTACCGCTTCAATGCGTCGAACTCCCGATGCAATACCTGTTTCAGAAATGATTTTAAAAAATCCTATATCGCCAGCACGATTTACATGCACGCCACCACACAATTCAACTGAAAAATCACCAATCGTAAGTACACGTACTTCATCACCATATTTTTCACCAAACAATGCCATCGCTCCTGCTTCAAGCGCCTTATCTTTAGGCATAATGTTTGCTGTTGCCTCGGCGTTTAAACGGATTTGATGATTAACTATACCTTCAATTTGTTGTAAATCTTCACTGCCAATCGGCTCATCATGTGAGAAATCAAATCTCAAACGATCAGGCGCGACTAATGATCCTTTTTGTTGGACATGTTCACCTAAGACCTTACGCAATGCCGCATGCATTAAATGTGTTGCAGAATGATTTAAAACCGTTGCTTGCCGACGCGTTACATCAACCTGGGCGTTAACTTTATCGCCTACACTTAATGTTCCAGAGGTTAGTTTGCCAATATGCGCATGCGCATTACTTTGCTTTTGCGTATCACTCACCCCAAAACAAGCCTCCTTGTTTTTCAATACCCCTTGGTCTCCGACTTGACCACCAGATTCCGCATAAAAAGGTGTTTGGTCTAAAACCACTAACCCGGATTCACCTTCTTGTATCGCTTTTACAGATTGATTATTTACAAATATTTCTTTTACTGTGCCATCACCCTCAATATTTTCGTAGCCGGTAAACTCCGAATGAGTTTCTACTGCAATCGATGCATCGTAGTCCACATCAAATCGACTCGCTTGACGGCCGCGCTCACGTTGCACTTCCATTTCTTTTTCGAACCCAACTTGATCGATTTTTAAATTCTGTTCACGCGCAACATCCGCGGTTAGATCCGCTGGAAAGCCATAAGTATCATAAAGTTTAAATACTGTTTCACCTGATATAGTATCATTTGATAATTTTTTGATATCATCTTGTAAAATACGCATCCCTTGATGCAAGGTTTCATTAAAACGTTGTTCTTCAGTTTTTAATACTTTTTCAACTCGTTGCTGAGCATTAACTAACTCCGGATAAGCTGAACCCATGTTGTCAACCAAAGGCAGCACAAGTTTATAAAAAAATGGCTCGGTAATTCCCAATTTATTCCCATGCCGCGCTGCGCGACGAATAATACGACGCAACACATAACCACGACCTTCATTAGATGGAATTACGCCATCAACTATCATAAAACTGCATGAGCGAATATGATCGGCTATCACACGTAAAGAAGGTGTCGATGTATCTTTAACCTTGGCAAGCTCTGCTGCAACTTGAATGATTCCGGAAAAAACGTCAGTGTCGTAATTATTGGTTACGCCTTGCATAACAGCAGCAAGACGCTCTAAACCCATACCGGTATCCACTGAAGGTTTTGGCAGAGAGTTTAAGTTACCTTGTTTATCGCGATCAAATTGCATGAACACTAAGTTCCATATTTCTACATAACGATCACCATCTTCTTCCGGTGTCCCAGGCGGGCCTCCTTGAACTTTGTCTCCATGATCATAAAATATCTCCGTGCACGGACCACAAGGACCGGTATCCCCCATCGACCAAAAATTATCTTTCGCACCAATACGCGCGAGTTTATTTGCATCAACTTTAATTTCGTTTAACCATATATCTGCTGCTTCATCATCGTCTTCAAATACGGTCACCCATAATTTTTCTTCTGGCAAACCAACTACTTTGGTAAGAAAATCCCACGCGTAGTGAATCGCTTCAGATTTAAAGTAATCGCCAAAGCTAAAGTTGCCCAACATTTCAAAAAAGGTGTGATGCCTTGCAGTGTAACCAACATTTTCTAGATCATTATGCTTACCACCCGCCCGCACACAACACTGGCTTGAGGTAGCACGGGTATATTTAAGAACTTCTTTGCCGAGGAAAACATCTTTAAATTGCACCATGCCAGCATTTGTGAATAACAAAGTTTGATCATTCCCAGGCACAAGCGGGCTTGACGGCACAATCTCATGGCCATTGTCTTTGAAATAATTTAAAAATGCGCTGCGAAGCTCTGAGCTAAGTTCCATGTCTACTTTAATCTCGCTGAAATAATCCCTTACTTACACAGTTACGTGTGTTAGCTAAATGATTCAAAAGTTTTTTGGATTATATCACCAGTAAAGCCGCGAGACTGAAGGAAACGCATGCGTTTAGCTCGCTCATTGGCAGAATCTAGCACTTTACCAGCAAATTTTTTTTCGTATGCCAAACATGCCGTCTCTAGCCAAATCTGGTCGTTAAATTCGACATAAATGTCAATCAGACCCGAGGATATTCCACGCTGTTGCAACTCTTGCTTAATTTTCAAGGGGCCGTAGCCGCGCTTACGACGCATATGAACATAGCTTTCCGTATAGCGCTCATCACTTTGCAAGCCTTCGTTGGCGAGAACTTCCAGAATTTCTTCGATTTCACTATCCGTAAAATCTTTAGCTTTGAGCTTTCGAGTCAGCTCTAGGCGTGTATGCTCACGCCTAGCTAAAATATCAAATGCTGTATTTCGTATAGATCGAACCAGCTTACGAGAATCAGGCTTCAGTCGCTTCTTCCTCAGCTGTTTCGTCGTCTTCTATATCTTGATTTAATTCATCAAGACTTGGCAATAATTGTTCACGCAATCTTTGGTCAATCTCATTCGCCATTTCAGGATTTTCAAGCAAATAGGCACGCGCATTTTCTTTGCCCTGCCCAATACGTTCATCATTATAGCTGTACCATGAACCAGCTTTATTAACCATGTCATATTCAACACCCATATCGATCAACTCACCGAGTCTTGAAATACCTTCACCATATAAAATTTCAAATTCAGCTTTCTTGAACGGAGGGGCTAATTTATTTTTTACCACTTTAACTCGAGTTTCATTACCGAGTATTTCGTCACC
>JBOEHC010000028.1:0-13532 GCA_050633765.1 Gammaproteobacteria bacterium
GTCAGGCTCAGTGCAAGAGCATCGGTTTCCATAGACAATGCTGTTCCGTTGCTTCATCGATTTTGGTGTCGACTACCAAGTTAGTCGACACCTTTCGATTTATTGTTGTTTAAACGTTGTTATTAGATCAACTTTTGAAGAATGGGTCTTCATCAGGAATATATCGTTTGTACTCCTTATGCTTAACCAAGTTCACTCCAAGTCGTTGTAACCACCAAGGCTGAATGCTAGGCCATTCACGTACAAAGCTGACATTATGTTTCGCATCTGCAGTAGCTAAGCGAATATAATGAGAACAATGATGTGTAGATGGTTCCATAAACACAGTACCTTCTGGTGCTTCAATATGTAAGCCAGATTCCAATGCACGTTTAACTTCTTCTTGATCAGTTGTACCTGCAATACGAGCAGCTTTTGCATACATATGAATTGAGAAGTATGTGTTTTGAGCCATTTGCCCAATGTACGGATCATCTGGGAACATCTTGTACCAACGTTTGACAAAGGCACGATTGCGAGCAGTGGGAATTTCTTCAATATAATTCACACAGTTATACATGCGATCAAGTGAAGGAGCTTTGAAGCGACGATGCTCATAACCTTGTGCCATGTTTACGGTTGAAGCCATAGGATACTCAAGCCCAGTCGCAGCAGCCTGTGGGTAATAATTAGATTGATTTGAACCTACTAGTAGTGTGAATACCCAGTCTGGTTTAGCGGCCTGAACTTTAGCAATCGAAGTAGTGAAGTCCGAAACACTTAGTGGAACAAACTCTTCACCAATTATTTCACCACCCACTTGTGGCGCAAATGCACGCGTCCAAGCAGCAGTAAGTTGTCCAAAGTTATAATCAGCAGCAATTGTGTAGACTCGTGGACCAAATTTTTGAATCATATAATCCACTACAGGGATGACCTGTTGTTCACAAATCGCGCCTGTACAAAAAGTATTTGAGTCTGCCACACCACCTTCATATTGATTGGTGTAAATATAAAGTTGTTTGAATTGATCTACGATAGGCCGAATAGCTTCTCGCTCTGCACTGGTAAAGCCAGCAACCAAACAATCAACTTTGTCTTCTTGGATTAATTTTTTTGTTAATTGCTGCCAAATATTATTATTTGATTGCCCATCTGTATTTAAAAGCTCAACTTCACGACCTAATATTCCAGCTTCACCTGAATCAACCAATACATCTTCGTCTTCAAAAAAACCCATTCCAGATTGTGAAAGTTTTCCACCATCATTGACCATTTTGAGATCTTTGTCTCCATTACCCATAACAGGTGCGTTCGCAGCATGATTAGACATGGCGCCTAATCCACCCGATCCTACTGGTCCGCCCTTAAGGGTTAGGCCTGCATTAATTTCACTAACAGCGAGTTGTGCAGCGTGATCCTTTTGCACGCCGTAGACCGCTAAGTTCCCTGACAAGTCTTCAATATGTCCAATTTTAACGGCACCGCCTTTAGCAGCAAAAGATTTACTAATACCAGCTAAATACATAGGTGCCATTGCACCAGCTGAAACTGCAGCGGAACCTTTTAAAAAAGAACGGCGAGTTACTTTAGGACCAACAATTCCTGTTGTCTCTTCTGTTGTGCTTTCCTTAGCAGGTTGATCCGATTTATTATCGTTATTCATGATTAACCTCCTAGTTATTTATAGACCCCTGGAATAAGTTGGTCTTAATTAAATACCATTGCGGTATTTCAGTAATGCATAAGGCTTTTACTCTTATTCCAACGGAAAATTGCAAATCAGTATAAATGCAATTGATATGAGTATACGCTTGACTACCCTTGAGTCAATTGCTAGTAAAATAAGTTAACTGAGAGATAAGTGTGACTGGATGTTATTTTCACTACATTATGTAGGTTTTTTATATAGTAAGTAGATAAAATATTAGTTTAGTCTCTTCTTAATTTATCTGAAATTGCGATTGGAGTTGGGTATTTCAACACAATTAAGTAAGTTGAAAGGATAAAACTCACAATCGTGCATACTTGAATAAAGTTTGATGCTTCAAGCGATATCAATCCAGCGCTGAACGCTACAAAACCGAGTAATAATGAAAACTCACTGAGTTGCCCTAAACGAATACCTATTTCACTTGAATCTTGCTCAGATTCACCACTTTTTTGAATTAAAAATTTAAATACATATGGCTTTATCAGTAGCAGAGCAGTGCACGTTATGATGGCGGGCACCAGTAGCTTCCAGGCTAATCCTATATCTAAACTAGCACCTAATGAAAAAAAGAAGATAACCAAGAAAAAATCGCGTATCGGTTTGAGACTTTCTGATATATAAAAAGAAATAGGACCAACTGCAATGGATACACCGGCAATAAATGCACCCGTTTCGTGTGATAAGCCAATATAATGGGCTAGCTCTGCAATGCCTAAACACCAACCAATAGCTAACAAAAATATATACTCTTTAATCTTATCGAATTTACTCATTAGCTTAATTAAAACAAAACGCTCAATTAAGAATGCAAAAGCAATTAATGCAGGTAGAGCAAGCGCAAGTTTTCCAAGTGCAAAAAGTGCGTGGTTATTTGACCCTTGTGTTTCGATTAAAAGCAAAAGAATGATTGCCAGGATATCTTGTAATAATAAGATGCTGATAATAATTTCGCCTACATGCTGGTGGTGAAGTACAGTTGTCGGTAGTAATTTAAGCCCAATGATCGTGCTAGAAAACATAAATGCGCCGGCGATTACCAATTGATCTATGCGAGACAGATCTAGTGCCCATGCTGCGATAAATCCGATGAAAGCAAAAACCAACGAGGCTACTAGAGTGATTAGAGTAGATTGCTTTATTGAGGCAAAGAGTTTTTGTGGATGTAAATTTAAGCCCAGCAAAAATAGCAAAAACATAATGCCAACTTTGGCAATTTGACGTGAAAATTCAGTATCCGGTACGAAATTAAGAACTGAGGGTCCAAGAATAATGCCTACTGCTATATAGGCGACTAATAGTGCTTGTCGTGCGAATAAAGCGAGTGTTGCTAAAATGGCCGCACTGGTAAAAATGATAAAGATAGAAAATATTATTGATTCAGAGGACGCGACAGTACCCAAATCCATCAAGATATCCTCATTTCTCAATTTAGTAATTCAATCCAATGTTTGACGGGAATGTCTGTTCCAGACTGTAAGTGCATTAGACAGCCGATATTAGCGGTTGCAATGATGTCTGGATGATTTTCTTCTAGGCAATTGATTTTATTATTTAATAATTCTGTAGATAGCTTATCTTCCAATAATGAATAACTGCCTGCCGAACCACAACATAAGTGCCCATCTCTAAAGTCAACCAATGTGTATCCTGCAGATTGTAATTTGGCTTCTATAACACCATTAATATTTTGGCCATGCTGTAGTGTGCAGGGGCTGTGGAATGCGACTGTCTTTGATTTTTTGTCTGAGTCGTTTGGTTTGATGTCTTTTGCCAATTCAGATATATCTCGGCAGCGTTCAGCAATGAAATTGGCTTTTTCTGCATAGTCTTTGTCATCTTGCATGATAATGCTATATTGCTTTATAAAACTACTACAACCACTTGAAGTTATTGATAAATACTCATACCCATTAGTAAGTTTTTCATACCAATTATCAATATTATCGCGGATAGTTTGATGTGCTGTATTGATTTCAGTTAAGTGAAAAGCAAGAGCACCGCAGCACTTTGAATTTGTTTCTTCTATTAGAATTTCTGAGTTCTGAAATACTTTTGCTGCCGCTGCATTTATTTGAGGGGCTGCAGAAGATTGCACGCATCCTTTGATGGTTAACACTTTTTTAGTGAACGATAGATTGGAATTTAGTTCTGGTAATGATTGCTTACTAGGCACCTTTTTCGCTAAAGAGAGAGGTAACAGGGGTTTGAGTAGTTGTGCCAGCGTGAAGGCTACTTTTGATAAAGTGGGCTTAGAGAATGTGTATAGTATTAATTTTCTTTTCAGCTTGCTCGTTAATGAGCGCTTTGATTTGTCACGTATATGTTTCCTGCCTATATCAACCAGTTCACCATACTTCACGCCCGAGGGGCAGGTGGTTTCACAAGCTAAGCAAGTTAAGCAACGATCTAGATGCTTTAAACCGATATTGTTATCTATTTGTGAATTTTGATGCTCTTTTTGATCTTCAAAGAAATTTTTAATTAAATATATGCGGCCACGTGGACCATCTAACTCATCTCCCGTGACTTGGTAAGTGGGGCAAGTAGCATTACAAAATCCACAATGTACGCATTTACGTAAGATTCCATTAACCCGTTGACCGTCTTTGGTTTGTAAAAATTCAGCTGAGAATGACGTTTGCATAGGTGATTATAACTCGGCAAACATCCTTCCAGAATTTAGAATACCGGCGGGATCTAACACATGTTTAAGCTTTTTGTGAATTTTCATCGATGCGCTAGAAAGAGGGTGAAAAACTTGTTCGTTAGCATCTCCTTTAAATAGCGTGGCATGTCCTCCTACGCGTTCAGCTTCTACTCGAATAGTAGATTCATCCATATCGCTGAGATACCAGCGTAAAGAGCCATTCCACTCAAGAATATTTTCTCCCGCTATGTTTAAAGTTTCAGTGCTCGGGGGAACGGATAACCTCCACAAAGGTTTTTCAGCATTAAAAAAATCGTGTGTATGCTCTTTAATTGCTTTCCAAAACATATCACATTGATCTATTGCTTCGCCTCCAATTTCTTTTTTGCAAGCATTAACGGCCGACAATGAGCTAGATAAGCGGATATACAACATTTCACCATCATAAAAGGTTGCAGAAATTGGTATTGGTGAGTTAGCCCATTCATTCATTTTAGCAATGGCTGTTTTGCTATCCAATGTCAGTGCGATAGTATGTTCGCATTCAGGCTTTGGTAATAAACGTATGCTAGCAGATAGGATCACGCCTAACGTACCGAGTGCGCCGCACATGAGTCGCGATACATCATAACCAGCCACATTTTTCATTACTTTGCCACCGAAATGCAGCGCTTCTCCTTTACCATTAAGTATATCGGTTCCTAATATACAATCACGGACACTGCCTGCACTAACTCGCCTACAACCTGAAAGACCGCTAGATATCATGCCACCCAAAGTAGCATTGATTCCAAAGTGTGGAGGTTCACACGGTAGCATCTGATTCTGATCGGCTATGGTTTGCTCAATCTCCGTTAACGATGTCCCACTTCTAGCGGTTATATAAAGTTCTGATGGTTCGTATTCAATTACACCTGCATGCTGAACCATTGAAAGTGGTTGAGCTTGAATTTTTCTGCCATAAAAACTTTTCGTATTTCCTGCATGAATATGAAGAGCTTGTTTTTGCTGAAATGCATCTTGAATTTTAGCTGCAATGTCGTTTGTGCAATCAGTCATGGGAATTTGAAATATTAAGCATTAAAAACGCGGGAGGTTTGAGTGTGGCAGATTGCCATGGTGCACATGCATAGCTCCAAATTCCGCACAACGATGTAGCGTAGGGATAGCTTTGCCTGGATTTAGTAATTCATTTTCATCAAATGCTGCCTTTATGGCATGAAATGTATTTAGTTCAGCTTCACTAAATTGCACGCACATTTGGTTGAGTTTCTCTACTCCAACACCGTGCTCGCCTGTAATAGTGCCACCAGCTTCTATGCATAGTTCTAAAATTTTCCCGCCTAATTTCTCTGCAGTTTCAAGTTCACCCGGTGCATTTGCATCATAAAGAATTATTGGATGGAGATTGCCATCTCCTGCATGAAAAACATTAGCAACTCGTAAACCAAATTTTGTAGATAGCTTGCTTATATTTTCTAATACTTGCGCTAAATATTTTCTGGGTATGGTGCCATCCATGCAATAGTAATCAGGAGTTAAATTACCTAATGCAGGGAAAGAGGCTTTGCGTCCAAGCCAGAGTAATTCTGCTTCTTGCTTGTCTTTTGCTACGCGAATTTCAATGGCATGATGATTGTTGAGTATCTTTTTAACTAAATGAATTTGTGCTTCTAATTCTTCGTCATATCCATCTAACTCACAAATCAAAATTGCGGCCGCATTAGGCGGGTAACCTGGACTGCAATACATCTCTGTAGCTTGAATGGTAAGTTGGTCTAGCATTTCTAGACCTGCAGGGATCACGCCGTTGGATATAATTCCATTCACCGCATCTCCTGCTGCTTGAATTCGGTCAAACGCAGCTAACAAAACTTTTCTATCATGTGGGTGTGGAAGTAATTTTATTGTAGCTTCTAAAGTAATACCTAACATACCTTCTGAACCAGTCATCAATGACAACAGATCAAATCCAGAAGAGTCAAAAGATTTTCCACCCAGCTCTAAAATTTCGCCGTCAATAGTTAATACTTTCAGCGCCAATATGTTGTGTAAAGTAAGGCCGTATTTAAGGCAATGCACGCCACCGGAATTTTCAGCAATGTTGCCACCAATCGTGCAAGCAATTTGCGAAGAAGGGTCAGGAGCGTAATAAAGGCCGTATGGCTTTGCGGCATCAGATATTGCGAGATTTCGTACTCCAGGCTGTACGATAGCAGTACGATTACTTGTATCGATTTCAATAATTTTATTGAGTTTGGCTAAATTGAGAAGAACACCATCTTTGTGCGGTAATGCCCCGCCAGATAAACTAGTACCAGCACCACGGGCTACAATTGGAATGTTAAATTCTTTGCATATTTTCACGATTTCTAGAACTTCACTCGTTGTGCTAGGTAGCAAAGCTAGACGAGGTAGTTGCCGATAAGCCGTTAGCGCGTCGCATTCATAAGGCTTAAGTTGCGCATCTTTGTCTAATACTGCTTCTCTTGGCAATACGCGACAAAATTGATGTGCAAGGTCTGCAGTTGAGATGGAAGAGCTAGACATATATTAACTGAGCTTAATTAATGATTACTAATTCGATATATCGCAATATACCATTGATTGATACCATTCGGGGCAAGTAAGAGGCGTACAATAAAACATATTGGTAGGAGAGAAATGTTGATTTTGGTGAGTGTTGCCATAGGTGGAGCAATTGGCTCAGTGTTGAGGTATTTAATTCAAATGCAATCTGCTCACTGGTTTGGAACCACGTTTCCGTATGGAACCTTGCTGGTAAATGTTATAGGTTCATTATTGATAGGCTTTCTATCATTTATGTTATTAGAACGTATCTCCGTGTCTGAAGAATTGCGCTTTGCTATATTGGTGGGTGTGCTTGGTGGATTTACAACGTTTTCAACTTTTTCGTTGGAAACGCTAAATCTTGTCCATCAAGGCAATTATCTTATTGCAATAAGTAATGTTTTATTAAGTGTTGGTTTGTGCTTGATTGCATGTTTTTTAGGTTTGGGCTTAGCTCGAGCCATCTAGTCATTTTAACTCAATAGTTTTTTATATTAATTAATTTATGTTAGATCCAAAATTATTACGTACTGAATTTGATGAAGTCGCAAAGCATTTAAGTCGTCGCGGACTTATTTTAGATAAAAAAAGATTTTCTGATTTAGAAGAACAACGCAAAGCATTACAAGTTCAAACAGAAGAACTACAAGGCCAGCGCAATAAAAATTCTAAACTCATCGGGCAGGCTAAGTCTAAAGGTGAAGACGTTAGTGAAATAGTGGCTTCTATGGAGCAAATCAATCAAGATTTAAAGACTAATGAAGCTAAATTAGAAGTTGTGCTTGGTGAATTACAGACCTGGATGTATGAATTACCAAATCTTCCTGATGCATCTGTGCCTGATGGTAATAGTGAAAAGGATAATCAAGAGGTTCGTAAATGGGGCGATATCCCTAATTTCGACTTTGAAGTCAAAGACCATGTTGATTTGGGCGAGAGTTTAGGCGGGTTAGATTTTGAGACAGCAGCGAAAATCACTGGAAGTCGTTTTGTAACAATGCAGGGTGGAATTGCGAAACTTCATCGTGCGCTCATACAATTCATGATTGACATGCATACATCTGAGCATGGTTACGAAGAAATTTATGTGCCTTACATCGTAAATGCTCAGAGCCTTACTGGTACGGGACAATTGCCTAAGTTTGAAGAAGATCTCTTTAAGCTTCATCACGAAAATGACTATTACTTAATCCCAACTGCAGAGGTGCCAGTTACTAATATATGGCGGGATCGCATAGCAAAAGAAGAACAATTACCTATTAAATATGTTTGCCATACGCCGTGTTTTCGCTCTGAAGCAGGGTCATATGGTAAAGATACTCGCGGTATGATTCGTCAACATCAGTTTGAAAAAGTAGAAATGGTGCAGCTCGTCAAACCAGATGCTTCTTGGAGAATGCTGGAAGAATTAGTGAGTCATGCAGAAAAAATTTTACAAAAGTTAAATCTTGCCTATCGTGTTGTTACCTTGTGCACGGGTGATTTAGGTTTTTCTTCGGCGAAAACCTATGATATTGAAGTTTGGTTACCTGCGCAGAATACTTATCGTGAAATTTCTTCATGTAGTAATTTTCAAGATTTTCAGGCACGTAGACTAAAAGCAAGATGGAAAAATCCTGCTACAAAAAAACCTGAGCATGTGCATACATTGAATGGATCAGGTTTAGCAATTGGCAGAACGTTAGTTGCTGTTCTTGAAAACTATCAAGATAAAGACGGCAATATTACCATTCCTGATGTATTGAAACCTTATATGCACGGAATGGATAAACTTACAAAGCAATTATAATCGGAAATAAAAAAGCCAGCGCGGGTTGGGGCGCGCTGGCTTCGGGACCTACATTAAATAAATAACGTAGGTTTGGGGACTCGGTAATAAAATTACTTGCTCTGGACTTTCGTTATACTAACTCGAATAGCTGAGTGCTGTTTTAGATTGCAATGTACAACTACTCAATCAGAAGTGATTTTATACCATTTTACAAACTAGAATGTGTGCTGTAAATCATTTTTGAATAAAGTTTCATTAAATATTTTATGTCTTCAATAAGTGAATTAAAAACCCATTTTCTTAAAGCAGGCAAAATAGAATGGATTGGGTTAAGAAATAAGAACAATAAAAATGTTTTACAGGTAGAAACGGCCGAATTATTACTCGACCATGGATTAGCTGGGGATAAATCTGCACAAAAACCAGGCAGTAAAAGACAAGTTACTTTAATTCAAGCTGAGTATTTTGCTGTGATGGAGTCTTTATTGCAAAAAAACAAGATATTACCTGAAGCATTACGACGTAATATCGTAGTGTCAGGCATTAACTTAAGTATTTTGCTTAGACACAATCTAAAAATAAATGATGCTGAGCTTGAAATTACCGGTAATTGTGCACCGTGTAAAAAAATGGAAGAAAAGTTGGGCTATGGTGGGTTTAACGCTATGCGCAATCATGGTGGAGTCAATGCAATAGTTCGAAAAGGTGGGGTAATTAATGTAGGTGACGTTGTAGAGGTCTGTTTAAATGTTTCGAACAATGATTCTCCACAAAAATCATTATTGTAAATATCAACAATCTTAATTAGTGTTTTTTGATAAAAGCTACAAAGACTAAAAACCAAGCAATAATGAACGCAATTCCACCAAAAGGCGTAATCATCCCTAATCTTGTAATACCAGTGAGACTTAATGCATACAGGCTGCCACAAAATACAATTATCCCAAATAGCATTACGTAGATAGCTGATTTTAAAGACTTAGAACTAGGGTGATGCTCTATTAGCAAACCAACAAGGATTAAGCCAAGAGCATGATATAGGTGGTAGTCGACAGCAGTATTGAATACCTCAAGCATTCTACTGCTTAAAGTGTTTTGTATTGCATGGGCGGCAAATGCTCCACACAAAATAGCGAGGATGGCATTGCCCGTGCCTAATAGGATCGCTAATCTAGACATTCTATAATTACGCCTGAATTAATTATTTGTAGTTGGAGAAATTCAATAATGCCATCATTTGATACAGTTTCTGAAGTGAAAGCACATGAATTAACCAATGCCATTGATCAGGCGAATCGTGAAATTTCTAATCGCTACGATTTTAAAGGCTCTGATGCCAAAGTTGCACAAGAAGAGCCTAATTTGCGAATAGAGGCTCAATCTGAATTTCAGCTAGACCAGGTATACGATATTTTAATTACCAAGATGGCTAAGCGTGGCATTGATGTGATGTGTCTGGATCGTGGCAAGGTAGATGAGGCGAATATGAGAGCTCGCCAACAGATTACATTACGTCAAGGTGTAGATAAAGATACAGCTAGGAAAATGGTTAAATTGATAAAGGATTCTAAAGTTAAAGTGCAGGCGGCCATTCAAGGAGAGAAAATACGTATAACTGGAAAGAAGCGGGATGATTTGCAGAAGATAATGGCGTTGCTAAAAGAAGCTGAACTTGGGTTGCCATTACAATTTAATAACTTTCGAGATTAGAATAAATAAGATTTCATTAGTGAATTTAAATTAAGATATTGATCTACCTTATTGAAATAAATAAAAAAGCCTCTAGATAAGAGGCTTTTATCTTAAGGAGAAAGTGTTTAACGGCTCACGAGCCACATCAAGCCAGCAACAAAAGCGATTACTAGGCTAATGGGTAAAAGGAAAGCTTGCCAATCACCGCCTTCCGCTTTTGGACTATTTTTTAACCAATGTTTTGCCGCTGGATAAATGAAAAAGATTAAACACGCAATTAATATTGCGTATCCAATCTCTAATCCGCTCATCAGTACTTACTAGTAGTAACTTTATTAATCGCTTGCGAAGCCCAACAAATGTAACAGAGAGGTAAATATATTATAAATACTTAAGAATATTCCTGTGGTCGCCATAATATAGTTGGTTTCACCACCGTTAATGATTCGACTAGTATCGAATAAGATGAAGCCACTGAATAACAATATGACCGCTGCATTGATCGCAAGAAATAATCCTGGCATTTGCAAAAACATTCCAGCGAAGGCTGCTAATAACACAACAATTAGGCCGGCAAATAAGAATCCACCCAGAAAGCTGAAATCACGTTGCGTAGTAAGTGCGTACCCTGACAAAGCTAAGAATATTATTGCTGTCCCACCCATTGCTGTAGCGATAAGTTCGCCACCATTAGCCATACTCAAATAATGGTTGAGAATAGGGCCTAAGCCAAAACCTAGTAAGCCGGTGAAGGCAAATACTACTGCGATGCCTGCTCCTGAATTAGCAGTACGAGGCAGTACAAACCAGATGAGTGCCAGAGCACCAAACGAGCAGGCCAGGCTAGCGCCATAGCCAATGTTCATCATGGTAGATACCATGGCCATGAATGCACTAAATATTAGCGTTACAGATAAAAGTGCATAGGTATTACGAAGCACCTTATTGGTTGATAATGCACTCTCACGGGCAATATCTTTTGCAGAAAATTGAGAATCGCTCATTACGGATATTTCTCCTATATATAAATCCTATATTATTAACATAATGGTATTTTTGACTAATTCAAGCCCAAACTATCAATATATTTAGACACTTCAAGGTATAGCGGTTCCCTATGCCATTCAGGTATGCTTGCCGGCTTAAAAATTACTATCACGACCACACCACGGAGAGGTGGCAGAGTGGTCGAATGCGGTGGTCTTGAAAACCATTGACTCGTAAGGGTCCGGGGGTTCGAATCCCTCCCTCTCCGCCAAATTGATAAAAAGCCCTCTGTAATAGAGGGCTTTTTTTAACCAGTCTTAATCTTGTCTAACTATATTTATCTGTCGAATATCCTAAAGTATTTTGATAGTGATATTTCAGAAAATACCAAATATTTTGTGTGACTTGTTTCACAGCATGTTTAATAGTTGTGGCATAACGTACTGTTCCCAATAATAATAACAAGTCCATGAAATATAGAACAATCGAAAACACTTCCAGCGTTATGTTACGGCGTGAGCGTCGCTCTGTTACACAATTAGATGAATTTCCTTTAGAAGATTTAAACGGGAAAACTGTAGTTAAAAATCGTCGTGAGGTTTTTGCAGGTCAAACAGTGGGCTTAGAAGTGACAGAGACCAAAATCTCTCAAGCTGAATTTCAAGAGTATTTTGATAACTATCAAGAAAGTTAGATCGATAAGCATCGCGTTAGAGAATTGTTAATTGCGTTTGATGAGCAAGCGTTAGAAGTAAAGAACCTACAATTTTATTGAATTGCTTAAATAGATAAGTAGTGAGAATGCATTTTTTTTCTCATTTTCGCGTCAGGCAGTATGTCATCAAGCGCACCCATATTCTCATCCATATGATCTGTACGTGAAGTTGCTGGAATTGCAACAGTAACTGTAGGGTGTGAAAGAATAAACTTCAGGAAATATTGTGCCCAGTTATGACAATTAAATTCTTTTGTCCATTCAGGCAGAGGTTTATTTTCAATTTTATTGAATAGTTTACCGCCGTCAAACGGTCGATTTATAATAACCGCTATGCCTTTTTCCGCTGCAAGTGGTAGTAAGTGTTGTTCTGCTTCGGTATGTGCAATGTTGTAAGTAAATTGTACAAAATCAAGGGTTTCCGTTTGCATGATTTTAATTAATTCTTCATGTCGACGTCCATGTGACGTGGTAACACCAATGTAACGGATACGTTTAGATTCTTTCCATTCTCGTAACGTTTTTAGGTGTGTTGCCCAATCAAGTAGATTATGTATTTGCATTAGATCAAACTCTTTCAAGCGCCAAAGATTTTCAGAGGCTTTCATTTGTTGAATACCCAACCATTCTCCTGGTGTCCAGACTTTTGTAGCAGAAAAAAAGGATTTTGGTGGTGTTAGCTGTTGAAAACATTTGCCTAGTACTTTTTGTGCAGAGCCATACATTGGTGAGGAGTCAATAAGACCGCCGCCATTATTAAAAAAATGTTCAAGTACTTTTGTACGAATCTCAATTTTAGACTTACTCGAACCTACATCAAAGGTAAGCCAAGTGCCCATTCCGACAGCAGGAATGATTTCTCCAGAGGAGGGGATGTCTCGAGTTAAAATGGAATTAGGTTTAAGTGAGCCAATCGTAGGGATTGCGACTAACGTTGCGCTGGCTAGACTAAAGCAGATAAATTCACGACGATGCATGACATGAATATCCTCCGATAGCAATCTATCGGCAAGTTTTAGAGGATGCTATTTGAGTATTGTAAGGAAAGTATTTCCTTAAATAAAGATTGGCTTTACTACTACAAGCAAATGAAATTAATGACTACGTTCATCGATACGCTTTGCATGTTCTTAGTTATTTGCAGTGTTAGCTTCGGAATTGTCAAAAAGAAGGTCAAAAACCTCTTCTCGAACATGTGCTTCATCTACCTCAATTCTAGCTACGCGGCGATCAGGTAATCGTCGACGATCACTTCTCACGCACACGCCATTACGTGTGATGATGGGAAATTGTGCAGCTTGCATGGAAGTGCGGCGGTCGTTATGGTTACGCCTTTCCAATGGGTTAACTTCGTTCATCTCAATCCCTAAAATAAAAACTAACATTTTTATTATTCTTATATGAATACCCTACCTAAAATAGGCCTGGTAGGATTGTGATGAAGTTCACGTTTTTG
>JBOEHC010000029.1:0-2946 GCA_050633765.1 Gammaproteobacteria bacterium
GAGGTTGAAGCTGCACAAGAAGGTGGTAAGCCATTAGTTGATTCTAAAGTAGAAGTGTCACGCGCTATCGATGGTCTGCATTTATGTATTGAAACCTTGAAAACAGATCAAGGCGAAATCATTCCAATGGGCACGTCAGCATCCTCTATGCAGCGTATTGCAATTACACAAAAAGAACCCATCGGTGTGGTGGTTGCAGTAAGTGCATTTAATCACCCTCTAAATTTAATCGTGCATCAGGTGGCTGCCGCAGTTGCTGCTGGTTGTCCGGTTATTGTTAAGCCTGCAGAAGATACTCCCATCTCATGCTTTAATTTTGTAGAACTACTTTGGCAAGCGGGTTTGCCCAGTGAATGGTGTCAAGCCGTCATACCAGACAGTCTAGAAGTTGCTGAGAAACTTGTAACCGATGAACGTGTTGGCTTTTTTACATTTATTGGAAGTGCGAAAGTGGGTTGGATGCTGCGCTCTAAACTCGCGCCAGGCGTACGCTGTGCGTTAGAACATGGTGGCGCAGCACCAGTAATTCTTGCAGATGATGCAGATGTAAGCAGTGCAGTGCAGAAGCTAGGGAAAGGTGGGTTTTATCATGCTGGGCAAGTTTGTGTTTCAGTTCAACGTGTATTTGCGCATAAAGCATTAGCTAATTCTTTTACTGAACAGCTTGCTCATTATGCACAGCAACAGCGTATCGGTGACCCTACAGATGAAACTACCGATGTTGGCCCACTAATACGTCCAGCAGAAGTAGAGCGTGTGCATAATTGGGTGAGCGAAGCAAAACGTGATGGTGCAAAATGTGTTGTGGGTGGTGAGGCCGTTAGCGAAACAAGTTATCAATGCACGGTATTAGCCAATGCATCGTTAACGAGTACAGTGAGTACTGCGGAAATTTTTGGACCGGTAGTATGTGTGTATGAGTATGAGGATATAGATTGGGCAATTGAGCAGTCCAATGCTTTGCCATTCTCTTTTCAAGCTTCGGTGTTCACTAATAAATTAGATACTGCAATGCGTGTATATAAGAGGATGGATGCTTCAGCAGTTATGCTAAATGATCACTCAGCTTTTCGTGTTGATGGTATGCCCTTTGCGGGTCTTAAGCAGTCTGGATTAGGTGTAGGCGGTATTCCTTACACCATTGAGGACATGCAAGTGAATAAAATGTTAGTAGTAAATTCACCAGAACTCTAGCTCTAGAGTTCCTTAAATGTTATGAGTGACAATAAAACTGCATCGGGTTTCGATGTTCTTTTCAATCCTGCATTAAATAAAGGTACATCCTTTACTGACGAAGAACGAGATAAGTATAAATTACGTGGATTGTTACCTCCAGGAGTCTCTGATCCTGATGTTCAGTTGAATCGTGCCCTACAAAATATGCGACGCAAGCATACTGATATTGAAAAATATATTTTCTTATCTGCATTACAGAGCAGGAACGAAAGACTGTATTACCGCTTAATATTAGAAAATATTCAAGAGGTCATGCCGCTAATCTATACGCCTACGGTTGGGCAGGCATGTAAAGAGTTTGCAGCAATTTTTCGTCAACCTAAAGGCATCTATATAACAATAAAAGATCAAGGCAATATTCAAGACATTCTTGCTAATTGGCCTGAAGATGATGTGCGTGTGATAGTGATAACGGATGGTGAGCGAATATTAGGTTTGGGCGATTTGGGTGCAAATGGGATGGGAATTCCAATCGGCAAACTAGCATTATATGTCGCTTGTGCAGGAATACAGCCAAAGCATTGTTTGCCGGTAATGATTGATGTTGGCACGAATAATCAAGAATTATTAGATGACCCTCTTTATTTAGGTTTGAGGCATAAAAGAGTGCAGGGTGATGAGTATGATGCTTTGGTAGAAGAATTTGTGGGCGCGGTTCAAGCAGCTTATCCAAAAGCTCTTATTCAGTTTGAAGATTTTCTTACTCCTAATGCCTATCGTTTGCTGAATCAATATCGTGATCAAACATTATGTTTTAATGATGATATTCAAGGTACTGCGGGTGTTGCGTTAGCAGGCGTGTATGCATCAACACGTATTTCAGGTACTGCGTTTAAAGATTTGCGCATAATGTTTCTAGGTGCCGGATCGGCTGCTACTGGAATTGCAGATTTAATTACTTATGCATTTCAGAAAGAAGGCTTTAGTGAATCCGAGGCACGAAAGAAGTTGTGGTTTGTGGATGTAAAGGGGCTAATAGTGAATTCTCGTGATGATTTGTTGCCCCATAATCTACCTTACGCTCATGATCATTCATTCACTGATTTTATATCTGCAATTAAACAGATAAAACCTCATATTTTAATTGGTGCAACAGGTTTTCCTGGAACATTTACTCAGGAAGCGGTAGAGCTGATGGCTGAGATTAATGATCGTCCGGCGTTATTTGCTTTATCAAATCCCACGTCACGTGCAGAATGTACAGCTCAACAAGCCTATGAGTGGACGCAAGGTCGTGCCATTTTTACTAGTGGTAGCCCATTTCCAGAAGTGAAATTTAACGATCAAATTTTTAATCCTGGGCAAGGGAATAATGCATACATATTTCCAGGAATTGGTTTAGGTGCAGTAATGAGTGAAGCTTCGCTAATTTCAGAAGATATGTTTCTGATTGCTGCAAAAACATTAGCGGATATGGTTAGAGATGAAGACATAGCGTTGGGATCAATTTACCCACCTTTAGACGATATACGCGCCGTGTCTCTTCAGATAGCGCTAGCAGTAGCAGGGGAAGCTATTGCAAGCAATGTTAGCTCAATACAAAATCCTGAAAATTTACAACAGCGGGTTGAAAATTATATGTATCAGCCGATGTATTAATCTGCAAAGAAAACGGCGAACTAATTAGTCCGCCGTTTTTGTAAAGATTATGAAGTAGTATTTACTTCGCGTGGTTTATCCTTCTGTTTTTTCCTCACCACATTTACCTTC
>JBOEHC010000029.1:2965-10722 GCA_050633765.1 Gammaproteobacteria bacterium
TGTCGCCACCGCATTTGCCTTCACCACATTTGCCTTCGGCGTCATTCTCCGCAACCATATAACCAGAAGAAAGAGTGTTAATTTCAAATGGGTTTGATTCGGCATTTGCGGCTGTCATTGTGAATGCACTCGCAGCAAGTGCTGCGCCAACTGCGATGGATAGAGGTGTGATTTCGTTTTTCTTAGACATGTCTTACTTCTCCAAATTAATGAGTTAATTACAATGAAATTTTTGAATCTTATTAGTTCTGCTATTTTAGACCTGAATTTATTGTTAATTATTACATCTACAGTGTAATTAGTTGAATATAGGTGTTCGATTTCTAAACAGGCCATGATTGCCACTTTGTAATAAGAGGGGTAAGAGCAGGTTTAGTTCAGAGAGATGTGAAAAAAATTAAATTTGAAAACTTATAAATATTATTATATCAAGTTATATTTTTATGGCGGAATTCGCACAGATCAATAATAGAGCATTCGCCGCATTTGGGAGTTCGTGCAACACAGGTGTATCGGCCATGTAAAATCAGCCAATGATGAGCGTGTAATTTATATTCATCAGGCACAAACTTTTCGAGACCGAGTTCAACTTTTAACACATCTTTGCCAGGCGCAATTCCTGTTCGGTTAGAGACACGGAAAATATGAGTATCAACTGCGATAGTGGGTTGACCAAAGGCATTATTCAATACGACATTTGCAGTCTTTCTTCCTACCCCTGGTAGTTTTTGTAAGGTGTCGCGATCATCTGGAATGCGACAGTGATAGTCATCAATTAAAATCTTACAAGTTTTAATGATATTTTTAGCTTTGCTGTTATATAGGCCAATAGACTTAATATATTTTTTAAGGCCTGTTTCGCCCAAGCCTAATATTTTTTTTGGTGTATTAGCTACTTTGTATAATTCCTTAGTTGCTTTATTAACACTGACATCCGTTGCTTGAGCAGATAAAATGACCGCAATAAGTAATTCAAAATTAGATTTATGTGCTAGCTCAGTTTTAGGTGCTGGGTTAGCTTTTTTTAACCGGCGAAAAATTTCTTTTCGTTTGTCTTTATTCATTGCGGGGTTGTGTGAAGTGCTACTGTTTCATCAATTCTTGTTTTTTTCGCTCAAACGCAGCTTGTTTGGCTTGTAGAGCATCCGCTAATCTTTTTTCACGACGTTCTTTATTATTGCGTGAAAAAATAGCAAAAGACTTTTTTAACTCACTTTGCTGATGCTTAGATAAGTCTTTGCAAGTATCAGAAAATTCAAAATTATTATCTAGTTCAATGCAATCTACAGGACAAGGAGGTATGCACAATTTGCAACCAGTGCAGTATTGAATAATTACAGTATGTAGTTGTTTTGATGCACCAACAATGGCATCAAATGGGCAAGCTTTTATGCACAGCGTGCAGCCAATGCATTCTTCCTCTTTTATTCGCGCGATATACTTACCGGTTGGAATAATGTTGCTAATGCTATCCACACTTTATTTAACACGCATTCCAGGCTTGGCGCCATCATCTGGGCTCAATAAGAAGATATCTTTGTCACCAGGCCCTGCAGCTAATACCATGCCTTCTGACATACCAAAGCGCATTTTACGTGGCGCAAGATTTGCAACCACTACAGTTAGTCGCCCTTCAATATCTTCCGGAGCATAGGCAGATTTAATGCCCGCGAAAACATTTTTTTGTATTCCGCCAGTAGGTTCGCCTAAGTCTAAGGTAAGTTGCAGTAGCTTATCCGCACCTTCAACATGCTTCGCTTTTACAATTTTCGCGACTCTAAAATCTAACTTAGAAAAATCATCATAGGTAATTTCATCACTGATTGGATCGCTAGCAACGGGAGCTGCATCCTGTTTTGAATCTTCTATCATTTTATCTATTCGCTCTTTTTCAATTCGAGTGATTAAAGGTTTGAATTTATTTATTTGGTGACCTTCGGGCATGGGTTGTCCGTTGTAGAGGCTGTCCCATGTAAATTCTATATTCAGAAAGTTTTCTGACTTATTGGCTAATTCTGGTAACACTGGTTTTAAATAACCGATTAACAAGCAAAACATGTTTAAGCCAAAGCTACATACTTGGTGTACTTCTGTTCGATTTTCTTCTTTCTTGATTCGCTCCCATGGCTTATTAGCATCAATGATTTGATTGGCTATATCTGCAACTGACATAATGACTCGCATGGCTTCAGAATATTTTCGCGCTTCATAGTAATTTTTTATTTGATTATTTTTTTC
Organism: Gammaproteobacteria bacterium; assembly: GCA_050633765.1. GTDB lineage: Bacteria > Pseudomonadota > Gammaproteobacteria > UBA4575 > UBA4575 > JABDMD01. The sequence goes on from JBOEHC010000029.1 coordinate 5,204, forward strand.
TACCGCAAGCTCGAATGCATGAGCGCACTCCTCGTTAAAGTTTGCGGTGAGCTGGCTGTCAAATTTCTTGGTGATGAAACCCGCGCAGCGGCTCGCAATATTGACAAGTTTTCCTACTACATCGCTATTTACTCGTTGCTGGAAGTCGTCGAGATTCAAATCGAGATCGTTAACACCAGGCCCTAATTTAGCTGCAAAGTAATAACGCAAATATTCGGGTTGTAGATGATCAAGATAAGTGCGTGCTTTAATAAAAGTACCGCGTGATTTAGACATCTTTGCACCATCTACGGTTAAGAAGCCATGACAATAAACCGCGGTCGGAATTCTATAGTTCGCGCCATGTAGCATGGCGGGCCAAAACAACATATGGAAGTAAGCAATGTCTTTGCCGATGAAATGATACACTTCTGCATCACTGTTCGCATCCCAATAACTATCAAACTCCTTATTAGTGCGGTCGCAATACTGCTGCAAGCTGGCCATATAACCAATTGGCGCATCTAGCCATACATAAAAATATTTACCTGGAGCATCTGGAATTTCAAAACCNNACTGAAGAAAAAGGATTGATTAAGTCTGCAGGGGTATAGGTGGCACCACATACTTCACAATTATCGCCATACTGGTCTTTTGCATGACACTTAGGGCATTCACCCTTAACAAAACGGTCAGGTAAGAAAACATTTTCTTTCGGGTCGAAAAGATCCGTTACGGTTTTAGTAGTGATGTGTCCGTTGTCTTTTAAACGCTGGTAAATTGTTGTTGCATGCTTCTTGTTTTCTTCTGAATGAGTGGAGTGATAGTTGTCAAACTCGATTAGGAAATCAGAAAAATCTTTTTCATGTTCTTGTTTTACTTTGGCAATTAATTCTTCAGGCGTAATTCCTTCTTGTTGAGCCCGTAACATGATTGGTGTTCCGTGCGCATCATCTGCGCAGATATAAATACAATCGTTACCAAGCATCTTCTGAAAGCGAACCCAGATATCGGTTTGAATGTATTCAACCAAATGACCGATATGGATAGGACCATTGGCATACGGAAGTGCACTGGTGACGAGTATCGTTTTGTTCACAGGATAGTTTTTGTTTAATTATTGGATTTTAAGTTATCAATTTGACGTATTGAAAGCGCGGGCCACCTTAGCAGGTTGGTTTTAAATCTGCTATTTTTATCATTGTAAATATAGGGGTTAATGTCATATTTGTGCACCTTTTTCACATTCAGTGGGCTACTCAAATCGGGATCTTTGCTGCTAAATCTAGCGTGATATAGTACAGCCCAATTCGCATAAATCCTCATAACTTTAGTAATTATTCCAGGAGCATATATAGCATGGCCGAGCTTACCAAAGAGCAAGTAGAAGCTGTACTTAAAGAGATTCAAGATCCCTATATTGGCAAAGATTTGCTTGCTAGTAATTCAGTTAAAAATATTGACGTCGATACAGATAAAGTAAATGTTGCTATTAAGCTTGGTTATCCGGCAAAAGGTATTGTTAAGGATCTGGCAAAACAGATTGAAGAAAAATTAGTTGCCGCAGGTGCTGGGAGCGCAAATGCAGAGGTTGGTTGGGAAATTCAAGCACACTCTGTACAAAAAAGCCTCAAGCCGCTTGAGAATATTAAAAATGTAATAGCGGTGGCATCTGGTAAGGGTGGGGTAGGTAAGTCTACGACTGCTGTTAATCTTGCTTTGGCGTTATCCATGGAAGGCGCATCGGTTGGCGTTTTAGATGCCGATATTTATGGCCCAAGCCAGCCGCGTATGCTGGGGGTTAGCGGTCAACCAAAATCTAATGATGGCAAGAGTTTGGAGCCTATGGAGGCACATGGTCTGCAAGCGATGTCGATCGGATTTTTGATTGATGAAGAAACGCCTATGATTTGGCGTGGTCCGATGGTGACACAAGCCTTGGAGCAATTATTGAACGATACTCAGTGGCGTGGATTGGATTACTTGGTCGTTGATCTACCGCCAGGTACAGGTGATGTGCAGTTAACGCTAGCGCAAAAAATTCCCGTTAGCGGTGCAATTATAGTTACTACTCCTCAAGACATCGCATTATTGGATGCGCGCAAAGGCTTAAAGATGTTTGAGAAAGTGGAAGTGCCAGTGTTGGGAGTGGTTGAAAACATGAGTATTCATATTTGTAGCGAATGCGGCCATGAAGAACCTATCTTTGGTGAAGGCGGTGGGAAGCGTATGGCAGAAGAATCCAATGTAGAAATGCTAGGTGCATTGCCGTTAGATATATCGATTCGCGAACAAGTAGATGGAGGTAACCCATCGGTTGTTGCAAGTCCAGATAGTCGTATTGCTGAAATTTATTGTGACATTGCGCGAAAAGCTGCAGCAAAACTTGCATCTAAGAGCAAAGATTACAGCGCAAAGTTTCCGAAAATCGTTATTCAGAATACTTAAAGAGATAATTGCAGATGAGGAGTCGTTATATCTCAATCGTTATTACTTGCTTAGCAATTTTTTTACTGCCAGCATGTGGAACGCTCGATAAACGTTTAAACCCAATTCAACCAAACGTTATTATTGATGCAATTGATATTGAAGATGCATCCTTATCAGGTTTAACTGCTTTGTTAACGTTGAATGTAGAAAATCCTAATAATTTTGCACTTAATGCAAAAGGATTGGACTACACTATGAGTTTGGCGGGTACAGATATTCTTAGTGGTGAAAATACTTCCAGTATGTCCGTGCCAGCATTGGGTAGTGGGAAAATTGAAGTTCCAGTGCGAATTAGTTACGCATCTATTTTAGAAATGATTCCAAAAGTGATGGAAACAGGTATCGCTTCATACAAATTTAGTGGCAACATCCATACGCGGTTATTTAACATCCCATTTACTAAAACAGACGAATTAAAATTGCCTTATATTGGTGGCTCTTCAAATTAAATTTCATTTGGTTAACTCTTAAAGTTCTATGGCAATTAAATCTGATCGTTGGATCCGCGAAATGGCGGAGAAACAAGGAATGATCGAACCTTTTGAATCCGGTCAGGTACGTGAAAACGGTCATGGTAAGATGATTTCATATGGCACCTCTAGTTACGGATACGATGTGCGTTGTGCAGATCACTTCAAAATATTCACCAATATCAATTCAGCAGTAGTCGATCCGAAAGGCTTTGATGAAAGCAGTTTTGTAGATTTACACGCAAATGAATGCGTCATTCCTCCAAATTCTTTTGCATTAGCAAGTACAGTTGAGTACTTTCGTATTCCGCGTTCTGTATTGACGGTGTGTTTAGGGAAATCAACCTATGCACGCTGTGGCATTATTGTAAATGTCACACCACTTGAGCCAGAGTGGGAAGGACATGTAACGCTAGAATTTTCTAATACTACGCCATTGCCTGCAAAAATTTATGCAAATGAAGGCGTTGCGCAAATGTTGTTCTTTGAGTCAGATGAGGTGTGTGAAATATCCTACAAAGACCGTGGCGGAAAGTATCAAGGGCAGAAGGGTGTTACGTTACCTAAAGCATAAATTATAGTGACCAATAGTTTTGTAATGCTTGATTTCCACCCAAGCGGGCATTCAGTCAAGTTGTCACCTAACAATTAGAAATCACAAAAAACTTTTTAAATGAACTTTGAATTGTCCAGGTTGATTTAACTCCTTTATTAAAGGAGATGATGTCGCCTGTTTGAACGTTTACGTGCTCGCCATTTTCAAGTTCAATTGAAAGGGTGCCTTGTAGTATTTGAAACATCTCATCGCCGGGAAATTCGTACTCAAATGTCATTGGTTCACAGCGCCATAATCCGGAATAAGTCGCTTCACCACTTGAATTAGTGGTGGTTAACCAGTGAACTTCGCCGGCCTGTTTGTCGCCAACCATAAAAGGTTCGAAATCTTCAGTAGATGTAGTTGATTTGGTGTATGTTTTATCGCTCATATGTTCCCCCGTGTGCTAATTGTAGCTAAATTATAACAACAGCCATGTGGCTAGACCTAAGAAAGCAAATATTCCAATTACATCGGTTATCGTCGTTAAGACAACTCCACCTGCAAGTGCAGGGTCAATGTTAAGCTTGCGGAGAATAATAGGAATGGTAACTCCCGCTAGCGCCGCGCACATTAAATTGGCAGCCATTGCAGCTGCAATAATTCCAGCCATTTTTATATCTTTAAACCAAAATGCGACAACAACGGCTACAACAATAGCCCACACCATGCCATTTAAAAATCCAACAGCAAGTTCTTTGGCTAGCAATAGCTTGGAATTGCTACGTCCAATTTGTCCTGTCGCAATGCCGCGAATAACAAGTGTTAAAGTCTGACTGCCAGCAATTCCGCCCATACTGGCGACAACAGGTATTAATATGGCCAATACGATTATTTTTTCTAAAGTAGGTTGGAATAAGCTAATCACCCATGCGGCTAGAAACGCAGTAGCCAAATTTACGCCTAACCATATTGAACGACGTCTTGTCGAGGCTACTACTGGCGCGAATAGATCTTCTTCTTCCGATAAACCAGCTTGTCGGAATACTGAATGTTCGGCTTCTTCACGAATTACATCGACAACATCGTCCACCGTTATTCGACCCAATAGTTTATTGTTCTCATCCACAACGGCAGCAGAGACTAGATCTAAGTCTTCAAATGTTTTTGCTACTAAATTATCTTCTGTATCTGCAGGAAAAGCTTCTACATCTGTCACCATTATATCGCTAACAAGTTCGGTGGGTTTGTTGGTTAGTACACTAGTTAGTGCAAGTGTTCCGATGTAATGGTCGTAGCGATCCACTACAAATAGTGAATCGGTGGCATAGGGGAGTTCACCTCTCGTGCGTAAGTAACGGAGCACAACGTCTAGTGTTACATCACGTCGCACCGTTACCATATCGGTATTCATTAGTCCGCCAGCAGTATCTTCATCATAGGCCAGCACGGACTCTAAGCGTTGCCGGTCTTGATAGTCCATGCTCGCAAGCGCTTGTTCCGTCACGGTATCAGGCAAGTCAGCAAGCAGGTCTGCTAAGTCATCAATTTCTAAACCTTCTGTAGCGGAGATTAACGCATCGCTGTCCATGAGATTGATTAAGCCACTGCGTACTTCGTCCCCTACATTCAATAAAATTTCACCATCGTCATCATGATCGAGCATATTCCAGACTATTCCGCGCTGGGAGTGAGGTAGCGCTTCGAGCAAATTTGCAATTTCGGCAGGATGTAGCGCATTTAATATGCGACGCGCACGTTGCATGGTCCCGCTTTGTAAAGCGTCACCGATGACCTTTAATGTTTGGTCTTGTAGTTGAATTACCGTATCAGGCATGAAACACCAAATGAATTAATTATGCGCGCGGCAAGTGTAACCGTTAGTCAACTACTTTCCAAAGAGTAAGTTGATTTAGAGTAGCAAGTAGTCTGACAGACTATTCGTTGAGTGCGTCTACCATAGGAGCTATTTTGCTAGGTACTGTTGTGCCCAAGATTTTCTTGGCTTGTTTTTCAAGAACTGAAATTTTGCTTTTATTAATGAT
>JBOEHC010000030.1:0-22630 GCA_050633765.1 Gammaproteobacteria bacterium
TTTATTCACTCGTGGATTTAATTCAACTGATTTAGCTTTATTTACTCGTCAATTAGCAACCTTGGTACGTTCGGGCACGCCTTTAGAAGAAGCCTTACGTACGATTGGTAATCACACAGAAAAACCTCGAGTGAAGCGTACAGTCATGGGCGTTCGCTCTCGAGTTTCTGAAGGTTATTCCTTAGAAAAAGCAATGGGTGAATTCCCTTCTGATTATCCAGAAATGTATCGTGCAACGATTGCTGCGGGTGAAAAATCCGGTCACCTGGACGCAGTATTAGATCGACTTGCCGATTACACAGAAACAAGACAAGAAACTCAACAAAGCGTCGTAGGCGCCCTGGTATACCCTATTGCCTTGTTGATAATCGCCATTGCAGTAGTAGTACTTTTAGTTGTGGTAGTGGTACCTAAAGTAGTGGGGATTTTTGCAGATCTTGGTCAAGAGTTACCGTTGCTTACCCGAATGTTAATTTCATTTAGCGACTTCTTAGTCGCCTATGGCATATATATATTAATTGCAGCGATTATAGGGATAGTGCTATTCCAACGTTCGATGCGCAGCGAAGTTTTTCGTGCAAAAGTGCAAAAATTTTATCTAGGTTTGCCAATAGTTGGTGGGTTAACTCGCGGCATGAACACTGCTCGATTTTCCCGTACCTTAAGTATCATGACTGCATCAGGTGTACCAGTACTCGATTCATTACGTATTGCAGCAGAAGTAATTACTAACCGACCTATGCGTTTAGCTGTACAAGAAGCTGCAGTGAGTATTAGTGAGGGTGCAACCATACATTCATCTTTGGAACGGTCAGGACACTTCCCACCTATGACCTTGCATTTGATCGCCAGTGGTGAACAAAGTGGTGATTTAGAGGAAATGTTGGATCGGGCTGCATCTCAGCAAGAGCGAGAGCTCAATACCATTATAAACACTACCTTGAAACTATTGGAGCCACTCATCATCGTATTTATGGGCGTTATGGTGCTCGGTATCGTAATGGCTATATTGATGCCTATTTTCAATCTGAATCAGTTGGTGGGGCAGTAATGATTTCCATCTATCTGTTGCGCGTGACCAGTTATAGGCCTAGCTAAATTGCAGGCAGAGTGATTCTTGTTACAATTTGGACACATTTATCTTTAATAATCAGCGAGTTAATAACAAGAGAGCAATTACATATATGAATAATGTCAAAAGAACTAAAAGCCATAGCATGAAAGGCTTTACCCTAATTGAAATCATTGTAGTGGTCGTCATTATTGGGCTACTGGCTGCAGTGATAGCACCAAATATTTTTGGTCAAGTAGAAGAAGCACGCATTAAAAAATCTTTAAGTGATCTTCGCGCAATTGAATCAGCATTAAACCTCTACCGCTTAGATAATTTTAATTACCCTACTACAGAGCAAGGCTTACAAGCATTAGTGACCAAGCCTAGTGGCAGTCCCGAAGCTAAAAACTGGAGAAAAGGCGGATATATTCCAAGAATGCCTTTAGACCCATGGGGCATGGAATATCAATATGCAAACCCAGGTACAAGTGGTGATTTTGACTTATTTACCTTTGGCGCTGATGGAAAAGTAGGTGGAGAAGAAAACAATAAAGATTTATCTACTGCAGATTTAAGGTAGTAGTATTTTAGTTGGACTTAGCTAAACAATGACGCACAACTCATTCCAACATGCTAAGCCAGTCACTACTGCTAGATTAAGCACTGGTTTTTCACTTTTAGAATTACTGGTTGTAATAGTGATTATCGGTATTGCAGTGTCCTTTGCAACACTCGCATTTGGTGACAATCAAGCTGAACGCATGACGCATAAATCTCAACAGCTTGGCGCTTTAATCGAATTGGCTACAGAAGAATCTATATTTAACTCTCAAGAATTAGGGCTATTATTTACAAAAGATAGTTACTCTTTTTATAAACTGACAACCGTTGTTGAAAAAGGCAAAAAAGAAAAAACAGTTTGGCAAGAACTACAAGGCGATAGAATTTTATCTAAACGAACATTACCCGATGGCTTGGAATATGAACTCTATCTAGAAGGTACAAAAGTCAGTTTTGCTGCTTCTAAGCTAAAAGAAATAACTCCACATGTGTTTATATTGTCTGATGGTTCGGTCAGCCCGTTTGAACTTAGACTCACTGACAGAATTGACCATACTCTTAAAATGACTATGGCTGAAAATGGCGAGCATGAAATTGAAGCCATTAATTAATGATGAATACTATTAAAGTTTTAAAAGGTTTTACATTGCTTGAAGTAATGGTAGCACTAGCAGTGATTGCACTAGGCATGGCAGCCGTTATTAAAACGGTCACTACTACTACCTCTAATACAATTCATTTGCGAGATAAAACCTTTGCCTACTGGGTTGCACAAAACCAATTAGCTGAAATCGAGCTTACTACTGGTAGCCCAAAAACAGGTTATACAGATGGCGAAGAAGAGTTAGCAGGGTTGACTTGGTATTGGACGAGAAAAATTGAAAGCACCGAAGATCCCGATACAAATCGAGTAGAACTCACCGTGCGCAAAGGCAAAGATAAATCTGCCCAAAATTACGCAACATTAATTACGTTACATTTTAGCCCATAGTAATACAAATAGATAAAATGATTAATATAAAATTTAAATTTAACAACTCATTTGGATTCACATTGATCGAAATGATGATTGCTATATTTTTATTTAGCATTGTTTCGGTAATGGCATATGGTGGTATAAATTATGTATTAAAAGGACAAAATTACTTACAAAGTTCATCTAATCAACTTAAAGATATGCAATTAACCTTCCGGTATTTTGAGAAAGACATTAATCAAATGATTAATCGTTCGGTTAGGAATCAGTATCAAGACTTACAGCCATCTTTCGTTGGTAATGAAGATAAAGTATTCAGTTTTACGCATGCTGGTTGGCGCAACCCAGCCAATCTAACGCGCAGTAAAATGCAACGTGTGTCTTATGAGCTAGATGAAAATATTTTAAAGCGTCATACTTGGGGGCAATTAGATGGCGCAATTGCTGAAGAATTTTTTACCACTGATCTTCTTGAGGGAGTGGAATCAATACAATTACGTTATTTAGACCAAGCAAACCAATGGCAATCTACATGGCCACCATTAAACAACAGCACTGTTCAACAAAGTGGCATCGTTCAACAATTTGATATCCCGCGAGCATTAGAGCTCACCATTAAGATGGAAAACATGGAAGAAATTAAACGTCTTTTTGCTGCCCCAGCTACTACGTAAACAATAGAATGAATTCTACTTCTAAAAACAAACAGTCAGGCGTTGCTTTAATCACAGCCGTATTAATTGTTGCACTTGCGGTTGTCGCATCGGTCTCTATTGCAGAAAGCTATGAGTTAAATTTCCGTCGTACAATCACTGCATTTAATAGTGGTCAAGCGTGGTCGTATGCTAAAGGCGCTGAGGAATGGGCAAAGGCTATTCTTGCTCGTGATCAAAAAGATAACACTTATGATGCTTATGATGTAGATAATTCTTGGTGGAACAATGGACAACCTCTAGTATTCCCTCTTCCTGATGGATATATCGAAGGCAAATTAGAAGATGCTCAAGGAAAGCTGAATGTTAATGCCTTAATAAGTGGCAATAAAGTAGACCCAAAAATCTACAAAAGATTTGAGCGTTTGTTTAATTCTCTAGGCATAGATCCTGCACTAGTGGGTGCTATAAAAGATTGGATTGATGTAGATCAAGAATTCACAGGTTCAGGAGGAGCGGAAGCAGATATTTATATTGGTTTAGAGCCGCCCTATTTGCCTGCGGATCAGCTCATGGAAGATATATCAGAGCTTCGTTTAGTACATGGTGTTGATGAAGATATATATAATCAGTTACTTCCGCATGTTACCGCACTACCTGCAGATACTCCTTTAAATCTAAATACAGCCTCTGCGTTAGTGTTGGAAAGTCTAGACGAAAACATACCACCAGGTGTTGGCGAAGAATTAGTGTCTGATCGAAACGATAAACCTTTTAAACAACCTAATGATTTCGTCTCGCACCCTAGTTTAAAGAATATCGTTACATTAAAAAACAGCATTAACGATGGACCAGTTGGAGTGGGCAGCGATTACTTTTTGCTTAATACAAAATGCGTTATTGGCGACAGTCAAGTTAAAATGGTCAGCATGATCAAGCGTGGTAAAGGTAATAATTTGAACATAGTTAAGCGTAGTCAAAAACTTTAAATAGTATCTCAAGAGATAACTAGAGAGAAATAGTATGGAAGAAACAATAATTATTTATATTCAAAGTGAGTTACTTCAAAATCTTAGTGGAGAGGACTCTCATTTTGTTAAGTGGATAAAATTAGATGAAGATGGTGTCCCTATCACAAGGGGGGCTGAGGCACGGTTAGAACAAGTTTCATCTGTTACACAAAATGCGAATGTCATCGTCTTATTACCACTTGAGCAAATGCTACTTACAAATGTTAATACTCGAGCACGAAAACAAAAACATTTGCAAAAAGCAGTACCTTTTGCGCTGGAAGATGAACTGGCAGATGATGTTGAAAATTTGCACTTTGCTTTGGGCCAACGCTATGGCGAAAATGATTTCCCTGTTGCAGTTATTGACAAGCAAACATTGGATTTGGTTTTAGACGAACTTTCTAGTGTTGGCATTTATCCAGACCTATTAACTGCCGATATCTTTGGTCTTCCATTTAGAGAAGGTACTTGGACTATATTGATTGAAAATGAACGTGCCTTAGTGCGAACTGAAAAATATCAGGGATTCACTATTGATTTGCACAATCTTCAGCAAATGCTTACCTCGTCATTACGTCAAGCCGAAGTTACTCCAGCAGAACTAAATGTTTATTGCTGTGATGAGCAGCAAACTGGTATCAAAAAACTCAATCTTCCAATAAGTACTAATGAGTTGGATGATTGCCCTCCAGGTTTATTCGCGGATGGACTAGATGAAAATGAATGTATTAATTTGCTGCAATCTAGTTACAGGAAAAAAGATAAAAGGCACAGACAAGTAGGTCCATGGAAAGTAGCAGCAATGCTATTTGGTGTATGGATTGCATTGGCATTTATGTCTGTATTTTTAGATCATGGGCGCCTTAGCAAGCAAGAGAAAAACCTCAATGCTCAAGTTGTGCAAATTATGAAACAGACATTCCCTGATATGCAGAATGTATCTGCCGATAGTGCTCGCACTAAAATGGAAGCCCGTTTGAAGAATTTCATGGATATGACAAGTGCAGGGTCCCAAGCGAGTTTTATGGAATTACTTGCTATGAGTGGGGAGTCAATGAAGCAAGCTGGAAAAGTTGATATCGATACGATGAATTACCGAGAAGGTAAGTTAAACATGAATGTTAAATCTGCCGATGTGCAAATACTTGATAATGTTAAACAAAGCTTAAAGAGCAAAAACTACTCCACTGATATTCAATCGGCCAATACGCAAGGAAACACTGTTGAAGCGAAGTTGGTTATCGCTAAAGGAGAGCTCTAATGAATCAAATTAAAGAGTGGTGGGATACTCTTCAATCTCGCGAGCGCTACATTGTACTTGCAGCAACGGTTCTAATAATGCTTTTAATTATTTATTTTGCAATATGGTCACCAATATCATCTAGTCGAGACAATAAACAAAAACGTGTTGAAGCTAAACGCGATACTGTTATTTGGATGAGCCAAAAGAAGCAAGAAGTAGAACATCTAAAACGAATAAATCCTAATATGTTTAAAAGTGCAACGGATGGGCGTTCCTTACTAGCAATTGTTGATACAGGTGCTAAGCAAATGGGCATTCGCCCTGCAATTACCAGAATTGAACCCAAAGGCGAAGATAGTGTGCATCTTTATGTTGAAGATATAGCCTTTGATTACTTGATAGTACTGTTAGGTGAGCTGGAAAGAAGAAACAATATTGAAGTGGCAGATGCATCATTCAATCGTTCTGCTCAAGTTGGAAAAATAACCGGGAAAGTTACCTTAAAAAGATAGTTGATCATGAAAATAGTTTTAAAATTAATATTAGGTTTAGTGGTTTTCTTGGGTGCGATAGCCTACTTCGCCCCTGCCTCTATTATTGAGAAATTCCTGCCTAATAACATTTCAGTGACAGGAATGAATGGCACCTTATTACAAGGTAATGTCCAAAACATTGTTGTAGATAAGATTGGCCTACAAAATGCAAAGTGGTCAACGAATCCATTCAGTTTGCTCACTGGGAAAGTGCAAACAAATGTCACACTGGACTCAAACAATATAAAAGGTGATTTTGAGACTACTTACGCTGGATCAGAAATTCACACGAAAGATATTGACCTTGACGGTGATTTGTCACTACTTAGCCCCTATTTTGAACGTTACGGATTAACGATTAATGGGCAGTTTGATGCAAAATTTTCAACATTCCATATTAAAGATGGTATTCCACATAATGCAGATGGAGTATTAACTACTTCAAATACTAGTGTATTAGGTATTTTGCCATTAAATTTAGGTGATGTAAGCGGTGAATTTTCACCGCAGGAAGGAGGCTTCTTAATTTATTTGAATAATCAAAATGGCGATCTAGACTTAAATGGGACGATATATATTATAGATGGTGGTGCTTATAATGCTGATTTAACATTATCAAAAAATTCAAGAACACCTGACAATGTTCTACAAACTGTGCAACTAATCGGGAAAAAGATTAATGAAGACAGTGCAAAATTAATTTATAAAGGAAAATTAAGTATTTAAACTTATTACAATTATTTTTTGTTTTGTTGCGACGTATGCTTAGAAAATAAAGTATCAAATATTGAAGCTTTTACTTCCCACTCTTTAACAACAATATTAGAAATTCTACGCTCGGGAATACTACGACGATCTTTCCTAATACAATTACCTTGAGCTGTAATCACAGGAAACTGACTTACAACTTCATTGCTCCTTCTTTCAGGTCTATTACGACGATTATCAATGATTGGAGCTGTTGGCATATTCTTATTATACCGTAGTTATTCTGAAATATGGTGGAGCTAGGCGGGATCGAACCGCCGACCTCTTGCGTGCCACGCAAGCGCTCTCCCAGCTGAGCTATAGCCCCAAATTTCACTAAATTTTAGTTAATTTATACTGTACTTATAATATATTCAATTGCTCGATCGATACGTTGTAGCGTTTTTTCTGGCCCTAATAGCTTCAATGTGAGATCAATAGAGGGGGAATCTGCCCCACCTGTTACTGCTAACCGTAATGATGGCGCAACATTACCCATTTTTAAATTCATAGCTTCAGCCGTAGACTTAATTTCTGTATGGATATTCTCTGCAGTCCATTTTTGTATATTAATTAACCTTTTCTTCAAATTAGTTAATACTTTGATCTTATCTTGAGTAAAATTTTTCTTTACTGCTTTTTCATTATAACTATCGATGTTTTGATATAGAAATTGACTCGCCTTGCAAAGCTCTAACAACGTTTTGTTCCTGTCTTTCATTGCATCATATAAGTCACTTAATTTAGGTTGATGATCATACTTATAATTATTAGCAATAAAATATTCACTTAAGGTCTTTTTTATTTCTACTCCAGATAGTTTTTTCATATGCTGCTGATTTACCCACAGTAACTTATCTACATCAAAAGTAGCAGCTGATTGTTGTACTGACTTTAAATTAAAGTACTCAAGCAACTCATCAATCGAAAATACTTCTTGATCCCCATGTGACCAACCTAACCTTGCAAGATAATTCAATAAACCTTCAGGCAAGTAGCCTTCTTCTCGATATTGATTTACAGAGACTGCACCATGTCTTTTTGATAATCGTTTACCATCAACACCATGAATTAATGGAATGTGAGCGTATATTGGCGGCTGTTTACCTAATGCCAAGAAAATATTATGTTGCCTAAAAGTATTATTTAAATGATCATCACCTCGAATAACATGGCTTATTTCCATATCTATATCATCTACTACCACAGTTAAATGATAAGTAGGTGATCCGTCTGAACGAGCTAAAATTAGATCATCGAGCTCAGAATTCTGTACGGTAACCTGTCCTCTAATTTCGTCATTGATTGTCACGCTACCTTCGAGTGGATTTTTAAGCCTTATAACAGATTCATTATTTGTTTGTTTTTCATTGCGGCATTTACCGTCATAACGCGGTTTCTGTTTATTTTTAATTTGCTCTTCACGTAAGCTATCTAATCTTTCTTTAGAGCAGTAGCAATGATAAGCATTACCCTCATCTAATAATTTATTTATAATTTTCTGATATTTATCTGTCCTTTTAGACTGAAATACTGGTTCCACATTTGAACTAATGCCAAGCCATGACAAACTAGATAATATATCCTCAGTGAATTCACTTTTAGAACGCACTTGATCAGTATCTTCAATTCTAAGCACATATTCGCCATTGAATTTTTTTGCATATAACCAGTTAAATAATGCTGTTCTTGCTCCACCGATATGTAAGAATCCTGTAGGACTAGGAGCAAATCTTGTACGTACTTTCATGATAATAAATGCATTGGAAATTAATTGAGACCCAAGCCCATTTGCTTGAGTGCGCTATATTGTACAGAGGATTAAATTAGTTTAAAGCGAATTGAAATGAATAAGATCGGGGTCGTCATGATCAAGGATGGTTTTGCCTAAGCTTATTTTTCCTTCTCCCCACAATGGGAATTCTTCGCGTCGCAGATAGATACTGCGGCCATCTTCAGTTAATACATATGTACCATTAGTGCTTTGATCTCGAATCAAAAATTTACCGCGACGGTACTCAACAATAGCATGTTGTCTAGAAACTAAATTGCCTTCAATAACGATACCACAGTTCAAATCACGACCAATGGTTAATGCAGGCATATTAGCTAATAATGCAATTTCACTATCTTGGAATTCAAGCTGTAATTTAGAAGACTTCATGTTTTCCAATGTAGTCGTACCAGATAGTATTTGGGTAGATGCTTCACCTTCCCACATCACTTCGTAGATAATCGTTTGCTCTTGCCGGCCTTTTATACGAGAGGTGTCATAGCGTCGCGTGAAGTGAGCAATTTCTGGCGGAATGTGTTTTACAATTGCATCGGTTGCGATAATTTGGCCGCCTTTTGCTATGTCTCGCATTGCGGCAGCAACATTTACAGAATCACCAAACATATCCGTAGATTCAACGATAGCAGATCCATAATGCATTCCTATGCGTAATGCCAGGCGTACACCATTTGGGTCTACGGTTTCTTTTGCTGTTTCTTGTAATTTAAATGCAGCCTGGAATGCTAATTCTGGATCAGATAGATAACATAATATTTCGTCACCGATGAATTTCACCACCGTTCCTTTATGACGTTTAATTATTTCTGACATGCGAATCAGGCAACGAGCTATACTGTCTTGAGCTAAGGTGTCACCATATTCTTGATATAGGCGAGTACTTCCCGCTATATCAACAAACATTATCGTAACGTCTTTACTATCTTTAGCCATTATCCGTATTCTTAATATTTTTCTTCTAGCTCTAAATACTGATCTTCATTGTTTAATTTAAGTCGACCTAAATAAGACATACCCAACAATGGGGTAGCTGGATCGTTACCATCAATCACTACAGCATCAATATTTCTCAGCATGATTTCGCCAACTTTGACTTTATCCAAAGAGATTGAGTAAGCAAGTGCTTTTCCAGATGCCGTCGCAACGATTGTCTCTTCCCCTCTTAGTTTATATTGTATCCCAAGCCGTTTGGCTAATGTTGAATTTAAAGCCACTACACTCGCACCAGTATCTACAAGAAAATCAACGGGATAGCCATTGATTGAGCCGATTGTTTTAAACATGTTATTGCCATCTCGGTATATCTGTACTTTTTTCCTTTCTGTTTTACTATAACTAGCATGTACACGATTACCTAAATTGTACTTTGATCTTTCTCCATTAACTTCTAAAACCGCATATTTGCTGCTAGACTTAATTAACGTAACTCCAGCCGTGGCAGGTTCACCTACTTTTAGCAAATGTTGTTCATCATTTATACTGACCATGGCTTTATTTTTGAATAATGCCATAACTTCAATGCTGGCGATTTCATTATCATTTGCATCTAAAATCGTTGAGCAAGAAAATATACAAACAATAATATATGCCCATTTCATCATAAAATAGAGTTAACTAGCCTCTGCTTCTGCTTTTTTAAGAAATTGCATAAATTGGCTTTTATCGTTTGCAGCGTCAAAGGCAGCTTGAGGAGTAATCTTTTCATCAGCTAATAGCTTTTTCAGTGCGGAATCCATACTTTGCATGCCAGAATTTCGTCCACCTTGGATAGAGTTATCAATCTGATCCGTTTTACCCTCACGTATAATATTTGCGACGGCATGGGTATTAACCATAATTTCAACAGCTGCTGCTCTACCCTTACCATCTTTAGTTTTTATTAATTGTTGTGAAATAACAGAACGCAATGATGTAGAAAGCATAGTTCGAATGTGATCTTGCTTATTAGTTGGAAATGAATTAATTATGCGATCAACAGTATCCGCAGCACTATTAGTATGCAATGTACCTAACACAAGAATTCCTGTCTCCGCAGCAGTAACGGCAAGACTCATAGTTTCTAGATCACGCATCTCTCCCACAAGAATTACATCTGGATCTTCTCGTAATGCAGAATGCAACGCACTAGCAAAAGAATTTGTGTGCTCTCCTACTTCGCGTTGACTCATTAAACAATTTTTTTGCTCATGAACAAATTCAACAGGATCTTCAATGGTTAAAATATGACCTTTTAAAGTACTATTAATTTCATTAACGATTGCAGCAAGAGTTGTAGATTTACCTGAACCTGTCTTACCGGTCACTAAGATCATTCCAGATTTTTGTTTACTAATACTTGTCAGTATCTCTGGCATAGATAAGTCTTCTAATGATGCCGTTTCCATAGGAATTGAACGCATAATCACGCCCACTCCATTTAAATGTCTAAATGCATTAACACGAAAACGCCCGCAACCTTCGATATTATGAGCGAAGTCCGCATTATCTTCTTTTTCAAAAATATTTTGTGCTCGCGCTGGCATGAAATTATTAATTGCATCGAGCAATTCTTTTGCGCTTAACTTGTCTTCTGAGATAGTCTCTAAATCACCTAGCACTCTCATTCTAGGCGGATCACCAGACAAAAGATGTAAGTCTGAGCCACCGCGTGCTACTAACATCTCTAGAAGTGTATCGATATCAATCATGAATAATTTGTCATTTATGTTATTAGTTGGATTTAGGTAACAAATCTGGATCCGTTACAAATTGCTGAAATAGCTTTTTGTCATTTGCATGCAAGTAAGCATCATCCGGATCAATTTCCTTATTTTGCACAGCACTTAATAAAGCTTGATCTTTAAGCTGCATTCCTACTCCACTACCAGTCTGTATTTGGTTAGGAATTTGAAAGTTTTTCTCAGACATTATTAAATTACCAATCGCATGATTCATAATCATAATCTCAACGATGGCTTTCCTACCTCTGCCATCAACCGTTTTCAATAGATCTTGGGTGACAACCGCATGCAAGTTTTTTGATAAAAATATTTTACCCTGACCTTGTTGTTCAGCGGGCAATGCATCAATTATTCGATCAATAGACTTAGTTGCAGAGGTGGTATGTAAAGTTCCGAATACTAAATGCCCTGTTTCAGCAGCTAGCATAGCCATGCTAATCGTTTCTGCATCGCGCATCTCACCTACAAGTATAATATCGGGATCTTGGCGCAATGACGCGCGCAAGCCATCACCAAAACTTCCAAGGTGTGTGCCAACTTCACGCTGCATTACTTGAGAGTTCAAGCTCGGATGGATAAATTCTATCGGGTCTTCAAGTGTAATAATATTTTCTTTACGTGTTTTATTTATATGGTGAATTAACGAAGCTAGGGTTGTAGATTTACCTGTACCTGTCGAGCCGGTTACCAGCACCATACCTTGTTTAAATTCTGCAAAAGTTTTAATAACTGGTGGCAATTTTAAAGTTTCAAAGGCAGGTATTTCCGTAGGTATATGCCTAAAAACAGCACCAATACCAGAAGCTTTTCTAAATAAATTAACACGAAATCGCCCAACCCCTTCAGACATATACGAAAAATCCAGATCATCACCTTGACGAAATTTCTCTTTTTGAGATTTCGTCAAGATCTCACTCATATAACCCTCAAGTTCTGTGTCACCAAGATCTCTAAATTTAATGGGCACCAAATCACCATGCATTCTAAACATAGGTGGCACACCTACAGCCAGATGAATATCTGAACAGCTTTGTTCGCGACCTAATTTTAAAAATGCATCAATTCTTGCCATTTGTATTTTCTTATCTTGCTACTCCGTCAATTGTTCAATGGAATTTTTTAGTTCAGTCATGCTTTGATAACGATGCTCCGCTTTAACACTCATCGCCTTTGATACCACATCACTTAATTCTTGAGTAACCAGCTCATTTTTCTCACAAACTTTTTCTGCTTTACCTTGTACATGTTGATACATTATCGACATGCTATCTTTCCCAGAATAAGGTGGCCTACCTGTTAACATTTCATACATAATTGCTCCCAAACTGTATATGTCTGTACGCTCATCTACATCTTTGCCTAATACTTGTTCCGGTGCCATATAAGTAGGTGTGCCTACAAGCAAACCTGTCTTAGTTAATTTTGTATCAGTAGATTGAGTCGCTGCAGCTACCCCAAAGTCAACAATTTTTAGAATACTGTTTTCATCGATTAATATATTGTTAGGCTTGAGATCACGATGCACTACATTTGCTGCATGCGCGCTTTCCATGCCACTGCAAACATCATAAGTAAATTTCTTTGCGCGCTCAATGTCCATGGGTTTTTTGTCTTTAACTTCTGCGCTTAAGGTATGGCTTCTAAAATACTCCATTGAAATTGCGTGTGCTTTCCCAAAAGACAGCATGTCATAGATACGAATTACATTAGGGTGAGTAATTTTACGTGCAAATCGAAGCTCATATATAAAGCGTTTAATAATACTTTCATCGGTAACAAATTGAGCGTTTAAAAACTTAAGAATAATTTCTTCGCTAATAATGGTGTCTTCCATTAAAAACACAGAACCAAAGGCGCCTTTGCCGATCTTTTTAATATAACGATAACGATCAGCCAGCATATCGTCTGGCTGTAGCTCCTCAGGATTCATGGCTTTCGCTTCGATAGAGGTATCTCCCCGCTTAACACTGCCTGACATTGCTACAGTGTCTTTACCTACATCGACATCTTCGCCTTTGAATACTTGGATTGAAGAGCCAGCAGGTTCTTGCTCAACTATTCTATTAATTGCTTCTTGACCAAGTTCTTGCACTTCTTCAGTTTGATTGGCAATTACTTTATCAATTGCCTTCACAACTACTTCAACATCATTCTCGCCAGTAATCGTGATTAATGTCTTAATCGCTTCTTTAACTACATTTTCAGATTTAGACTTAAGTTGTTTTACTGTAATCGTTGTTGCTTCTTCAGCTTTTAACGTCGCAAATGCCTTTAGCAACACTACAACCATTGCCTCATTGTCTGAATTTTTGCTTAACATATTTATTAAAACCGGCACACATTTTTTATTGCCTAGTTCTGCTAAACCATCAATTGCTCTTTCTCTAACCCACCAATCTGAATCATCTAAAGATTGCACCAGCGCATCGAAAGTACTTTCATCTTTCGTTGCATTAATAATCTCTATGGCTGAACGACGAATAAACTCATCATCATCCTTAATTAGTTGTATGACTGCTTGCACTACACGCTTACCACCTATTTTACCTAATGCATCAGCTGCACGGCTTCGTACCCACCAATCTTCATCTTTAATCGCATTGAGCAAATCTTTTACTGACTCCTTACTAGCTATTTCATTTAAAACTTCAACGGCAGCTCTACGAACATACTCTGACTCATCTTTTAAATGGGGAATTAAATACAATACTGTTTTTGGATGCTTAACCTTAACGATGGCTTCAATTGCTTTATTTTGTACTTTGAAATCTGGATCGCTTATTAACTTGCAAAGTTGCTCAATATCATCAATTTTATCTGAACGAGACAAACCATCTAATGCAGCAAGGCGAACTGCTTTATTCTCGTCGGACAATAATTTGCTTAATGATTCATTTACACTTGGTGTGTCAAATTTTGACAATACCTTGGTGATATAGGTGCGGATAATTGGATCTTTAGTATCAACTCTATTTACTAATTCAGGCACAATAGTATCGCCTGCTATACTTTCTAATAACTTAAATAAAGCTGCTTGATCATTATGTTCTAATTTGTATGCATACCGTAATAGTTTAGATCCATTTACTCTTTGCTTTTGCTTAGTCAAAAAGCTAATCAGCATGGGTTTTGAAGCACTCTGTTTTTCAAACAAATCAACAAACCGATTTGGATCAATATCTGGTGATTTTGCTAATGCTTCAATTACGCCATCGCGCACTTGATTACTCTGATGAGAAAATAATGGCTTAAAATATTCTGAATTATTTAACGTCGTTAAATCAGATAAAATATTGATAATATTTTTTGCTTGTTCTTGATTGGCACCATCTAGTCGGTCTGCTAGTTTAGGAATAGCTTTATTTGCAGATTTTTGTAACTTCGCAAGATTCTTTTTGTAATCTTCTCCTAAAGAACCTTGTGAGACAATTTGATCAATCGTCCCATCAATGCGAATTGCACCTAATACACCCATATTTCTAACTAGCTTGTTGTTTTATATTATTGATTAAATGCATTGTAATCATGAAGAGTAATACAGCCTGATTTCATGCTCATTTTAGTTCTAATTTCAGTTCTGAGAAACGGCCATATCTAACTGAAATATAGTAGTATATTTCTCTATATAATGAGTTTACCTTGCCCTGTAGGCCAGGTCATGATTTACAGGAATTTGACCGACCAAATTACGATATGTAGGGATAACAGGCTGTACAGGCCAGCCAGGACGTCATCTAGCATGATTCCTAGGCCACCTTTAAGTTGACGGTCAGCTATAGAGATTGGCCAAGGCTTCCAGATATCAAATAGACGAAACAACAAAAAACCTAAAATTACCCAATACCAGACAATGGGAATAAATAGCATCGTAATTAGATAACCCACGATTTCATCGATCACAATGCCAGGATGATCATGTACATTTAATGCTTTTGTGGTCTGCGCAGATGCCCAACACCCCACCAAAAACAACATTGCTACGAATAGCACATAGATCTCCAACGAAAATGTAGCAATGAGTAAATATATCGGAATCGCGATAAGTGTACCCATTGTTCCCGGAGCTATCGGTGAAAGACCTGCACCAAACCCAAAAGACAGAATATGAATTGGATTTCGCCAGACAGTATGCGCTACAGAGTTCTTCATGTTATTGAACAAGGTTATTGAAAGTGATCAAAACCAGATATTTTTGGTAATTCAGTAGGTATCCCTTGATGCGTAAGTGAGATACCCGAACCGTTTGCGATTATACCTACTTCCGTGACGATAATGTTTTCAGTTTTAGCAAATCGCTCTAATCTGTTTTTATCTTGAGCATTAATAGTGAAAATAAGTTCGTAATCCTCACCTCCAGTCAGTAAATTTTTAATATCTTCCACATTTTTTACCTTTTGCTGCATAGCGTCAGATATAGGTATATGCGTCAATTCAATTTCTGCAGCTTTGTTACTCATATTGAGCATCCTTTGCAGATCAATCAAAAATCCATCTGAAATATCTATTGCAGCATGAGCATAATCTACTATATGCCTTGCTACATCCAAGCGCGGTGTGGGCATATGCAAACGAGTTAAGAAATAATTTCTACAATCATTACTCATTGTTTGGTTTAAATTATTCTTTGCTAAAGTTAGCCCTAACGCAGCATCACCTAATGCACCGGTCACATATACCAAATCATCCACTTGGCATGCACTGCGCAATAATATTTCATTATTAGACAAACCTCCAATTACTTGCACTGTAATCGATAAAGGCCCTTTTACTAAATCACCACCGACAATTTTTAAACCACAGTTATCTGCTAACGAATAAAGGCTATCAGAAAATTCTTTTAACCATTTATGGTTGATCTTTGGTAAAGATAAATTAAGCGTCGCCCATAGAGGTGTAGCGCCCATAGAAGCGACATCACTTAGACTGACTGCAAGTGACTTATGCCCTATAAATTTTGGCTCACAATCTGGATAAAAATGCACACCTTCGTTAAGGGTATCGGTTGTTAATACCAGCTTTGATTCTTTAGGTGGGATTACAATCGCGGCATCATCACCGACACTAACGTCAACGGTTTCACAGGCTTTTTGATGCCTGGAAAAGTATTTTTGAATGATATCTTGCTCAGACAAGGTAAGTTTCGATCATCGTTGTTGTTGAGCAACCTTATCTAAAACACCATTTACAAATTTATATCCTTCCACCGATCCAAATTTTTTACATAAATTGATAGCTTCAGAAAGAATTACTTTTGTGGGAGTTTCTGGTTTATCTGCAATTTCATAAGTAGCAAAATGCAAAATTGCATTTTCAATAGGGTCAATTTGCTCTGATTGCATTTCCAAATACGGAGAAAATAAAGAAGTTAAGCGTTTACTTTGATTAATTGAGTTACTCACCAAGTCGACGAAATAATCTTCGTCTGCTTTTCCCCAGTTTTCATCCTCAACATATTGAGCTAGCAATTCATCAATCTCATGACCTGAAATTTGCCATTGATACAAAGCTTGCAGAGCCAATCTTCTTGACCAATGACGTTTTTGAGGTTGCACTGCCTTAACTCTATACAGACTTTAATACATTAATCATTTCTAAAACACATAACGCAGCATCCCGCCCTTTATTGCATTCTATGTTCTCTTTAGAAGATCTCTCCAATGCTTGTTTGCTGTTATCCGTAGTTAGTACACCAAATGCAATGGGAATGTTTGTATCCATGGAAGCTCGCTGAACACCTATTGCACTGCTGCTGCACACGTAATCAAAGTGTGGTGTATCCCCTCTTATTACACAGCCTAACGCAATAACAGCGTGGTATTTTTTACTTTCTGCTAGCGCTTTGCATGCTAAGGGTAATTCAAATGCTCCCGGCACAAGGACATGATTGATATTCGCTTCATCTACATGGTTTTCTAGTAATGTCTGATGTGCAGCATTACGCATTGAATCTACTATTTCACCATTAAACCGTGCTGATACAATGGCAATCTTAGCTGCAGCGCCAGAGTAATCAGCCCCTTTCGTTTCGCTATGTTTCATATCTGTTTATTGCAGCCTACGTATTAAGATTTGCTATTAACAATCTTTTCAAGATATCTAGCTATTAAATCTACTTCAATGTTTACCAAATCTTTTTCTTTAATAGAGCCCAAAATGGTGTTTTGTAAAGTATGGGGAATAATTGTAATGCATAGTTGATTAGCTTTTGTTTCGTTGACAGTTAAACTCACACCATCAATACAAATAGAGCCTTTAACCGCAATATATTTTACTAACTCAGATGGACAGCTGAACCATAAAACAGTTTCATTACTTTTGTCTTCGCGTCTTTCCAATGCACCTAAACCATCTACATGGCCACTTACAATATGGCCTCCAAGACGTGTTGTTGGGGTCGCTGCTCGTTCTAAATTAACTCGGCTCTCTTTATTCTTTAATCCGAAGCTAGTGCATTTTTGAGTTTCTTTAGATACATCTACGTAAAAAATGTTGTCTTTAATATCGTATGCGGTTAAACAAACGCCATTTACCGCAATACTATCACCGAGCTGTACTTCTTTTATAAATTTTTCAGCAGCTTGAACACGATATTGGTGAATATCATCTTTATCTACAACACTTTGAATTGTTCCAATTTCTTCGATGATGCCGGTAAACATATTCTATTTATTTAAATCTATAGTATAAGAAGTAAGCGGCAAAGCAGTAGCATTATTAAAAGTTGCCCCAGCTTCTACACCTTTTTTTGCTATTTCTTCTGCACACTCTAAGCGGTCGTATAAAGCATACATAGCGCCCAAAGCAATATCTCCACCAGAACCCACTGCCCAAAACCGTGAATATTCAAATACTTCTCTTAATGCATAAACTGCGAAGATCCCATGAGGATTGACAATTAACGTATCAATCCGAGATGACTCATAAGGATCATCTTCTTCATCTTTTGGATTTAAAAAATATTCATCTTTGAGAATAGGATGCAAAGTACGAAAAGATTCAAATACATCTAACTGAGAGCTGAAATTTAAATTATCACCATGCTTCTTTAGTAAGCTTTGAACCACAATGTGATGTGCCGCACTACCAACAATACCGAAATGATTATCTTTATATAAATACACTTTGTCATGAGTATTATCGAACTCACTTGATTGTTTTACATCACCAAATGTAGTTAATGTATCTGCGGCAATGCATGCTCTGCCATTTTTCTGTACTGCAACAATAGTAGACATATAATTTTTATTGANNTATTTAGGTTTAAGTTGTAACTTGATATCACTTCCAATTTTTCTAGTCTGGCATATTTCCAGTTTGACGCGATCTTTCATTGTCTTAATAGAATGAAGTCTTGCTAGTCCATAACTGGCATCTCCCATAATGTGTGGGGCTAGGTATACTATCAACTCATCTACTAATTTATCTTCAAGCAAACTTCCAACCAATGTAGACCCTGCTTCAACCAATACTTCATTAAACTCGCGTTCAGCCAAATCTTTCATAACATCGATTAAATCAACATGATTATTTGCTAGTTTGGTCGTGATAATTTCTGCATTACTGTTATTTAACTCATCTGAAATCTTATTTTTATCTACGCAAGTATAGATGATAACGTCTTCTGCTTGATTTAGAATATTAGCCTTAGGTGAAATACGCAAATGAGTATCGAGTATTACTCTTTTGGGTTGCTGAAGTTCACCCTCTATATTCAATTCATTGGAGTTGAGTCTAACGGTTAAATGTGGATCGTCATTCATTATAGTGTCGATACCCGTCATAACTACACAACTTCTTGCGCGAAGTTTTTGCACATCTTGGCGAGATTCAGTGCAACTTATCCATTTGCTTTCACCAGATTTCAGCGCGGTTTTACCATCTAAACTGATTGCAGATTTAACTGTTATATACGGCCTACTCTCTTCCATGCGCTTAACAAAGCCTTTATTTAACTCAAGCGCATCAGTTTCTAGAATATTAATGGCGGTCTCAATGTCGTGATTATTTAAATACGCTAAGCCTTTACCATTTACTACTGGATTAGGGTCTTTCATTGCAGCCACTACTCGCGATACTTTTGCATCTACTAAAGCATTTACACAGGGCGGAGTTTTCCCTTGGTGAGAGCAAGGCTCAAGCGTGACATAGACTGTGGAGTTTGCACTATTGGGGGTAGAATTTAATGCAAGGACTTCCGCATGAGAACCACCAGGAGACAAGTGAAATCCGCGGCCAATAATTTCTTTGTCTTTTACTACCACACAACCCACGCGAGGATTACTTCTAGTCGTGTATAGCCCTTTTTCTGCCAATCGCAGCGCTTCGGCCATGAAGACCTGGTCGTTTATATCATTATTCATACTGACTAACTGGCCAGCCAATGGATGAAAGTTTTAATGAGGTTTTTTATCAGTATCGTCAGAAATTAATGATAGCTGACTTTTAAGCATTTCTGGAGTTAAGTCATTTTCTACGCGATCAATAATATCTTTAAATGCCTGTACATCTTCAAAACTCATATAGACTGAAGCAAATCGAACATAAGCAACTTGATCTAAAGAACGTAGTTCTTGCATCACCCACTCACCTATTACTTTTGCCGGTATCTCACGCTCTCCTACGCCTAAAGCTTTGCGAGAAATTAAATTAATAGACGCGTCTATGAGCTCAGTCGCTACAGGGCGTTTCTCGCATGCGAGAATAATTCCCTTACGTAGCTTTTCTTCATTAAAAGGCTCTCTTCTGCCATCGTGTTTAACTACTCTGGGCAGATTTCTTTCTGCAGACTCAAAGGTTGTAAATCGTTCATTACAATCTAGGCATTCGCGACGCCTGCGAACTTGATAACCCTCGCTCGCAAGCCGCGAATCAATGACTTTTGTCTCCTCAGAATGACAGAAAGGACAATGCATCAGTAAATAATTCTGTTATGAGAAACGTCTACTTATGCAACTGCCTGCTGTTCTGAACTAGAAGCGTAGACTGGGAAACGCTTACATAAATCTAGCACCTGATTTCTCACGCGATCAATCGTTTCTTGGTTTTCCAAGTCATCTAAGATATCGCAAATCCAGTTAACTAATTCTTTACACTCTTGCTCTTTAAAGCCGCGCGTTGTGCCAGCAGGTGTACCGATTCTTAATCCACTGGTAACAAATGGCGATTGAGGGTCACCTGGCACAGTGTTTTTGTTCACGGTAATGTTTGCGTTACCTAATGCAGCATCTGCAGCTTTTCCAGTAATTCCTTTGTCTATCAAATCAACTAAAAATAAATGGCAATCCGTACCGCCTGATACAATTTTGTAACCACGACTAATAAATTGCTCTGCCATTGCTTGAGCATTCTTAACCACTTGTTGTTGGTAAGACTTAAACTCTGGCTTTGATGCTTCTAAGAATGCCACTGCTTTTGCTGCAATAACATGCATAAGTGGTCCGCCTTGTGAACCAGGAAATACAGCTGAATTTAATTTCTTAGTAATTTCATCATTCTTACGCGCTAAAATAATTCCGCCACGAGGACCACGTAAAGTTTTATGTGTAGTAGAGGTAACTACATCTGCAACAGGTAGAGGGTTTGGATACTCGCCTGCCGCAATTAAACCTGATACGTGTGCCATATCGACCATTAATAACGCACCAACTTGATCACAAATATCTCTGAAACGCTGCCAATCCCATATTTTTGAATATGCAGAAAAGCCAGCAATAATCATTTTAGGTTTATGTTCTTTCGCTAAGCGTTCTACTTCATCATAGTCAACTTCACCCGTTTCTTCATTTAAACCATAAAGAACTGCGTTGTAGTTTTTACCTGAAAAGTTAACTGGGCAACCATGAGTTAAGTGACCACCATGTGATAAATCTAATCCCATAATCGTATCATGCGGCTCTAATAATGCTAAAAATACTGCAGCATTCGCTTGTGAGCCAGAGTGCGGTTGAACATTGGCATAGTCCGCATCAAATAGCGTTTTTAAGCGATCTATTGCTAGTTGCTCAGCAACGTCAACAAATTCACAACCACCGTAATAACGTTTTGCAGGATAGCCTTCAGCATACTTATTAGTTAGCACTGTTCCTTGAGCTTCCATAACACGTGGACTGGTATAGTTTTCTGAAGCGATAAGTTCAACGTGCTCTTCTTGACGACGAATTTCCTTATTGATTGCATCGGTTAATTCATTATCAAAACCGGCAATAGTCATGTCTGGTGTAAACATTACAAAGGTCTCCTACTAGGATGTTTATGAGAAATAAAGGTTTATAAATTTAGCGCAAATTATAGCTCAAATCAGTCTATAAAATTTGGAAAATATGGGTAGTTTTCAAGCGTTTAGCCTGAAAATCCTAGGCGTATCTACCGATAGAGATAGGTTTTTTGTGGGATTAAAACTTATATTTAAGATTAGTAGACAGATAATCTACATCAGATTCTTCCATCTGATAACGTTCCCATTCAGCACTTACGCCAAAACGAGAATTCAGATCAAAGTTAGCGCCTAAACCATAAAAGATATCGGTACCACGATTCTGACCTAGGTAATTAGAGCTGGTTTCAAAGTAATTTGAATCTACTTCCCAATTAAACAAACCGCCTTTCATGTACAAAACGCTGTGGTTATTAATTGAATAACTGCTAATGCCAGAAAGGAATAATCCACTCGATTCAAAATTTTGACTGCCTGTTTCCGGAACCCATAGCGATGACCCCGCAAACATATCTCCAATACCAAACGAAAGATCATCTTGGTATTCAAGCTGTAATGAAAAGTTTTCTGTGGTTCGGTAGCCGCCAAATAAAGAAAAACTATCGTCTTTAAGATCTCTACTTTGCTTGTAATTTAACAAGTCATTGGTAGAAAAATCACCTGCAGACAGACTACTTGGAGAAGGTAAAACTTCTTTCTCAACAGAATCCGCCCCTACATACCACTCCGCATACACATTGCTGAAAGACAGCATTGCGATTCCTGCTGTGATAGTAAATTTTTTAATAGTTTTTTGCATAGGGTACTAAATTATTATTTTATATACTTTCTACAGCTGTAATTATAAGGGATTTGTGCAGAAAGTAGACATATTTAGCTGAATTAATTGACTTAATTAACATTTGGTAATGTTATTTTGACGATTTTTGAACACTACATAACCATTTAGCCACTTATCTGCTACATCGATAATTACTATGAATTCCTTACATAAATTAGATGTATTAGAAGCTCGCAAATCTATTCTAAATTTACTGATTAATCCAGCATTTTTCGAGCATTTCTGAACATTTTTAGCCATGCGCCATCCTCTTTCCATTCAGTTGGATGCCAAGAATATTGTAC
>JBOEHC010000031.1:0-9772 GCA_050633765.1 Gammaproteobacteria bacterium
GTCCCTGCTGATGTGCTCGATAAAGAAAAAGATATTGCCAAGGCGCAAGCAGATGCTAGTGGTAAGCCAGCAGAAATTGTTGAGAAAATGGTGCAAGGCAAAGTAAATAAATTCTTAAAAGAAAATACTTTGTTAGGTCAACCGTTTATAAAGGATGATAGTTTAACGGTTGAAAAATACCTAAAAGATGCGGGTGCATCCGTTGTTAAATTTATACGATACGAAGTCGGTGAAGGGCTGGAGAAAAGATCTGAGAACTTTGCGGACGAGGTTCAGAAACAAATCGATGATTTGAAAGATAAAGGTTAAGATCGCAAATAACTAAAAGGGGCGTTGCCCCTTTTTTTATGTCTTATATTAAGTAGAAATATAAATATGTCAGATAGGCCAGCTGTGTATAAACGTGTGTTATTAAAACTCAGTGGAGAGGCGCTGATGGGCCAGTATGATTATGGGATTGACCCTGAAATCATATCTCGAATCGGTTCAGAAATAGCGCATGTTAGTAAGCTTGGTGTTCAGGTTGCTATTGTTATTGGCGGCGGGAATATATTTCGGGGTGCTGGATTAGCGCAAGGTGGAATGGATCGGGTCACGGCAGACCATATGGGAATGTTAGCAACTGTGATGAATAGCTTGGCACTACAAGACGCGTTAGAAAATTTAGGTGCGTACTGCAGAGTAATGTCTGCGGTTAAAATTAACCAAGTTTGTGAAGACTATATCCGAAGACGTGCTGTTAGGCATCTAGAAAAAGGGCGTATCGTAGTATTTGCTGCTGGAACTGGTAATCCATATTTTACCACTGACTCTGCTGCAAGTTTAAGAGCCTCTGAAATCAATGCCGACATCATGCTGAAAGCGACAAAAGTTGATGGCGTATACGATGATGATCCACATAAGAATCCGAATGCCAAGCGCTATGACAAAATTAAATATGATGATGCTATACAGCAGAAACTAGCGGTGATGGATGCTACGGCGTTAGTGCTTTGTCGTGACAACCAAATTCCTTTGCGAGTATTTAATTTATTTGCTGAAGGTGATTTAACGAAAATCATACAAGGTGAAAATATTGGCACGGAAGTGACAGGAGTATAGAGCGTGATTGAAGATATTAAAAAAGATGCTAAGGGGCGCATGCGCAAGAGTATTGACTCATTGCTAAATGAGCTATCAAAAGTGCGGACGGGTCGTGCTAATGCAAAGCTGCTTGATCATGTCATGGTAGATTACTACGGAAATCGTGTACCTATTAATCAAGCTGCTACGGTATCGGTAGAAGATGCGCGAACATTGGCAATTACCCCATGGGAAAGTAATTTAGTTGCTGATATTGAAAAAGCAATCATGAGTTCGGATCTTGGTCTTAATCCAACCACTGCAGGAACTATTATTCGAATTGCCATGCCGCCTTTAACAGAAGAAAGAAGGAAAGATTTAGTTAAGGTGGTAAAAAATGAGGCTGAAAAGGGCCGTGTTGCGATTCGTAATATTCGTCGCGA
The DNA here is from genome assembly GCA_050633765.1 of Gammaproteobacteria bacterium. GTDB lineage: Bacteria > Pseudomonadota > Gammaproteobacteria > UBA4575 > UBA4575 > JABDMD01. Next base: position 1,506 of record JBOEHC010000031.1, read on the forward strand.
TGCAAATTCAGATTTTAAAGAATTGTTAAAAGAAAAAGAAATTTCTCAAGATGAAGATCATCAGGCGCAAGATGAAATTCAATCAATGACGGATGAATTTATTGCAGAAATAGAAACTGTTTTGGAGCAGAAAGAAAAAGACCTTATGGAAGTCTAGTTCTTGATCGAGCAATTGTCATAACCATAACATTTCCCTTATTAGTGCTGCGCCATTAGATGTCTGATGAAATTATTCCTAACCACGTTGCTATTATCATGGATGGTAATGGTAGGTGGGCCAAGCAGCGAAAGTTGCCGCGAACGGCTGGGCACAAAGAAGGCGTAAAAGTTACTCAAGAAATTATCAAAGTCAGTGGCGAAGCAGGAGTTAAATATTTAACATTATTTGCGTTTAGCAGCGAGAATTGGAAGCGGCCTAAAACCGAAGTCTCTGCGCTGATGGATCTGTTTATGCGTTCATTAGAGAAAGAAGTTCATAGTCTTGCAGAAAATGGTGTGCGACTTAAATTTCTAGGTGAAATAGATGCATTTCCAAAAAAATTATTTCAGCAGATCCAAAAATCTGAAAAATTAACTGCTGAGAATGACAAGCTTTTTTTGAACATTGCCGTTAATTATGGCGGTAAGTGGGATATTCTTAATGCTGCAAAAAAGCTTATTCAAGAAGTTCAAGATGGCGAATTATCTCTGCTGGATATTGATGATAAAACGTTAGAAAGAAAGCTTGCTACGCAAGATATGCCAGCACCTGATTTATTTATACGTACTGGTGGTGAGCAGCGTATAAGCAATTTTTTATTATGGCAGCTTGCCTATACAGAACTGTATTTCAGCGAAGAGTTGTGGCCTGATTTTTCTGTGCATGAATTAAATAAAGCTTTTGAGTCATATCGGTTAAGGCAAAGAAGGTTTGGGAAGATACAAGAACAAATTGCAGGATAATATGTTAAAGCAAAGAATCATTACTGCAATAATTTTAGGTTCAATAATAGTTTTTGTAATTTTAAAATTACCAAATTCATCAATTGCAATAATTTTTGGAGTCATCACTTTAGTAGGAGCATGGGAGTGGTCAACGTTAATTGGTGCTCATACGTTTTTAAAGAAATTATTTTATGTTGGGCTTGCTGGTGCTTTTGTTTTAACAATTTGGTTTTTTGTAGAGCCTGAGTTAGAAAAACTAATTTTACTTGCTGCAAGTTTGTGGTGGGCGTGCGTAGTGATTTTGCTGTCATTATATAAATCTGAGTGGCTACGTTCGTCTCGACTGCAAACATTGCTGAAATTTTCTGGTTTTCTGGTTTTAGTGCCAGCTTGGTTAGCGCTAATTGAGTTGCATAAAATCAGCCCTGCTATGCTTATGTTTTTGTTGGTATTAATATGGGTTGCTGATATCTCTGCATATTTTGTAGGCAAGCGGTTTGGAAAGAATAAATTAGCGGCCGAATTGAGTCCGGGTAAATCTCGAGAAGGAGTTTTAGGTGCATTGTTGGCATCAATAGTGGTTGCGCTTATAGGAATGCAGCTATTATCTATAGATAAACAGGTAGGATTTTATTTTGTAGGATTGTGTTTGTTGACCGCTTTAATATCTGTGGTTGGCGATTTGTATGAGAGCTTATTAAAACGTAAAGCAGGCGCTAAAGATAGCGGTACAATTTTACCTGGGCATGGAGGAGTGCTGGATCGCATCGATAGTCTAACTGCAGCTGCGCCAGGTTATGTGCTGGGATTGTATTGGTTGTTGTAATTTATTAAAAATGAAAAAAGTCTCAATATTAGGTGCAACAGGTTCGGTGGGTGTTAGTACGCTAGATGTTATAGATCGCCATGCAGAGTTATTTTCAGTAACAGCGCTGACAACTAATCAAAACATTGATCTCTTATTTGAACAATGCAATAAGTTTCGTCCTCAGTTGGCAGTGGTAGCAAATGAGAAACTTGTCAATTCATTTACAGCTAAATTTTCTGGTCAACAATATAAACCAGAAATAATGAGTGGAGTGGACGGATTAAATTTAGCTGCGAGTCATGAAGAGTCAGATTGCGTAATGGCTGCGATTGTAGGCGCTGCAGGTTTGCCTGCTACATTGGCTGCTGCAAAGGCTGGCAAGCGTATATTGTTGGCTAATAAAGAAGCATTGGTAATGTCTGGTGATTTGCTAATGAAAGTTGCCGGAATAAATAATTCTCAATTATTGCCTATCGACAGTGAACATAATGCAGTATTTCAATGTCTACCTACTAATAGAGAGTGTTGTGATATTGAAAAAATTATTCTCACAGCTTCTGGAGGTCCGTTTTTAACAAAATCATTATCAGAGTTTGAGGATATAACGCCTGATCAAGCCTGCGCTCATCCAAATTGGGAGATGGGTAAAAAGATTTCCGTAGACTCTGCAACTATGATGAATAAGGGCTTAGAATTAATTGAGGCCTGTAAATTATTTGATGTAAAAGTTAAAGATATAGAAATTGTGATTCACCCTCAATCAATTGTACATTCACTGGTAGCCTATCCTGATGGGTCGGTTCTTGCGCATATGGCTTATCCGGATATGCGCGTCCCTATTGCACATGCTTTAGCGTGGCCACAGCGAATTATCTCCGGTGTAGAGGCGTTAAATGTTACAGAAATGGGTGCATTAGAATTTTCTAAGCCTGATCGGAATCGTTTTCCATGCTTACAATTGGCTTATGATGCGATGGATGCTGAACAAAGTGCTACAACAGTTTTGAATGCTGCAAATGAGATCGCAGTAAATTCATTTTTAAATAAGCAGATACGTTTTACTGATATTTCTACGGTAATTGATGCGGCGTTGCAAGATGTTGAGAATGTGGTTGTAGACGAGTTGGATGTTATTCTTGAGAAAGATCAACAAGCGCGAAATTGTGCGCATAAATTTATTAATGAATCGTTAATGAGGCATTAGAATATGCAATTTTTAACTTATGTATTAGCTTTTGTGGTTGCGGTTGGCATAATCGTAACGGTGCATGAGTTTGGGCATTATTGGGTGGCTAAGAAACTTGGCGTAAAAGTTTTACGTTTTTCTGTTGGTTTTGGGAAACCATTGCTTACAAAAGTTAGCGGTACAGATAAGACAGAATATGTTCTAGCGAGTATACCACTTGGCGGATATGTGAAAATGCTTGATGAGCGTGAGGGAGAGGTCAGCGAAAAAGAAGCACATCGCGCATTTAATCGTCAGAATGTTTGGAAACGATTTGCAATTGTTTCTGCTGGGCCAATATTCAATTTCATATTTGCAGCATTTGCATATTGGGCAACTTTTGTAGCGGGTGTGGATGGCGTGAAGCCTACTGTTGGGGAAATACAAGCAGGGAGTATTGCAGAACACGCACAAGTTCAAGTACGTGACACATTTACGCATATAGAAGGTAAGTCAGTTCAAACTTGGCAGCAAACTTCTATTCAAATGCTAAATAGTGCGCTTAAAAAAGGTTCAGTAAGTGTAGCGTTGATTAGTGAAGATTCATCACATAAGAGTGTGATACTAGACCTAAATGATACAAAGCAATTGCTTGCAGAAGGAAATTTGCTAGAAAAAATTGGTATCACTCCATGGCGTTATCAATATCAAGCTAAGTTTGGAGAAATTAAGAGAGGTGCTGCAAAGGAAGCGGGTATAAAGGAAGGCGATAGAGTAATTAGTGTCGATAATAATGAGGTAAATACCTGGGTTGAATTAGTGAACTATATTCAACAAAGAGCAGGAGAGCCCATACAATTCGAACTGCAAAGAGATGGGGGAACGTTAAATATTCAAGTTACACCTGTTGCTGATGAGGTGGATGGGAAAATAGTTGGTAGAATTGGTGCTTACCCCTATGTCGATCAACAACAGTTAGCATCGCAGAAAGTTGTGGTTCGTTATGGTGTATTTGAGTCAATTGGCAAGGGGCTAGCCAAAACATGGGAAGTTTCAATATTAACCCTCAAGCTATTATGGAAGCTTGTGGTGGGGGAGGCTTCCTTAAAGAATATCAGTGGGCCTGTAACGATTGCGGAATATGCCGGGGTTTCAGCGGCAATTGGGTTTTCTGCATTTGTTGGGGCATTAGCGATTATCAGTATTAGTATAGGTATACTTAACCTTCTGCCGATCCCTGTGCTTGATGGTGGTCATTTGTTTTACTATTTAGTAGAGATGGTTAAAGGCAGTCCAGTTTCAGAGAAATTCGAAGCAGCTGGGCAAAGAGTAGGTATTGTTTTGCTTGCAGGGCTAATGAGTTTAGCTTTCTATAATGATTTTCAGCGCTTGTTACAATAATTAAATTTAGAAATAAAAAATATAATATGGATTCATTTTTTATCAAGCGCGTAATGCTTGCGTTAGTGCTTTTAGTATTCTCTTTACCAGTCTTGGCTGAGAAATTTCGTTTACAGGATATTCAAATAGAGGGTCTTGAGCGAATTGAAGCGGGGACTGTATTTACATACTTACCTGTCAAAGTAGGTGACGAAGTAGATGAAAATAATACTGCCAATATTGCTCGCGAGCTTTATAAATCTGGTTTTTTTAAAGATATTCAATTACGTCGCGAAGGTAATATTTTAGTCGTATCGGTAAAAGAAAAACCAGCCATCTCAAGTTTGAGTTTTGAAGGCAATACAATTCTCGAAGATGAACAACTTTCCGAGGTGTTAGATGATGTCGGAATAGCGCCTGGGCAAGTATTTAATCGATCTGTGCTTGAGAGGCTTGAAAATGAATTAGTTCAACAATATTTTGCTTTTGGAAAATATAGTGTAAACATTGATACGCAAATTAAGGAATTGGAGAGAAATCGCGTTGATATTGGTATAAACATTATAGAAGGTGCTGCAGCAAAAATTAAGCAAGTAAAAATTGTTGGCAATACGGTATTTGAAGAAGAAGATCTTATTGAAGATTTTGAATCTGGAGTAAAGCCTTGGTATAAATTTTGGGGTAGTCGTGACCGCTATGCTAAACCTAAATTGCAAGGTGATATTGAAATTTTGCGTTCGCAATATTTAGATGAAGGGTATTTGAAATTTGATGTCCCTTCTACTCAGGTTTCTATTAGTCCTGATAAAGAAAATATTTTTATTACTATTAATATTGATGAGGGTGAGCAATATACGCTTGATGAAATTAAGCTTGCTGGTAAATTCATTTTCCCTGAAGAGGAAATTCGATCACTAATAAAACTTTCTGCTGGGGATACGTTCTCGCGCGCCAAAATAGTAGCTTCTTCTACCGCCATCTCACAGAGGTTGGGCGATGAAGGTTATGCGTTTCCTAATATCAATCCAGTACCTGAGGTAGATGAAGAAACTAAAAAAGTAGATTTAACGTTTTTTATAGACCCAGGTAAACGTGTATATGTTCGGAGAATTAATTTTACAGGTCATAAAACCACACGTGATGAAGTTTATCGACGGGAGCTTCGTCAAATGGAAAGTGCTTGGTACTCGCAAAAAAATGTTGAAGCATCACGCCGCAGAATTCAAAGACTGGGCTATGTAGAATCTGTTGAAATTGAAACGCAACGTATTCCAGGTGTGGATGATTTTGTCGATCTCGATATTGCAATAGCAGAAAGATTGGCCGGCAGTTTTAATATTGGCGCAGGGTTTTCAGATGGCCAAGGTATTGTGGCGTCGACTAGTATTAGCCAGGAAAACTTTTTAGGAACAGGGAAAACAGTTTCTGTTAGGTTTAATAACAGTCAGGTAAACACAGTATATAGTTTAAATTATGTTAATCCATATTACACAATCGACGGGATAAGTAGAGGTTTTGGATTCACCTATGTCTCTACTGAAGCAGAAGAGGCGGATATTTCTGATTTTGATTCAGATCAATTTGCACTTAGCATGAATTATGGTATCCCTCTCACCGAAAATGATCGCATCGGTGCAGGAATCCAACTTAGAACAACTGAAATTCAAACAAATTCTGGTTCACCTATTGAGATAATAAACTACATAGAAGAGAATGATGATAAATATTTAAATCTAACCTTGTCAGCCAACTTCACACACGATACGCGCAATCGGAGTCTTTTTCCAAATACAGGTAATAGACAGACTGTGCGTGCAGAGTTTACTGTCCCTGGAAGTGATTTGGAATTTTACAAAATTAGCTATGAAAATGCGTTTTTTTTCCCGCTTGGTGAAACTTTCACGCTGTCGTTAGGAAGCGAAATCGGTTATGGTGACCGCTACGGAGACACTACTGATTTACCGTTTTTTGAAAAATTTAGAGCAGGTGGATTTGATTCCGTGCGAGGCTTTGAGAGTAATAGTTTAGGGCCCCGAGATTCATTTGATGATCCATTTGGTGGAAATTTCTCAACTGTAGCAAGATTTCAAGTATTGTTCCCGCCGCCTATCTTAGAGAACAACAATAGAGCGCGATTGGCGCTATTTGTGGATGCGGGAAATGTCTTTGAGGAGTTTGATGATTTTGACTCGGGAGACTTGCGTGGCTCTTATGGATTAGGTTTAAGTTGGATAACCGCTTTAGGGGGAATAAGCGCAGCGATTGCTTCACCATTTAATGATGAGCCGGGTGACGATACAGAATCATTTCAATTCAATTTAGGGACGAGTTTTTAAGTTTAGGAGAAACAATTTGTATGCTTAAGGTAACAGTAAAAATTATAGCAGTAATGTTGTTAGCAGCTCCTGTATTGGTAATGGCAGAAACCAAAATTGGTTTCGTTAATATGGCAGAGCTTATGGAGAAGTCGCCGCAAGCCGAAGCGGCTCGCAAAGGTTTGGAAACTGAGTTTTCTAATCGCGATAAGAAACTAACTGCTGTGCGTCATGAGGTGTTAAAGCTAGAAGAAACATTGAAGAATGACGGCCCGATCATGAACGATAAAAATCGAAGTGAATTAGAAAAGAAAATATTGAATAGAAAACGTGAATATAATCGTCAACAGGATGAGCTGCGAGAAGATTTTAATATTCGCCGAAATGAAGAGTTAGGTAAGCTGCAAAAAGATGTGCATGAGATTATTGTAATTGTGGCAAAAGCAGAAAATTATGATTTAGTGGTAACTCAGCCAGTGCTGTATGCGAGTGAGAGAATTGATTTAACTGTGCGAATTTTGCAGGAAATGAAAAAGCCATAATTTGTATATAAAGTCTTTTAACTTTGGATAAGTCAAATATGCTCGAGATGAGTATTCATGATATTTTAAAATATCTGCCGCACCGTTACCCATTTTTACTTGTTGACCGTGTACTTAAATGTGAAACGGGTAAATCTGTGTTAGCAATCAAAAACGTAAGTTTTAATGAGCCGTTTTTTCAAGGTCATTTTCCGGGTGCACCAGTTATGCCTGGAGTGCTAATTTTAGAAGCATTGGCACAAGCATCTGGTCTTCTTGCATTGAGTAACCCAGAGTGGCGCCCAAATGATGAAAGTTTGTATTTATTCGTTGGGATTGATAAAGCCCGGTTTAAGCGTCAAGTAGGTCCAGGTGATCAGCTTACATTAGATGTTCGTTTGAAAAGACATAAGCGAGGCTATGGAGTATTTGAAGCGGTTGCTGCCGTTGAAGACGAAGTGGCGGCAAGTGCTGAATTGATGTGTGTGTTTAAGGAAGTTGAGACTAATTAGCGCTTGATATGCAGGAGTCTTCCATGAAGATTAACGAATCAGGTGGCGGTATACATCCTACTGCGATAGTTGATTCAAGTGCTGAAATTGATAACAGCGTTTCAATTGGGCCATATTCTATCATTGGGCCAGATGTGAAAATTGCAAAAAACACGTCAGTTGGTCCACATGTTGTTATTGGTGGGTCAACCTCTATAGGATCTGGAAATCGCATTTTCCAATTTTCATCGATCGGTGAAATACCTCAAGATAAAAAATTTCATGGTGAAAATAGCGAATTGATTATTGGTGACGATAATACTATTCGTGAATATGTAACGATCAATCGCGGGACTGAAGAAGATCAAGGCTATACAAAAATTGGTGATCGCAATTGGATTATGGCCTATGTGCATATCGCACATGATTGTAATGTTGAAAATGACATTACTTTTGCTAATGGCGCAACATTGGCAGGACATGTAACTGTTGAAGAATTTGCGATACTTGGTGGTTTTACCTTAGTGCATCAGTTTTGTCGCATTGGAGCTTATTCGTTTTGCGCGATGGGGACCGCGCTGAATAGAGACTTGCCACCATATCTTATAGCGTCCGGGAACTATGCAAGTACGCATGGTTTGAATAAAGAAGGCTTACATCGCC
>JBOEHC010000032.1:0-4335 GCA_050633765.1 Gammaproteobacteria bacterium
TGGCCTAAATTGCCTGATGCAGCTAATTGATGATGCATGCCGCCATTTGTTATTAAATAAGTTTTTCCTCTTGAGATTTTTTTATCAACCACTTTGCAGGCATAGATTCCGGATTCGCCAACAATATATCGACCCAATTCAACAATGGTATTGATCGATTGCTTTGAGTGTATAGTTTCTATGCTGGGCAATAATGCTTGCATATTTTTTCCAACAGCCCTTAAGTCTAGTGGCGTGTGTTTTGAAAAATATGGGATACCAAAGCCGCCTCCCATATTGATAGTTTTAATCGGTTTACGGTATGTGGAAGAAAGGTCTTGAACGAGTTCGATAGTTTTTTTCTGTGAATAATTAATAGCTTCTACGTCGAGTATTTGTGAGCCGCTGTAAACGTGGAAGCCATGCAAATCAATACACGAGTCTTGTACCCAATTGAGTAGTTCAGGTACTTGCTCAGCATCTATGCCAAACTGACTCGACCCAGTTGCCATTTTCATGCCAGCGCGTTTTTGAGTATAGGTGGGATTGATACGTATCAGTACCGAGGGTTTGTGCATAATTTCGGTGCCAATTTCATCCAGTCTATGTAATTCAAGGCTCGATTCAGCACTGATTACAATGCCATTTTTCACGGCAATTTCTAACTCTTCATAACTTTTGCCAGGTCCGGTAAGGCATATGCTTGTGCTATCTATGCCGGTGGCAAGCGCTGTTTTCATTTCTGCCATAGAGGACACTTCAAGACCATCTACATAGTCTGTGATAAAACTGACTAGCGCAGGAAATGGATTGGCTTTAATCGAGTAATGAATCTTTATAGATTTGGGAAGAGTATTTCTAAGCTGTTTGATTTTTTCTGCGATGACTTGTTTTGAATATATATAGCAAGGTGGCTTAATTCCGGCATAGTCTAGTTCGGTAATACTTTTGCCGGAAATACATAATGCGTTGTCGCGTATTTCAAAAATATCTAGAGGGTTATATGGCATGCGAAAGAATGAGATGAATGAATTTATTATTATCGTTGAAGGTGATTATAGATGAATTAAATCAATTTGTTATAGTAAGTGAATATGCGTATTTGTAGAGTGATTTAGGAGTAATTGAGTTGTTGCCAATTTGCTTGACTGAGGCGCTAAATAAGCAAAGTTAGCTCAGCAAGGTGCTGGATTATTTAATTGCTATGGCGTGTTTGGATATTCTGGCAATTATCATGGTTGTAGTATCATTCTTTGCTAGATAAGGTACCGCGTAATTAATAGAAACCTCTGCATTGTAATTTATTGCAGCTACACCTAATTCATACTTTATGACTAAAAAAACACTTACAGACTTACGGCAACAAATTGATGCGGTAGATCGGCAACTACTCGATTTAATTAGTCAGAGAGCAAAATTGGCCCAACAGGTCGCACAAGTAAAAGCAGAATCAGGAGAGGGTAGCGCATATTATCGCCCCGAGCGTGAAGCAGGTGTGCTGAGGAGAGTTCTTGAATATAACCAAGGACCCTTATCTGATGAGGAAATGGCCAGACTCATTCGTGAAGTGATGTCGGCTTGCTTAGCGCTAGAACAAAGATTACAAGTCGCCTTCCTAGGGCCATCGGGCACCTTCACTGAGGAGGCGGCATATAAACACTTTGGACATTCAATTCATACACTTGCAACCAGCAATATTGATGACGTATTTCGTGAAGTAGAGTCTGATAATGCCAACTATGGTGTGGTGCCTATTGAGAACTCCACCCAAGGTATTGTGAACAGTACCTTAGATATGTTTTTGGAATCCACCTTGAGTATTGTTGGTGAAGTGGAATTACGTGTGCATCAGCACTTGTTAAGTAATGTAGAAAAGCTTTCTGACATTCAAGTTTTATATTCGCACCAACAATCCTTAGCACAATGTAAAAAGTGGTTGGAGACAAATTTACCGGGTGTAAAACGTGTGCCAGTGAGTAGTAATGCTGATGCGGCAAAACGAGCAGCGAATGAAAAAAATGCGGCCGCAATAGCTAGCGAAACCGCAGCTTCAGTTTATGAGCTAACGATACAAAACAAAAAAATTGAAGATTCTCCAGATAATACCACTCGGTTTTTGATTATTGGTAAACAAGATGTTGAGCCTACTGTTGATGACAAAACTACCTTGCTCATTTCTGCACGCAATAAGCCGGGTGCGCTTTACAGTTTATTGCAGCCACTGGCGAAAAATAATGTAAGTATGACGCGAATCGAATCTAGGCCTTCACATTGCGTAAATTGGGAATATGTTTTCTTTCTAGACCTTGAGGGACATATTAAAAATGACACGATCAAGAATTGTGTGGCTGAGCTAAAACAAGAGGCTGATTTGCTTAAAGTGCTTGGTTCCTATCCGCGCGCAGTTCTATAAATTGCACCACGTTCCATTCATATTAACTCTGCAATATTACTACTACTAAATATATGTTTAACAAAGTGTACCTTGTTGGTGTGGGCTTAATTAATGCTTCGCTGGCAAAGGATTTAAAGAAGAATAAGTTTGCACAATCGATTGTAGGTATTGGAAGAGATCCGCAAAGATTAGCTGCTGCACAAGCATTAAATATTATTGATGAGTACCAATTACTACAAGATGTCGATGTCTCAGATGCAGATGTAATTGTAGTCGGTGTTCCGGTTGGGAAAATTAAGGATACCTTTGCGATATTGAAGCCTAGTTTAAACGCCAAAACATTTTTGACAGATGTTGGCAGTAGTAAGTCTGACGTGGTGCAAGCAGCATTAGAAGTTTTTGGAGAGTTGCCTGTTAATTTTATTCCAGGTCATCCTATTGCTGGCAGTGAACAAAGTGGTTTTGAGCATTCTATTGAACAGTTATACAAAGATAGAAAAGTAATTCTTACTCCTACAGAAAAAACAACTGTATCCGCAAGCGATGCGATAACAAAAATGTGGCAAGGTATTGGTGCTGATGTGGATTTAATGTCTGCGAGTCAACATGATGCAATTTTATCTGCCACCAGCCATTTGCCTCATATGGTGGCTTACAATCTAGTGAATTACTTGGCTAAACGAGAAGATGCTCAGAGTATTTTTAATTATGCAGCGGGTGGATTTTATGATTTCACACGGATTGCATCCAGCGATCCTACGATGTGGGCAGATATTTGTGTTGCGAATCGAGATGAAATTATTAAATCTATCGAGGGATTTATTGGCAGTCTTGAGGAGCTAAAACAAAAAATTGTTGCGCAAGATAAAATCGCTATTTATACCTCGTTCGATCAAGCTAAACAGTTGCGTGATAAAAACATTGAGCTTGCTAAGCGTAAATAATTTGTGTAGTCATCTAATTATTTGCAGCGATTAAGTGAAATTCAAATTTATGGAGTCTACTGATTATCATTTAGAGCCGGGTTCAATTTGCAATGGTGCTGCAAGCGTACCGGGCGATAAATCGATTTCACATCGTGCAGTGATGTTTGCATCTTTGGCCGAAGGTGAATGTGAGGTAGTGGGTTTTTTACCGTCAACAGATTGTGAGGCTACATTAACGGCTTTTCAAAATATGGGCGTGCAAATCGACCGTATTAATAATACGCACGTACGTATTCATGGTGTTGGTTTGAGGGGGTTGAGTGCACCAAATGGTGTGCTTGATATGGGAAATTCGGGAACGGCTATGCGACTAATGGCTGGAATCTTAAGTGGGCAAAATTTTAATTCTACTTTAGTGGGCGATCAGTCATTATCATCACGGCCTATGCAACGCATTTACACTCCATTAATAAAAATGGGTGCAAAGATTGATTGTAATGCAAGTCACACCCCTCCGTTAATAATTCAATCTGTAAATTCACTGACGGCAATTGACTATCTGCTGCCTGTGCCCAGTGCGCAAGTAAAATCATGCGTGTTATTAGCAGGATTATATGCACAAGGTAAAACATGTGTAGAAGAAAGTGTCGCTACGCGTGATCACACAGAAAGAATGCTACAAACTTTTTCCTACCCAATTGAAGTAAATAATAAAAGAGTTTGCATTGATGGTGGAGGAAAACTTGTTGCGAATAATATCCAAATTCCTGGAGACATCTCTTCTGCAGCTTTTCTCATGGTGGGTGCGCTCATTTCTAAAGATGCTGAGCTTACGATAAATAATGTTGGTATCAATCCAACGCGAGATGGTGCAATTCAAATATTGCAATTAATGGGTGCAGATATTCAAATAACTAATCAACGGAATATGGGTATGGAGCCTGTCGCTGATTTAATAATTCGCAGCAGTCAATTAAAAGGAATTGAGGTTCCAAATTCTTTGATTGCCAATTCAATTGATGAATTTCCAATAAT
>JBOEHC010000033.1:0-11049 GCA_050633765.1 Gammaproteobacteria bacterium
GGCAATATGCACTGGCGCGTTAAATTTGAACATGAATGTCTTGATATTGCACTTGAAAGCCCAAAAGAGATTTATCTCGATCGATTAAAAGATTTCTTAGATCAAAATAAAATAACAATAATTAACCATGACTGAAGAAGAACAAATTCTCACACTTTTACAACACGGCGACAGCTTTTTCCCGTCTGGCGCGGTATCTTTTTCTTGGGGTTTGGAAATGTTAAGCAGTGATCAAATCATCACTTCCACTAAGGATCTTGAACATTTTATTGAAAATCAATTGATTGAAAAATGGGGACCCTTTGAACGTGTTGTTCTGGCTCATACTTATGATCATGCGGATGATATTGAACATGTAGTTTCTATTGACAATATTGTTGAATACATGACCTTAGCAAGCGAACTAAGAGATGGTTCTAAAAGATTAGGCTCTGCCCTTTTAACTACCTATCAACAATTAGATAACCAATCTGCAGGACATTACTTAAAGCTTATCAATGATGGTGAAGCGTTAGGCCATTTGCCAATTACTCAGGCGTTAATATGGAATTCACTTGAACTATCTCGCAATTCTGTTTTGATGCTATCTGCATATAACTTTTGTGTTTCTGTTCTCGGTGCTGCATTGCGGTTGGGCATGGTGGGCCATATAGATTGTCAAAAGAGCTTAACCAAATCTCAAAAATTAATTACTGAAATTTTAACTTGGCCAATTCCTGCTATAGAAGATATTCATGCCTTCACACCTTTTGCTGAAATTGCATCAATGCGCCATGAACATTCTGAAACAAGGCTATTTGCAAACTAAAAGTTATTTAAAGATTCGGAGATAAACCATGTTACTCACACCCACTGAATTAGAGCGTTTAACTATTTACACTGCGGCCGAACTTGCAAGAAAAAGAAGAAAAAAAGGCTTGAAATTAAATCATCCTGAAGCAACGGCCATTATTGCAGATGAAATATGTGAAGGCGCAAGAGAAGGACGAAGTGTTGCAGAAATGATTAGTTATGGTTCGACGTTATTGACTTCGGATGATGCCATGCCTGGTGTAGGAGACATGATGCATATGCTCCAAGTTGAAGCCACCTTCCCTGACGGTACAAAATTAGTCACCGTGCACGAACCGATACGATCCGGCAAAAAGAAAACAAAAGACAATATCGTACCGGGTGAAATTATTGCAGGTGATGGCGACATAAAAATTAATGCAGGAAAACGTTCAACTAAGTTGAAGGTTCTTAATACAGGGGACCGACCAGTACAGATCGGTAGCCACTTTCACTTTTTTGAGGTTAACCCCGGTTTAGACTTCAAACGCAAAGATGCCTACGGAAAGCATTTAGATATTCCAGCGGGTACTGCAGTGCGTTTTGAACCAGGCGAAAGCAAGGAAGTACAGTTAGTTCACTTTGGTGGCGCAGGAGAAGTGCATGGCTTAAACAGTTTAACGAATGGTTCAACATCTAACGAAGTTAAAAAACAAGAAGCCTTACTCGAAGCTAAAAATCGCGGATTCAAAGGGGCATAAGAAAATGATTAAAATTTCAAGAAAAGAATATGCTGCAATGTATGGTCCTACCAAGGGTGATGCAGTACGTCTCGGGGACACTTCCTTACTTGCAGAAGTAGAACATGACTATGCCGTGCCAGGTGATGAATGTTTGCATGGTGGCGGTAAAACCTTACGCGATGGTTTGGGTTTAACACCAGGCTATGACAGCGCAGCAGGCTCCTTAGACATGTTGGTGAGTAACGCACTCATCATTGATCCAGTTTTAGGCATTGTCAAAGCAGATATTGGAATTAAAGAAGGCAATATTGCAGGGGTAGGCAAAGCGGGTAATCCTGCAACGATGGATAATGTAGATCCTGATCTTGTATGCGGTGCAGCCACGACCGTGCGAGATGCAGAAGGTCTTATTGCAACTCCTGGTGGCATTGATGTGCATGTACATTTTGATAGCGCACAACTATGTGAACATGCTATTGGCTCAGGTATTACCACTATGCTTGGTGGCTCATTAGGTCCCATAACAGTCGGCATTGATTGTGGCGGTGCTTGGAATGTTGGCAAGATGTTGCAAGCATCGGAACAATGGCCAATAAATTTTGGATTTTTAGGACGTGGTAATTCATCTAAGCCTAGATCGCTAATCGATCAACTCGCTGGAGGCTGCTTAGGACTTAAAATCCATGAAGACTGGGGTGCTATGCCCGCGGTGATAGACACCTGTCTTTCAGTCGCGGACGATTTAGATTTTCAAGTACAACTTCATACCGACACATTAAATGAGAGTGGTTTTGTTGAAAATACATTAGCTGCCATTAATGGTCGTACTATTCATATGTATCACACCGAAGGTGCTGGCGGTGGACACGCTCCTGACATCATACGCGTTGCAGGTGAATACAATTGCCTACCCTCCTCTACCAACCCAACCAATCCATACACCGTCAATACCTTTGATGAACATTTAGATATGACCATGGTATGTCATCATTTAAATCCAGCTATACCTGAAGATGTTGCCTTTGCAGAAAGTCGAATACGCGCACAAACCATTGCTGCCGAAGATGTGATGCATGATCTTGGTGCCATTTCTATGTTGGGTTCTGATAGCCAAGGTATGGGACGTATTAACGAAGTTATATGTCGAACTTGGCAGTTAGCAAGCAAAATGAAAGATCAACGCGGACGACTCGCTGAAGAAACTACTAAAAACGGTGATAACGAAAGAATAAAACGTTATATCGCAAAATATACTATTAACGCCGCACGTACATTTGGTATTGACGAGCACATAGGTTCGTTAGAGAACGGAAAAATGGCAGATATAGTGTTATGGAAGCCTGCATTTTTTGGAATAAAACCTGAACTAATCATTAAAGGTGGTTTTATTGTTTGGTCTGCCATGGGTGACAGTGCTGCATCATTAATGACTTGCGAACCTTTAGCAATGCGACCTCAGTGGGGTGCTTTTGGTAATGCTAAACAACAGTTAAGCGCAAACTTTGTAAATCAATCTGCAGTAGACGCCAATGTAGGTGAAAAATTACAACTACAAAAAACCTGCCTGGCGGCTCAAGGAACACGTAAACTTAACAAAGGTCACATGTTACATAACGATAACTGTCCAAAAGTTACCGTAAATCCAGATACATTTGATGTATTTGTTGATGGTGATTTAGCCACGTGTGAACCTGCTGAAAAATTACCACTAACACAACGCTATATTCTTCGATGAACAAACAAGTTACTCAGAATGGTCCCGCACGAGTAGGCATTGGTGGTCCAGTCGGCTCTGGTAAAACAGCACTGATTGAACAACTCATTCCATACTTTGTAAAACGCGGTAATGAAATCGCTATCGTAACTAATGATTTAGTTACGCGAGAAGATGCAAAACGTTTACAACAATCTGGGTTACTAGCACCAGAGCGTGTGGTAGCCGTAGAGGCAGGCGCTTGCCCACATACCGTTATACGTGAAGACCCTACTTTAAATATACAAGCTGCAAATCGATTAGATCAAGAGTTTGAAAGCTTAGACATCATCTTGATAGAAAGTGGTGGTGACAATCTAGCTTCTACTTTTTCTTTAGACCTTGTGGATTATTGGATGTTTGTGATTGACACATCTGAAGGCGATGACATTCCTCGTAAACGTGGACCAGGCATTGTGCAATCTGACTTACTAGTCATTAATAAGGTTGATATTGCTAAGTATGTGGGAGCAGACGTTGATTTAATGGTTAAAGAAGGACAAGAAGTTAGAGGCAACAAACCATTAGTGCTGACTAATTGTAAAACAGGGCAAGGCATTGATGATGTGGCAAATCACATTATCAATAACGTACTTTTTAAATAGAATAGAAAATAAATGACAAATTTATCACTAGAGTTTGCAAATAATGCTGATGGGATAACATTTCTTGAAACACAGTATGCATCCTACCCCTATCATATTTGTAGAACTCAATATTTTGAAAATGACCCGCCTGGAATGGCTAATATTTATGTCCAATCTGCTTCAGGCGGTATATATGAAAACGAAAACCTAACCACCAATGTTGTTGCTAATGCGAACTCATTCAGCCACGTAACTACACAAGCTTCTACTATCGTACATGGAATGACGGAAGGCTGTGCACACCAAACTGTCAATATTAATGCCAAAAATAATTCATATACAGAATATGTATCTGATCCGCTAATACTTTTTCCAACATCTAAGCTGAGCTCAACTATCAATGTATTTGCAGATCAATCTAGCACCGCTATTATTGCAGATGCCTTTTTATTACATTTCCTACGTGGCGAAGATGATCTCTTTAAGCAATTCAATAGTTATTTACAAATACATGATGAAAATAATAAATTATTGACTAAGGATGTCTACATAATTAATCCTAAAAACTTTTTATCAGCTGGACGAGAATTTATTGGCATGGGAACTATCTCAATTATCAATCGTTCAATCAACACTAATAATATTTTAGAACAATTACAAAGTTCAATTAAATCTAATAAAAATGTATATGGAGGAGCCACACTCTTGCCGAATAATTGTGGGATCATCATTAAGTTTTTAGCACCTGACGGAGATTTCCTAAAAAAGACAATTACTCAACTATGGATGGATATAAGGGAATCTTTAATAGGCACTAAACCAAATATACGAAGAAAATAAAATTAAGATTTAATATGACCTTATTACTCGTACTTGCCATTACTATCGGCATTCGCCATGCATTTGAGCCTGATCATATGGCAGCAGTTCTCACTGTTTCAACACAATCTAATTCTTTGTCTGCAACCGCAAAACAAGGTGCCTTATGGGGAATTGGACACACCATTACCCTATTAATTTTCAGCATGGTGTTAATGGGTTTAAATATTGAAATAGATGGAAGCGTATATTTATTATTTGAATTTATTATTGGATTCATTTTAATTTGGATGGGAGTAGTAGTAATTAGTAGATCTAAGCTTAATTTCAATAAAGAAAGTAATAATGAAAATCCTATAATATCTGACAACCATAGAACAAAATTATCTTTAAAGTCACTATCCATAGGTTTACTACATGGTGCAGCTGGATCAGGTGTAATTATTGCGCTAATCACCACTACCATTGACTCAATTTATTTAAAATTTACATATATAGCACTATTTAGTATTGGCTTAATAATTAGCATGTCAATTCTTTCTATTCTAATGACCATTCCATTACATCGAAAAATTAAATTTATCCCTTTCAAATACTTTAAAGTTGTAACTGGTACAGCAGCAATTGTTGTAGGTGTTAAAATTATCTATCAATGTAGTACACATCTAAACACATACCTTGCATAGTTAATTATTTAGCAGCTCAACAGCGTCTGGAATGAAATTCAAAATTTGTGAAGATGTCTCCGCATTAGGCATTAAAGTTGCATTTCTTGTTATTTATGGAATTGATAATAATCAACACAACAATGCAATTAAAAAGAAAATAGAAAAATTTTATTCAGATTTTTTGGAAGAATATTCATCTGAAAAACTTGGAAATGATGCAAGTATATTAGGTTATAGAAAATTACATAAAAATATTGGCATCAACGATAAGTCATTAGTCGCATCTCCTGAAAGTCTTATAAATTTACTTTTTAAATATAAAGCATTACGGCCTATCAACTTTATAGTTGATACGTATAATTATGTTGCTATAAAAAATAAAGTTTCTATTGGTGCTCATGACTTAAAGCATATCCAAGGAAATGTAAGGTTGTGTTTTACAGACGGAAATGAACATTTCATTCCTCTAGGAAAAGACAAACCGAAAAATATTAATTGCGGTGAATACTGTTATATCGATGATAATAATGAAATATTATGCAGATTAGATTGTCGACAATGCAATAAAACAAAAACAACAATTGATACCAAAGATTGTCTTTTTATTATTCAAGGTCATAAAGACATCCCTATAGAATTAATTACCTCAACAGCAACTGAACTACAAAATATTTTCATACCTTACTCTACAAACGATAAAAGGCATACTTTGACCGTAATGTAACTAGATTCAAACGATCGAGATATCAAAGTAATACCTACAAACCCTATCTCACTAAACATCTAATATATTCTTGACAAGTAAGCACTTCAGAAAAATAATTATTGTTCCGACAATTGAAAATAATGGATCTATAATATGAAAATAAGTGCCCTCATACTACATATAGACATATATTTTATAGTAAAATCTATCAAACATCCTTACTTTATATATAATTAAAATTACAAGGAGAAGATCATGGAAACAGCTACAAAAGCAAAACTCTTGAAAATATTTTTAATTGTCACAGGAATATTTTTTGTTATAGGCATTTATCCAATGATGAATTTCATTGCCCCAGAAAGCTGGGGATGGGGACCAAGACAAAGCGAATATGAACAAATGATCGTAGTAATTTACGCAACTCTTGGTGTGTTCTTAGTGCTTGCAGCGAAGAACCCTAACGAACATCGAAGTCTACTTTGGTTTACAGTGTGGTCGAGCATTACACACGGTGGAATCATGCTCTATCAAGCATTAGTCAGTGATGGACATGAGCATGCCAATTTATTTGGTGATGTGCCTGCACTTTTTGCTGTTGCGATTGTTCTTTGGTTTTTAATGCCGAAACGAGCGTAAGAAATGCCAAAATAATCGTTGCAATAGGAGTGTTGCAACTATTGTTTGCGTATCCTTTGCTCAACATTAAAGCATGATGACCCATTACATCATCAAAATAGCACTTACCACTTTTTTGATAGTTGCTATATCCGAAATTGCAAAGCGCAGTTCTTTTATCGCTGCACTTCTTGCATCCATCCATCTTGTATCGCTACTAGCTATATTATGGCTATATTTTGACACCAAAGATGTTACAAAAGTAAGCGACTTAGCTTCGAGCATTTTTTGGCTTGTGCTGCCTTCCTTGGTTTTATTTATAACGTTACCTCTATTACTAAAACTAGGTTGGAGCTTTTATCAAAGTTTTTTCGCTTCGATTCTACTGACCATAATTAGCTATTGGATATTAATCTCTTTATTACAATATTCTAAAATTAAACTATAATTTTGCAATGCATATTATAATAATAAAGGTAATTCTTTTAGTTATAACAGCGTTTTTTGCTGCTGGGCTACTTGCACTCTTAAAAATTGGCGCAAGCGAAATTACCCGATATGTAGAGAAAAGGTGGGAACTACGCGGAGTTATTTCTATTATTCTTTGCTGGGTAGTATTATTCCCTATTATGACTGCAATCAGTTTACTTACAGGTTTATATATATTTTTGACGGTTGAGCAAGACTACGCCCTACGCCATTAACATATTCTCAAACACAGATACGTTTCTGCATTTGTAACTATTTTGAATTGAAATCATAGACCGTAATTTTACTCACTAATGGTTTTAAAATCGTTTCTACTACTTTTTTATGACTAGGATGAACAAAATAACGTTCCATATCTTCTACACTTTCGAACGTCATAGTTAGGCCTACATCAAAGCTGTCATCTACAATTTTTCTATTACTAGGAATAGATTGTCCGACATTTATAGATTGAACCTCTTGAATCACTTTTAAATGATTGGTTGCATCAATAACTTGTTGAATATGCTCTTTATTATCAGGTTGATTCAACCAGATAAGTACCACATGTACGACATTGTTTTTTGACAACTCATTACTTTGAGTTGAGGCACAAGCCGTTATTACCAAACACAATAGAATGCCGCATAAAATGCGCATTAATTCTCTGCCTTTTTTTGCGTAATGATAGGCAACCATATAGTTGCGATAACACCTGAATTATCCATGTTATTTTCTATTGTGATATGACCTTGGTGAAACTCTGCAACTAATCGTGCAATATATAAGCCAATACCCAAATGAGTTTTACTCTGTTTATTTTGTTCACGAACTGACACCATTGATTCAAACAACCTACCGCGCATTTCTTCTGATAATACTGGACCTATATTTTCTACAGTAAGTTTTGCTTGCCCCATTTCTTTGCTTAGCTTTATATCTATCGAGCTTTCCAGTTGACTAAATTCAACAGCATTAGCAACCACTTTATCAATTAATTGTGCAATATTTTCTGGCACACCATTTACTTGTAATTCTTGCTCACAAATTTTTACTTTAAATTTATATTCGTCATAAGCAGTTTTATATCCTTCTGCACAACCAGCAACTAATTTAGTTAAGCTAAACAATTCTTTCTCGCTGGATTGTAGTGAATGCTCTAAACGAGTCGCTTCACTCATATTAGTAAGTATAGTGTTCAATCGCTTTATCCCCTCTTGCGCACGCTCCATATACACTTTTGCTTCATCATCATGTTTTAACATTGCAAGATTATCTAAGGATGAACGCACTACGGTAACTGGCGTTCGAAATTCATGTGAGAGTCGTGAGGTCATGTTTTCTAGATAATTATTATATTGAGCCAGTCTACCAACAATACTTGAAAAACTTCTTGAAAGATCTCCTATTTCATCATTAACGCCCGAGCCCCTAAATGAAGTATGAATGCGACCTTGCTCATCGATTACTTGCTCTGCTTGTGCACGTAATCTTCGAATACGAGAAGATATTCTTGACGCAAATAAAAATAATGCCAACGTGCTGAGTAACATCACAGCTAAAATTACCGTAAATAATTTCTCTAAAGCCTTATTTCGGATTGTGCGTATCCCATTAGTGGTTTCTTCTGCCACAACCACACCCATTACTTTACTATCTACCCAGATTGGATGCGCAGCAGATAACACTACGGCTTTTTTATCTGGAGTTAAATACCATGACGATTTAACTTCACCTAATATTGCATCATCAATTTGAGAACCCACTAGTTCTGTAGCCTCTTCTAACTCATCAATAAAGTCCTGCGGGGGCCGCGTTAACAGTCGGTAGTACAATGGATGCAAATATCTATGCTCCAATTTCTGCAATAAAGACAATGACGCAAGTTTATAATCATCACTTTTTACTCTATCTAAATCTTCTACAGTACCACTAAAAGATCGAAGATCACCCACTCTTGCTAATACGCGTCGATGTGAATCTATCACCCATATTCTTGAATTAGACCTAGCCAAGCCTTTTAAAATCTTTTCAATTTCAGGTGAAGGTACAAGCACTGTGCCTAGCTGATCTGAATTTGTAATGCTTGACGTCCCAACTACATTCTTTATTTTACGTGTATGAGTATTATCAATATCGTAAATAGCAAACCCTAACTTACTACCAATCATGTCTAATGGAATTCGCAACTCCACATTATATCCTTGCGGCGTTTCTTTCCAATTACCTTGAATTTTGCCTTCATGATGTAATGGATAAACGCTGCCTTCCTCGGGTTTAGTTAAATACGCATTGATCCAACCAGGCTTTTCATTAGATATGATATAGCGTTGAAATTTATCTTGCTTATCAACAAATGCAATTTGAATATTGTCATTACGATGCACATTAAATGTATTATTTTTACGATAGACAATGTAATCATCTACTACTTCAAACATCACATATAAATAATTCTCATATTTAACCACCATATGATTAAAACTTAATGACGTAGAATCATATGTCTGTCTTTTTTCTAACACATAATCATCAGCATAGTAATGTGGCTGATATTGAAAATTTTCCCATTCTTCAAAATCCGCATCCAATTGAATCGGATCTGACACATCTATCGCGTATAAATCTTTTCCTTGGCGTACATTACTTAAAAAACTAGCTTGTGCGTTAAATAAGTTTGGCCGTTCATGCAAAGCTGTTGCTACAGCACTAACCGTTCCCACTAGTGTTTGCTCTTGTCCTTTACGTAAATATTTTTCCATTTCCCAAACATACTTGTAACCCAACCACGGAATCGCAAATAAAAAACTGGATAAAAATACTAACTTTAGACGTAAGCCTATTCGTGGCTTAAAAAATGACATGGCGACTATTTAGATACATCTGAATTCCAACGGTAACCCATTCCATATACCGTATCGATACAATCAAATTCAGAATCGATCTTTAGAAACTTTTTACGAATGCGTTTAATATGTGAAGTAATGGTACTGTCATCTACCACCATCTGAGACTCTTGCATTAGTTGTTGGCGGTTTTTTACGTGACCTATATACTTTGCCAGGGCATGAACCATCCAGAATTCAGTAACCGTTAGATCAACATGCTTTTCATTCCATTTTGCAACCATTCTTTGGGTATCCATTTTGAGGTTACCCTGCTCTAGCACCGCATCACTGGAATCCGGCTCACCCATTGCATCTTGACGACGAAACAATGCTGCTATTCGTGCTAGTAGATGCGGCAAACTAATATCTTTTGTTAAGTAATCATCTGCGCCAATGCGCAAGCCACTAACCGTATCTACATCACTATCACGCGCGGTTAAAAAAATAATTGGCAAGGTCTCTGACATAGAACGCAATGACCGACATAGTGTGAACCCACCATCAGCCTCATCTTCAAGGCCTATATCAATTATCGCTAAATCAGGTAGCCGCTGCTCGAATACTGCCATGGCATCTTTGCGATTGGCAAAGGTTTGCACGGTATAACCCTGCTTACGCAATACATCTGCATAGTTTTCCCTTAATGCAAACTCATCTTCAATGACGGCTACGCGACGACTCATGACTCTTTCTTATATATAGGCTCTTATTAATAAAACTATACGGATAAATCATTGCAAAACCAGCCATTCGAGTGATTTGCCTTTTTCTTGACATATTTAAACAGCAAATTGCCTATTTTCTCACCCAAAAACGCCATAAGCATTTTATTTAATTACCTAAACACAGATACAGGTTTATTAAGTCACCAACATACTTATATATGAGGAATATTATGAAACACTACCTTTTGATACCAGCATTAGCTCTCACCATGGCTACTTCAAGCGCATTCGCTAATTCAGATTTTGACAATGTGGAAAAGAATAATCATGAAACTGGAATTGGCTTTGGCGCAGGCTCAATGGCAG
>JBOEHC010000034.1:0-838 GCA_050633765.1 Gammaproteobacteria bacterium
ATTAAATCCGATAGTTCGTAACGTGCTCCACCTAGGCTTTTTGCTCGATTAAGAGCATCTTGAGCATCTGAAAATACTTTATTTTTATCACTATATTTGGAGTTACCGATTACTACACCAATACTTGCCGTAATATAAATTTCGTTTTCTGCAATAGACATTGGTGCTTGTACACGTGCTTGAAGTTGACTCAAAATGGCAGTGATATTCTTAATGCTATACTTTGAAGAATCCAATAATATTCCAAGTTGATCCTCCTGGATTTTACATACAGAATTCGAAGTGCCTAGAGACTCAATGATTCGACGGCTTATTTCGGCACAAGCAATCTCGCAGTTTTCAGTACCTAAGTTTCCAAGTAATTGAGAGTACTGATCTACGCTAAGAATTAATATTGAAAAAACATAATCTTGCCGCAATTTTGTTTTTTGAATAGCATGTTCCAAGCGATTCATAAATAAATCTACACTAAGTAATCCAGTGTTTGGGTCGTATAGTGCTTGCTTAGCTATATGTTTTAATTCTTCATATTGATTTTCGAAATTTATTAGCATTCCTTCAAATGATAGTAATTCGCCGCTTGATGAAAAATTACCTTTACCTGTGTTTAATACCCATTGTGATTGTTCAGATGAAGTAATTATCCTATGTCTTAGTTCGTAATGCTCGCCGTCCTTTAAGTTATTTTTAATTGTGTTTAAGATGCGTTTCTTATCATCAGGATGAATTAAACAATTGAAAGATAGTTTTTCATTATTTAGGAATTGTTGCGTGTTATACCCAGTTAATTTGTAACAAGTGTCGTTAACATACTCAATTGTAAGATGTTGATCATTTC
>JBOEHC010000035.1:0-9502 GCA_050633765.1 Gammaproteobacteria bacterium
GCTGCCAGCACTATGGTAGAGATGGGTTATGCAAATGCGACTTCTCTTAAAACAGGATTAAAAGGCTGGAACGATTACAATCTACCCTTGGTTGATAAACAAGGTAATTCTGTCAATCCCGAACAAGTTGGTACATTTTTAAGTTTTAATACCACTCCCCAACAATTCACATAATGAGGCCATGGCAACGCAATAGAATAGCGTTGGTGCTGGTGATGATGCTATCAGTGGCCATCATCAATCTGCCTATGCTCACCCTTAGCCAGGCACTATCACTTATTTTCTTATTAATCGTTTTATTTGCTGCGTATGTGTTGGTTTGGAACTCCTATATTAAAAAATAAATTATAGCCAAGGCTCACACTTTTTTATTAACTCTGCTTGATTGCTTGCATTTAGTCTATGCCGTGCATTTCTAAGTTGATTTTCGATAGTTCTTACTGATTTATTTAATTCACTAGCTATTTTTTTGTAACTAAACCCATCTGCAGCTAACCGAATAGCGTTCAATTCAGACTCGCTAGGCTTTTTAAACATTTGATGCATAGTTGGGTTATGCCAGTAGTTACTAATACCAGCCAATGGTGCAAAAAATTGTGTGCAAAATTCATGCATAAAATTAACTTCACCACTACTCCATTCATGTTCTTGCAAAGTGTGGTCAACACAAGTGATACCAATCGGATCTTTATCCCAAACCAAGCGTTGCATAAGCATTGATTTACTCTGAATTGAAGATAAAATTTCACGCACATCAACTAACATTGGATTACTAGAAACGTTTTCATACTTAACAGGTATGCGACTACGCCAAACACGCTGTAAAATTTCATGTTGATTTGAAAGCACAAGACTTTTTACCGATGGAGGTTGTGATTGTTGATTACAGTATTCTGATAAAGGTGTATATTCACAATCTGTTGGCGCCGCAAAGCCTGCATCGGCCCTACATGCAGACAAATGATTCCCTAAATAGCTAAGAGCAACCCGAACTGTTTCTTTAGGATTTTCAATGGCGATAATCATATGCGCCACACAATCCAACATGCCTCCAGGATGAGTTTGGTGATTACCATCTATAAAATATTGTTTTAGCGCTTTTGTAGAAGGTGGTTCTTCCTTGAAATTTAACATCACTTGATTAATTTTATTTATTTTCTATAGGGGTTTATTGTCATGCTCATAGCAAAGTATTTAGATATGATTACATAATAATTACGAATAACACACCATATACTCACTCTTCCTAAGGAGAACACTCATGACCATGAAACATTACAAAAACGCACAAAAAATGGATATCAGCTCATTAAATATTGATGGTGTAAATGCTTATTTACAAGATGTAGGTTCATCCGATGATGCAGGTGCCCCTATAAGCTGGGGATTTTTCAGAATGGAAGCTGGAAACCCACTTGAATACACCTACAGTTATGATGAATGCAAGATAATTGTAGAAGGTGAAATGACCGTACAAGAAGTTGGAGGAGAAACGGTAAACGTATCGCCAGGTGATGTACTTTTCTTCCCAAAAGGGACCAGCACAATTTTTACCTCTAAATCATCAGGACTTGGATTTTATTGTGGGCAGCGTAAACAAGGTGAATTATAACGATTTAGTAATAAATACTGCGTGTAGAATTTAATTAAATATAATATAACTGAAGCACTAACCACTTCAGCTAGTAGAATCTAAGCAGGAACCCATGGGTAAACAAGCAGCGTTTGATGAATGAAAAAATTATTTAATATCAATAATTAAATATCAATAATTTGAGTTCCTCGAGGCTGCTTGCACCCATCACCAAAATTTCCAATATAGTAGTTAACTAAAGCAGGCCAAACTTCAGGCTTATCAATTACACCTATCGCATAAGGCAGTGATTGTCTTTTAGGTATTTCACATTCCCGCTCATTAACACCAACACGAATGTATACAACAACATTTCCCTTTAATTCATCAAATTCAATCTCTGCAATATTCATACTACCTGTTGCTGTATTTCTTACACCAACCTGTGCCACTAAAATAAACTGAGAAGCAAAATCTATCTCCTCTAATAACGATGCTATTCTTTTATCGCCTAATTTTTCACTTATCCAATGTTCTTTAAGCATGCCTGCATCGTCGATAACGATAACACCTGGTTTTTCTATCGTTGGGCCATCAAACCCAATCATCACTTCATTATATTGAAGCGCACTTGCAGCCATAGCTATGGGGAAAGAAAAAATTGCGCTAAGAATGAAAAACAATAGTAGTTTGCCATGCATCGTTACACCCTCTTGAATGAGTTGGTTGTAAAAAAGTTAAATAGCGCAAAACCTATTCAAGGCGGGCATTCCACTAACAGAACTCTTACATTAAAGAATAAAGCAGTATTCACTTATTTGCAAAGACAACAAGCAAATTAACACTCACTCTAATTAGAGTAAAATCTTTATCAATCACATAATAGTTCAGACATGCTATTCCCTTATTTAAGATAATGAATAAATCATTCACATACTTATTTTTAAGTGATCTTAAACTTATATTTTAAATTAACTTATGCAAATAAAAATCATCTCAATACCGATTCTTATGAACTATAAGCTAGAAAAAAATAGTTAGCCCTTTCATTTATCATTTCAATGTATTGCAAATAAATAATTAAAAAATATACCACACAAAATAATCTTTCATTTTATTCTCAAACTACACCTAAACTATTAAATTCCTGTATTTCTCTGAGTTAATTGTGAAAGAGAAATAGGCCTGACAAGAAAAGCTGATGGTACTATCGTAGAAATGACAAAGATTTAATTTATTGGAAGACTTTTCTCATGCTGGTGTCTCCTCCACACCTGTTTAATTATTGTCAGCAACTTTCTTAATGAATTATTTTAAGTAAATAATCAATTTTTGATTAATATATATACAGTTAAAACTATATCTATACGTCCATTTAATGAACCTTATAAATATTACTACTGCTTTAAAATTTAGGCTCGGGATATACTACTAAGTGGGTAAGTAATTCGAGAAATTGACCCTATTGGATAACTAGATAAATATGAGCCAATTGCGCAATCACTTTATGGCGCAATAAAACTTTAATGTGGGTACTAATCATAACCAATGAGAGTGCCTGAATAGATATAAAACTATAACGAGGAGTTCTTATGATTAAGTTACTTAATCTGAATCTAACTTTTGCGGCATTACTGTTGTTTACACCCGCTCTTTTTGCAGATGACCAAAACTTACTGCCAATTGAAGGGAGTCTAACGGACTTAACCGGTGATGACCCATATTTTTATACCACTGACCAAATCATTGATGATGAAAATGCGCAAAAGAATGTAGTGGGAACAGGTCGTGTAAAAATGACCCACTCAAAGGTCCCACATCTACCTGTTTATTCAGGTTACATGAATACTAATTACACCTATCGATTTGTAAATGTAACGGAACAAACGATGACGTTTATCGGCGAAGGCAAACATGGATTATGGCGAGTTCAAGACAACGGCACAATTCGCGAATATCGCAAAAAAGGCTCTAAAGGATTACCAAAGGGCTCAGATCTTTTTCATAAAAAGCATGCAAGTGTTATTGCCAACCAATACAGTAGCTACATTCCAGAAGAAAGTTGGGACGGCTACAAGCATCCTCATCAAGAAGTTGGAGAAGATGGAAATTTAAATTTTATTGATCTACCTTTAAATCATCCTAAATATAAAGGCAAATATGCAGATCATGTACCAGTAGACTTACCGCATTTCTACTGCACCATGTCAGCAAATCAATATCCTTATGCAAGGAAAGCTCTCGATTTTGCATTTGAGCAGCCTGCTGCTGGCAAAGTAGGTCCACTAGGAAAACGTGCTGGACTGGATGTGAATGAACTTTATACAAAAGTCTTGCGTCTTGAACAGTTTCCAGATGCGCGTTCTTGGATCAATGTTGGTGGTGCCGATCCTTCAGATGTTAACTGGCAAGCTGTTGATGAAAGTAAAACTAATGTTGAGTATTACTTAATTGAGCGACCGTTTTTCAACGAGCCATATCTTTTCGTAACAGCAGTTTATGATAATCCTGACAATCAAGATTTTCAGTATGTTCGACCTGATGGTGAGTACTATGATTTTCTAAAACAGAAAAAAGTAAAAGTAAAAACTGATGTTACTCATGAGCCACGCTTTCATGTAGAAGGCGGAAAACTTGCTGCTGCAAAAGGTTTGCCAATTTATGGCGTACATCACCCTGACCGTGCAGCATTTGGCGGTGGCGGTGCATGCCCCAATAAAGGCGGAGACTGGAGCAACTATCCTAAAACTACAGGAGCTGCAGGCTGGCCAACCAACTATGAGGAAATCACCCCATTGTGTGATGGCGTCTTAGTTGATATTAAATTCTATGCGAATTTAAACGGTAATGATTGGAGTGATCCAAACGCCTACCTAGCCAATGCAGCACATGGCACGCAAGAGGTTGAATATAAAATGCAACCAGGCACTTATGGAACATTTACTGACGAATATAACGTTAAGCGCGGTGCAAAAAATCCTGACGCGATGGACGTTCCAGAAAGCGTAACGCTTAAGTACCCAACAGTACAAAAGCCTGTTATGCCAGCAAACTAATCGATTTACTAAATCGAAAGATAAAAGCCCCAGCGTTAGCTGGGGCTTTTTTTATGCATAAAGGAAAAGGATTAATTCTGCTTATTTGAATTGTAGCTTTGCATCATAGCTAACCAACGCATATACAAAATATTCGTTAACAATTGCATAGATGCAACACGCCTATTTATATCATTAACAATTTCAGATTTAGGCTGAAGAGTATTTGATACAGGATTAAGGTCATCTGCGTATACCGATACCCATTCATGCACTAATTCTGCAGTTGCTTCTACATGAGATGTTGTCGCAATCATATTGTTTATTACAAATGCTTGATTAGGACAATAACGTGTGCCAAATAACGGTGTTGCGCCAGTAGGAATTGTCAGTGAGTATTGGTGCCAATGCATAGCTTTAATGCCATTACTTAACTGGCTAAACCATTCTTGAGCAATTGGGTTTTCCGCCCAATCCAGGGCAAACCATCCAATTTCTTTTTGCGACATGCAACTCACCGCGCCACCCAAAGCTTTACTAATAAGTTGGGCGCCAAAACAATGGCCAAATATGGGGAAATTTTTTGCAGCAGCTTGTTGTATTAAATTGATCTCGTCATCAATCCATGAATATGGATCATTGACACATGAGTCACCGCCAAGAAAAACTAAGCCACTAGCTTGATTAAAATCTAGAGTAACTGCATCTCCCTGATCGATCGCAATAAGCTCATATTCAATTGCTTGAGATTTTAGAAAATCTAAAAAATAGCCGGCACCAACAGGCTCATCATGTCTGTATATGCGTACCGGCTTCACGGATCAATTATGCAGTCCACTGCTACTTAATTTTAGATCTTTTCTCTTTAGTAGGATCTAAAAATGGTACTGCAGAAGTCGTTGCTGAACAGGATACATTTTCTCCCTTCACCTCAAGCTTAATTCCAGGCTGCGCTAATTCAGGTTTTAATTGCACCATTGCAATAGACTGATTCAAGACAGGAGAAAATACCGGTGCAGTAACAACCCCTACCTTATTGCCATCCTGATATAACTCAGCTTCGGCATCCACTGCTGTATCACAATCCGCAATGATGCCAAATGTTCTTATCTTTTCCTTGCCAATGGACTGCATCAAAGCGTCTTTACCTCTAAAATCAGCAGTTTTCTTTTTGCTCACAGCAAAACCTAAGCCAACTTCCCACGGAGTATTCTCTTCCGTCATATCATAAGGATAGAAAAGCAGGGCTGCTTCTACACGAATTGCATCGATACAGTTAAAAGAGCAAGGAATTATTCCAATCTCTTTACCATTTTCTAATATTGCATCCCAGATAGGACCCACATCATTAGCCTTAGCAAAAATCTCATAGCCTCGTTCACCAGAATATCCTGTTCGAGAAATTAAGCATTGATGTCCGAATAAGGTAGTAGGCATGTGGTGGAAGTATTTCAAGCTCTGCATATCGATAGGAGTATGTTGATCAAGAAAATCTACTGCAGCGGGGCCCTGCAAAGATATGTCATGCAAATCATCATCAAATATGATGTTTACATTCTTGCCATGAGCAGACTTCTGTAACTGCTCCATACCCGTCCCGCCGCCATGCACCATCATCACGTGATTTGGAGATATATGAAACATAATGCAGTCATCTGTTATACAACCATCGTCATTGAGAATGATTGCGTATATCGATCTACCAGGATATACAATAGATAAATCACGAGTACATACATGGTTGGCAACAGCCATTGCATCACTACCAATAATATGAACCTTTTTAAGACCTGATACATCAAATAGACCAGCTGCATTTCTAACTGCTAGATGTTCTTGAATAACATCTTGGTCATATTCCCAAGGCATATCCATACCATTCCAATCACCCAGAGGCGAACCTAGTGCCTTATGTCTTGACTCCAATGCAGAATGACGAGTTACCGACATGTAATTCTCCTTAAAATATATATTTACAATATGTTTTTAGCTAATCAGCCACCCATAATATGGAAGATTATAAATGGGCTCCTATTAATTACTATTAAAAACATACTCGATTCAGGTCAATGACTACTAAGGCATATAACTTAAGTAGTAATTAAGACGCTTAGCAAATCGAATTGCTTGCCTCTGAAAATTCTTTATCACGCTACTTAGAGAATTAAGTTTTCTAAACCGCATATAATGTAAGGGTGAAAAATCACATACCCATAATTATTAATAGATATTCAAAGTTGCTCACCTATTCAAGGTGTACTGTGGCAACATTAATAGACTGAAATATTTATGGCCATAGTTTTTGCTTAATTTATGATTTCTAGTAATTTAAAAAATACCACTAATTTATCCAAAATAGTGTCGGATTTATTTAACCGCAGTGGTATTAAGCATAGCAATATCAAAAGTAATGATGACTTAACAAGTATTCTGCAACACAAGCACATTCATTTTTTAAACAATACTTTACGCGCAATCATTGAAAACCCTAACTCCTCTGGGCCATTCGATATCATACTCAATGAAATAGCAGAGATATTAACTGCAGATGCAGGTGCATTATACTTGCTATCTGAATCTGGCATCCCTGAACTCGTTTCGATCACAGATAAATCTCAACAAGAATTCTTAGATAAATTTTTGAACCAATTATCAATTGATGAAAATTACAATGCAATTGAAACATTTAGCCAGGAGAAATCTTTTGCTTTTGATTTAAAAATAATTCGATTGACGGACGACAAGCTAAACCTTTGCGGTATTTTGTTATTAAAAATAGCCAAAGATAATTCTAATCAATTATCTATTATTGAAATTGAATCAATAAAACACGCGTTAAGTGGAATACTTTCAAGCATACAACAAGCGGATAAGAGCAAACGATCTGCCCTGCATGAAGAAAGATCCTTAATCGCGCGAGAACTACATGATTCATTAGCGCAATCACTCTCATACTTAAAAATACAGGTTAGTCGACTTCAATCATTAATTAAGCCTGATTTGTCGAATGATAAATTAGACTTAACAGCTGTAAGCGGCATAACAGAAGAATTACGAACGAATCTTAATATCTCTTATAAACAATTACGTGAATTAATTACCACATTTAGACTTACGTTAAATAATGAAAATCTTGCCCAAGCGTTAGAAGATTCTGTTGAAGAATTTGAAAATAAATGTAGCATTTCATTTAGTTTAGATAATCGCTTATCGCTTATAGACTTGGCAGTAGATGAGGAAATACAAGTACTGCAAATTGTTCGTGAAGCGATCTCCAACATAGTTCGACATTCACAAGCTGATCTAGCAGAAATAACTTTATGCAAAACTGAACAAAATAGAATTAGCATAACTATAGATGATGATGGAATTGGCATGGATGAATCAGATGCAAATAAAAAACACCATGGCATGATCATTATGCAGCAACGTGCGCATGACTTAGGTGGAAAGTTTAGAGTATTACCTAGCCCACTTGGTGGTTCACAGATTAAAGTAACCTTCGTTACGAAGAACAAAAGAAATATTTAATTATTTAAAGCTTAATAAAAATGGAAAATAGCGTTTTAATTATTGATGACCATCCACTATTTAGGAAAGGAGTCGCACAATTAATAAGTGACATGGGTGAGGAATTTAAGCTAATTGGCGAAGCCCAATCAGGACTTGAAGGCATCCAACTTGCTCTTCAGCACAATCCTGATCTAATTTTATTAGATTTAAATATGGATGGAATGAACGGAATTGATACATTAATAGAGATCAAGAAGAATGAAATAGACTCATATGTAATTGTATTAACCGTGTCTAATGCAGAACAAGACCTAGTTGCTGCACTCCGAAATGGTGCAGATGGATATCTATTGAAAGACTTAGAACCAGAGGTATTACAATCAAAATTGCAAAGTGCCATGAAAGGACAGATGGTACTAGACCAAAATTTATCTGACTTACTTGCCAGTTCCATCCGTCATGACAATAACGCGCCTCCAGAAAATGCAGAAAATGCATCATTGACTAACCGTGAAAGGGAAATACTAGAATTAATTGCGTCTGGGAAAAGCAACAAATTGATCGCGCGAGAGCTTAGCATTAGCGATGGAACTGTGAAAGTACATGTTAAAAATTTATTACGCAAACTTAATGTTCATTCTAGACTAGAAGCTGCAGTTTGGGCACTAAGTAATAATATCGGAAAATAATAGCTCTCGCAGCCTGATATGAGCAGTCTAGAAAATAAACTATTACATATCAAAGGCAATTCAAACCTTGCTGATGACAAGAATTCACAAGATGAATCTATTTTCGATACTAATTTTCTTGTCAACAATCTTCAACAAATTGTATTTCAAATTGACACAACTGGAAGATTTGAATATTTAAACTCAGCATGGGAGGTATTAACAGAATATTCGATGATTAATACTTTGGGGGAACATTTAATTAAGCATGTACATCCTAAAGACAAAATAAAAGTAGAAGAGTTTTTACAAAAAATATGTAGCAAAGAAAAAAGTAATAAAGAATCTGAAGATATCCGCATAATTTCAAAAAGTAATGCCCTTAAATGGACTGTACTGCGCGCAACTGCTATCCGAAATGATACCTCGACTTATGTCACAGGTATTACTGGTACCTTGACAGAAATTACAGAAAAAATTCGCCAACAAGAATTACATGAAGCGAAATATCGCAGCCTACAGAATCTTTTAAATAGTTACCCAGGCATGGTTTATCGTTGTAGAAATGATCAACATCTTACAATTGAGTATGTTAACGACACTTGTTACAAATTAACTGGGTATAACACGCAACAATTCCTAAATAATGAAAAACTATCTTTCAATTGTTTAATACATCCTGATGATAAGAAACGCATCTTAAACACAATTAA
>JBOEHC010000036.1:0-7230 GCA_050633765.1 Gammaproteobacteria bacterium
GCCAAGAAAAAGGCTAAGAAGAAAGCTAAGCGTAAGACGAAGCGTAAGGCCAAGAAGAAGGCCAAGAAGCGGACTACGCGTAGGAAGACTTCTAGAAAAAAATAAGCTTTTCAGTACCTTAGAGCAAAATAGCTCGTTTGGACTGTGTCTAGTGCCCGCTTTTTCAGCGGGCACTTTTCTTTTGGGGAATAGGAAAGAGAATCCCGACCATGGATCAAAACAGCGCAAAGAAATTAGCGGCTGAAGCTGCGTTTAACTACCTCGAAGATGGCATGCGACTCGGTGTCGGTACCGGCAGCACGGTCAATTTTTTTATCGAGCTACTAGCTGAGCATCGCGATCGTGTGGAGGCTATTGCATCAAGTTCCGATGCATCAACTGCGTTACTTGAATCCCATGGCCTGACTGTTTCAGACCTAAACGACGTGGGTACGCTGGACCTTTATGTTGATGGCGCCGATGAAGCTAACAAACATTTACATCTGCTTAAGGGGGGTGGTGGCGCCTTAACTCGAGAGAAAATTCTTGCCGCCGCGGCCCGGAAATTCGTTTGCATCGCCGACGAATCCAAGCTTGTGGGGGTCCTCGGAAGCTTCCCCTTACCCGTAGAGGTTATCCCGCTGGCCCAGTCCTATGTTGCGCGCCAAATGATAAAAGCGGGCGGTCAACCGATAATTCGCGCAGATTTCGTCACCGACAACGGCAATCACATTCTGGATGTCCATAACCTGCGTATGACCAACCCCGTTGAAATGGAGACTCGTTTTAATCAAATCCCAGGGGTGGTAAGTGTCGGAATTTTTGCCAATCGGCCGGCGAATGTACTGTTGATAGGCGCTGCAGACGGGGTTAGAACCATAGAATAGTCGCAAAATAGCGACAGAAACTGGCTGGGGGACCAGGATTCGAACCTGGGTTGACGGAGTCAGAGTCCGTAGTCCTACCGCTAGACGATCCCCCAAATCCTGGCGGTGGACGCGCGTTATTAGCGCTTCGAGTACTGCGTCGAACGGCGTGCTTTGCGCAGTCCAACTTTCTTACGTTCAACTTCACGAGCATCACGAGTAAGAAAACCGCTTTTGCGTAATGGCGAACGAAGCTCTTCATTATATTTCAATAATGCTCTTGCTATGCCAAGACGAATTGCACCCGCCTGGCCATTAGGCCCGCCACCCTTAACCATGATATTTAAGTCAAATGCATCTGATGTTTCAGTAACTTCAAATGGTTGACGAATAATCATGCGTGATGTCTTACGACCAAAATAAACATCATCAGTGCGTGTATTAATTGTAATAGTGCCAGAACCTGGTGTCATATAAACACGAGCGGTTGAGCTCTTTCTGCGTCCGGTTCCGTAAAACTGTTCTAATGCCATTTCTTCTAACCTATATATCTAATACTTGTGGCTGTTGTGCAGCATGATTGTGCTCGGGCCCAGCGTAAACTTTTAGCTTTCTAAACATGGCGCGTCCTAGAGGATTTTTTGGCAACATGCCTTTAACTGCAGTTTCAAGTACACGTGTAGGATGCTTCTCTAACATTTCACCTAAGGGTACTGATTTAAGATTACCAACGTAGCCAGTATGTTTATGGTACAGCTTACCTTTTAACTTATTGCCAGTGACACGTACCTTTTCGGCATTAATTACCACGATGCAATCACCAGTATCAACATGAGGAGTATAAGTAGGCTTATGTTTGCCTTTCAAGCGTTTAGCAATCTCACTCGCCAAGCGACCAAGGGTTTTATCGGTAGCATCTACCAAGAACCAGTCTC
Organism: Gammaproteobacteria bacterium; assembly: GCA_050633765.1. GTDB lineage: Bacteria > Pseudomonadota > Gammaproteobacteria > UBA4575 > UBA4575 > JABDMD01. Next base: position 1,781 of record JBOEHC010000036.1, read on the forward strand.
GTTGGACTTCTGCTGGTTTAGCGCTGACAGTTGTTGTGGTTAACATCTTATTATTTCTACTATTTTATCTATTGTTTATTCTGAATATTTTATCTTCGGAAAGGCGCGAAATACTATCGAACTACGCCCATGCTTACAAGGAAATACCGGGCTTGTTACTAACTATTTGGCTATATTTTTGTATTTTTCATCCATATTTCGGGCAAAAAAAAGCGCGGAAACTTGCGTACCGCGCTCAAATCTATGTCTACTTAAAGTAGATGGAGGAGTTCTGAATGTTTATTAACTATCAGAATATATGTATGTTCTAATATTCTTTTATTCTTGTCAACTAATATTGCAGCTAAATGTTGCTAAATATGACGTTATTGCTACTAGATGTATCTAACTTGGGATAACCATAAGCTAGATTTTTAGTCTTTCAACTATTTCACCCTCCATCAGGTGCTTAGTAATAATTTCATCCAAGTCAGCTTTATTTGCATAGCGATACCAAACTCCATCTGGATACACCACCGCAACAGGCCCCTCATCACAACGATCTAAACATCCCGCTTGATTGACACGCACTCCACCCTGGCCTGCTATATCTAGCTCCTTGGTCTTATTTTTAGCGTATGTTCGAAATTCAGAAGCACCATGATCTTGGCAACAGTTTTTGTCCTCGCGTTCATTGACGCACATAAATAAGTGGCGTTTGTAATAAGACATCTTTATGTACCTTTAACCATTTACCCTTCTGTATTTACTTAGGGCAAACTACCTGATGATAACTGATTCATAATTGTAACAAGGTTAGATTTTCCACCTATTTCCTAATTGGGCCAAGAGCATTTTACAAGCATATCTATATATAGATGCCTATCAATATGTCATTACCAGAATCCATCCATAAACAAGAGATCATTGATGCTACAGATCAATGTGTAATGTGCGGATTATGCTTGCCGCATTGCCCAACGTACAAAGTTGCCAAAAAAGAATCGGAATCACCGAGAGGTCGCATTGCATTAGTACGTGCTTTGTATGAAGAACAACTTGAAGTGAGTAAAAGCATCCATACACATTTAGATCACTGCTTAACTTGCATGAGTTGCGTGAACGCATGCCCCGCTAATGTTGATTATGAAAAAATTATAGATGCAGGTCGCGCAGTCACTCATCATCAGCAAAACTTATGGGCGCGCATGCAAAAGCGATTCCTATTATTTTCTTTATCTAACACTAATACTCGAAAAACACTCAAGGCTTGCATATCTATGCTTCGCACAATGGGTATACTTCGTTTATTGGCAAATTTTCGTTTGCCCTCCTTACTGCCCAATTGTGGGAAGACAGATCAATTTGATTCGCAAACTAAGCAAACTTCAAATCCTGACACAATACGCGTAGCCATTGTCAATTCTTGCGCAGGTGATTTAACGAATGACCAAGCCACATCTTCTGCAATGAAAATTTTATCTAAGCTTGGCTGTGATGTTGTCCCACAAGCTCAAACACTTTGTTGCGGAGCCTTGCACCAACACAGCGGCGATTTAAATGCCGCACAGAAATTAAGAAAACAATTTCTGACTTCCTTTTACAAGCAAAACTTAGATTACTTATTAAGTCTGGCAACGGGTTGCGGTGCGCAACTTAAACGTTACCCGCTGCTAGACGACACCCCATCAGCTCATGAGATCGCTAACAAAATAGTCGATGTAAATGAATTTTTACTGCAGCAAATAGTGGCTGACAAACTTGAATTAAAACCGCTTGCAAAAAAAGTCTACCTGCATAAGCCCTGCTCACAATCTCAAGTTACAAAAGATAAAGTCATTATTGAAAAACTATTAAACTTAATTCCAGACATTGAAGTAATTGAGTTCGAGGACAATCTCATCTGCTGTGGTGCAGGTGGAGTAAACACCTTATCTCATGACCAGCTCGCACAAAAACTTATTGCCAATAAAATGCTTGAGCTAAAAAACAATCCAGCAGCTTATCTTGTTAGCAGCAACATTGGTTGCGCATTACATTTTCAAGCACAAATAAAACAGGAAGATATTGATATACAGGTATGCCATCCCATCACATTACTCGCTCAACAAGTGTTATAATTCAATAATGCGTAGCTTCAATACAACCGATCAATTTCTTTCTCAAATAGACAAAGGTTTACGCACCTTATTAGCAAAGCCAAACGCAAAATCCTCAGCCTCACCTGCTGATAAAATAAACAGCAAAACTGAGTTAAATGCTGACGATACAAAATTATCTGCTCGCCTAATGCGCGTAAATCACGCAGGAGAAATAGCCGCACAAGGCCTATATCATGGCCATATGCTCATGGCTAAAGACGAAACCATTAAACAAAAATTCAACCAATCTGCTGAAGAAGAAGAAGCGCATCTAAGCTGGTGCGAAAAACGTCTTGATGAGCTACAAAACCGCCCTAGTGTGTTTACTCCAATCTGGTATCTTGGCTCTTATACTATAGGCGCGGCAGTAGGTACGTTAGGGGATAAATGGTCGCTGGGCTTTATTTCGGAAACGGAAAAGCAGGTGGTAAAACATTTAGACAAACATTTATCTCGCTTACCTAAAGATGATACTAAAAGTCGCGAAGTTTTATTAAAAATGCGTGAAGAAGAAGCACTGCATGATAAGAATGCACAAGCTGCAGGAGCTTATGAATTACCTCAACCTGCCAAAGTGGCAATGAGCGCCGTATCTAAAATCATGACAAAAACTTCTTATTGGATTTAATCTAAAGAGTTTATTCCATAAAAGATTTCACTCATCTCTTTCTTCAACTGTTCTTCAATTTTTTCTTGCTCAGCTTCAACAAGAGCATCTACACCTTTACCAAATAGATAATTATCAAGATCGAAATCATTCAATAGCATCTTGGTGTGAAAAATATTTTCCTGATCAGCGTTCATATCAATCATTTGATACTGTTTTTTTGTTTTCTCTGACAAGAAATCTTGTATCGAGGTAATCTTATGATCGATATAGTGTTTCAAGCCGTCTTCATCTCGTGTAAAGCCTCGCACACGATAATCTAAGATCACGATATCTTCATCAAAACTATCTACGAGAAAATTCAATGCTTTTAAAGGCGATACTCTTCCGCAAGTAGAGACATCAATATCAACACGAAAAGTGCTAATTCCATTGTCTGGATGATATTCAGGATAGGTATGCGCCGTTACATGGCTTTTATCTAAATGGCCTACCGCAGACTGTTTTGAAATTTTATCGGCTTCCTCAAATGGCGTGTCTTCTTTGGAAAAAATGGCTTCTGCTAGTGTCGGTTCTTCAGAGATTAAACATGTAACACTTGCACCTCGAGGCTCATAGTCATGCACAGACATATGCAAGATGCTAGCACCAATTCTCTTACTAACTTCCGTCAGTACAGTCTCTAAACGTGCAGCATTATATTCCTCATCAACATATTCTAAGTATTCTTGCTGGTGCTCGGGGGTAAGTGCATAGCAAATATCATAAAAATTAAAACTTAATGTTTTAGTAAGATTATTAAATCCATGCAATTTAATTTTTGAGTCGTCCAACTCCATTTATCTACGTTCCATATTATATAAATTCGTGTTTATACCTTATCCTTGTTACTTCAATACATAGTCATAGGTGATTCCAACATTCGGTCGCAACATCTTTGCCACAGAACAATATTTCTCTACCGACAATTCTACTGCCCGCTTCACGTGTTTTTCATTTAACTCATCGCCGGCAACGATGAAATGCATATGAATTTCCGTAAATACAGCAGGGATATCATCTGCACGCTCGGCGTCAACTTCTATTTGGCAATCAGTTACTTTTTGCCGAGATTTTTCGAGGATTTCTACCACATCAAAAGCGCTACAACCCCCTAATCCCACCAAAATCATCTCCATTGGGCGCGCAGAAAGATTTTGCCCTCCAAGCTCAGGAGGACCGTCCATCGTTAAAATATGCCCGCTACCGGTCTTTGCTTCGAAGGCACGTTGCTCTAACCACTTGATTCGTACTTGCATTGCTACCGTTTGATCCTTTTTCCTGTCGACATCAGTGAGTTATCTGGCATAGACTAGCGAAAATAACAAATTTGATATTGAACTTGAACAATCCAAATCCAACCGTACCAGTACAGGAACCCGTTGTGGAACGATTTCTAGAACATTGCCACACCAAGCGCTATGCCTCTGGAAACCGCATAATCCATGCTGGTGATCCATCGAATACTTTGTATTACATCACGCATGGCTCAGTGAAGATCATGCTTGAAGATGATACTGGGCACGAAATGGTTTTAGCCTATCTTAACAAAGGGGATTTCTTTGGTGAGATGGGACTGTTTGCAGAAAACGAGCGTAGTGCGTTAGTTATAGCTAAAGAACAGTGCGACGTTGCTGAAATTCAATATTCAAAATTTCGTGAGTTAGTACAAACTGATCCTGATATATTAATGCATATGGCAGGGCAACTTGCTAAGCGTCTACGTGACACGAGTCGAAAAGTGATCGACTTAGCTTATCTAGACGTTACGGGTCGTGTAGCACACACACTACTAGATTTAGCCAAACAACCCGATGCCATGACTCACCCGGAAGGCATGCAGATCCGCATAACCCGCCAAGAGATTGCTAAGATAGTTGGCTGCTCACGCGAAATGGCTGGTCGAGTATTAAAAGAACTGCAACAACAAGGCTTAATTTCAGCGCACGGCAAGACCATTGTGGTCTATGGCACACGCTAATTTAGCTGACCCTACCCAAAGTCCCTAGATTTAAACGCCCTGACCCCTCGCCAGGTGTATCGCTACATCTATTATAGCCAAACTTAATAAATTGAATCATCCAATGTTATAGTATAACATTTCGTCTATGTGGCAAAAACACCAACATAGCCGTTGTATAAAAGAGGCTCTAATTAAGGCAGAACAAATCTGCCTAGATCATCAATGCAAGCTGACTCCTATACGCAAGAAAGTCTTGGAGCTAATTTGGAAAAGCCATAAACCGATCAAGGCCTACGATTTATTAGCGCAACTTAGTTCAGAAGATTTTATAGAAAAACCACCGACAGTTTATCGCGCACTTGAATTTTTAATTGAAAATAATTTAGTTCATCGCATTGAAAGCCAAAATGCATACATTGGCTGCAACTTAGATCATGAAACTTTAGACAGTAAATTTCTTATATGTGATCAATGCAATGAAGTGGAAGAACTAAGCGAGCCCAAGATACATAAAACACTTAATGAGATAAGCAAAAAACAAGGCTTTATACCTAGCCTTGTTAATGTAGAAATTCACGGCACTTGTGCACAATGCGCTCAGCACTAATTTAATATTTAAGGCAATAATTATGCAGTCTTATTTCGATCGAATTGCAATTACATTATCGTGTATATGCGCAATTCACTGTGTAGCATTACCTATAGTTGCAAGCTTAATCCC
>JBOEHC010000037.1:0-12706 GCA_050633765.1 Gammaproteobacteria bacterium
GTGAGCCAATCAACCCGGAAGCGTGGATGTGGTACTACGAAAAGATCGGTCAATCACGTTGCCCAATCGTTGATACATGGTGGCAAACTGAAACTGGAGGACACATGATTACACCACTGCCAGGTGCAACGGATTTAAAACCAGGCTCGGCTAGTAAACCATTTTTTGGTATTCAACCTGCAATAGTGGATGAGAATGGCAAAGAGCTAGAAGGTGAATGTCAAGGCAATTTGGTAATGAAACACCCATGGCCTGGGCAAATGCGTTCTGTGTATGGAGATCATAAACGGTTTATTGAAACATATTTTTCTCAATATCCAGGGATGTATTTTAGCGGCGATGGTTGCAAACGCGATGCGGACGGTTATTACTGGATTACCGGCCGAGTAGATGATGTTTTAAATATATCTGGGCATCGTTTAGGTACTGCAGAAGTTGAAAGTGCTTTAGTACTACATGCAAAGGTTGCCGAAGCAGCGGTGGTTGGTTACCCACATGATATCAAGGGACAGGGTATATATGCATACGTCACTCCTATGTCAGGTATTGAAACCAGTAATGAGTTAAAAGAAGAATTAATGCAGCTAGTGCGCAAAGAAATTGGCCCCTTTGCCAAGCCAGATATAATTCAATGGGCGCCAGGTTTGCCAAAAACACGTTCTGGTAAAATTATGCGGCGCATACTTAGAAAAGTTGCAGAGAATGAAATTGATAATTTGGGTGATACGACCACGCTTGCAGATCCATCTGTAGTGGACNNGTATAAATCAAAGTTTATGTAAGTTAATGTATAGAAGAAATTATGAAACCTGCATTACTTCTTGTTGATATCCAAAATGATTATTTTCCAGGCGGAAGTATGGAGTTAGTTAATATTGACCAAGTAAGTTCAAATGCTAGATTATTGCTAGATAAATTTCGCGATCAAAATTTTGAAACTTTTCATATTCAACATACTTTTAAAGATAAGAGTGCAGGTTTTTTTATCCCGAACACAGAAGGTTCTGAAATACATGGAAGTGTTGATCCATTACCGAGCGAAATGGTTATACATAAAAATTTTCCTAACAGTTTTCGTGAAACCAACCTACTTGCTCAACTTAAGGAGAAAAAAATTACAGATTTAGTAATTTGTGGCGCAATGAGTCATATGTGTATAGAGGCTACTACACGCGCTGCTGCAGATTACGGCTTTAAATGTGTCGTTGTGCAAGATGCATGTGCTACGCGCGATGTAGAATTTCAAGGTAAAGTAGTATCAGCTGAAAATGTTCATAATGCTTCTATGTCGGCATTATCTTTTGCGTATGCCAATGTGGTAAATGTAAGTGAACTGATATAATGAAAAATTATTTATAAAATTTTAATTTTCAATTTAAATAACTTTGTAGATATTTTAGAAGACTGTTTGTGAGGTGAGTAGCAGGGAATATATCTAATATCTTTTTGAAATAGATGTAAGAGGCTTAAATGTTATGAATCGGGCTGAGCGAAGGCGCCTTGCTAAAGAAGGCCGCAAGCAAAAAGTGATGCCGCAATTTATGCGCGAAAAGCTTGTGAGTAGCGCTATGCAAGAGCTTCAAGGTGGAAATTTATCTAAAGCTGATAAATTATTTAAAAAATTAATAAAATCAAGTCCCGAAGATCCAACCGCACTTCATTTCGCTGGTATTACAAAATATCAGCTTGGCTTATACAAAGAAGCACTTGAACTTTTAAACCAAGCTGCTCGAGTCGCACCAAATTATCCTGAAGTCTATAACAGTCAAGGGATTGTATTGCTTGAACAGCGTGAGTATGAACGTGCACGCCAATGTTTTGAGCATGCGATTAGCTTAAAGGGTAACTATTCAAATGCTCATGCAAATCTAGGAAATTCTCTAAGAGGGTTGAATGATTTTTCGAATGCCTGTGTGGCTTATAAGACTGCAATACAATTAGATCCAAAAAATAGTGAGGCGATATATAACCTTGCCGCGACGTTATTAGCAAATAATGATTCAGCTGCTGCGTTAGTAGCAGCAGATAATTGCTTGTCAGTTGACCCTTATTGCCAAAATGCTAGCGCTTATAAGGCTATAGCGTTATCACAACTTGATCGTCAGGCTGATTGGAAGTTGCTCTATAACTTTGATGAAATGATTCATAAAACTAATATTGAAGTACCTAAAAACTTCGAATCACTAGACAATTTCAATACTAAGCTTGTGCAAGATATACGTAATCACCCAACGCTTACCTGGGAGCCGCTAGAGAGAGTCACACGTGGTGGTGCAGTAACGAAGGATATTTTATTAAAACCTTCAAAAACCATATCTGCATTTAAGAAAATGTTATGTTTGGCTATAGATGAATATCGAAATAATCTTCCGTATGACGCTAACCATCCCTTTTATTCACGTTCTCCTAAAAAATATCGTCTTACATTAATCGCGTCAATATTAAAGGCTAATGGTAGGCATCCACCTCATATACATGAGTCATCTTGGCTGAGTGGTGTGTATTACGTACGTATACCTACAGAAGTAAATGATGTGTCAGGTGATAAAGCAGGGTGGTTAGAGTTTGGTAAACCTGATTTTGTCTTGCCAGAGGGGTATGTTCCTAAAACTACTGCGATAAAACCAGAAGAAGGAGCGGCATTGTTTTTTCCATCCTATTTTTTTCATGGAACCATTCCATTTACAGGATCAGAGGAAAGAATAGGAATTGCATTTGATGTATATCCTCTAGAATGAAATCAGTAATTTCAGTGTTACTAATAACTACTGTGCATTTTGTTATAGGGTTATGGTTAGCTATGAAATCGTTTGGCCAAGTCATTGCTGCATACGATGCAAATAGAGAGCTCGATAACATAGAAAAAATTATCTATCTAATCGTAGAAGTAATGTTCTTTCCAATTGTTACAATATTTGAGAGAACTGGATACGAAGGTACAACTTATGTAAGCCAATACTTTCCATTTTTTCTAAATAGTCTATTTTGGGGGGTCATAATTATATTTGGGTATAACTTTATCTTTCATAAAGAATAGCTGATTTAAAATGTGGAGTTAAAAAATGAAAATTAAATGTGAAGCTAAGAAAAATATCAAATTAAAATTGATTTTAATGTTGATTCTCGGGTTGCTAGCTATTGTGCAGCCTACGTCTCTATTGGCAGATGAGGTAATGCTCGAAGAAAAAGTACTTATTGATGCGCCAACTAAGGCAGTTTGGGCGCTAATTGGAGGATTTAAAGCTATAGATAGATGGCATCCAGGGGTTGTAGCAAGCACGTTACTTGGAACGGGTAGTGAGATAGGTGACATCAGAGTTTTAACACTAAATAAAGAATTAAGTATTGTAGAACAACTTGAATTTTATGACCAAAACGCAATGACATTGCGATATCAAATATTAGAATCACCACTGCCAATAGCAAATTACCATGCAACGTTAATTGCTAAAGATGCAGCAAAAGGTATGACAGAAATAATATGGAAATCGTCATTTAAAGCTGTTGGCGCTAGTGATGAAGAAGCTAAAAAAATTATCAGTGATATATATCTGGCTGGTTTTGAATCATTAAACGACTTATTTAATTAATTCTTTAACTTGTGGAGGTGTGTTATGAATAATGTAGATCATCTTGCACTATATGCGGAAGGTTGGACAGAGGGTGATGTAAATAAAATATTACAAGCAGTAACTAATGATTACATTTTGGATGATCCAAATGTAGGAAATATAACAAAAGATAAATTTTCTGCATATCTCGATGATATGAAAGAAACTGTAAAGTCAAACTCAAATGGAGTTTTGCCTAATCCATTCATGGAACTTGATGAGGTTGTCACTTCAGAAAATAACGACATTTTAACGGCTTGGTGCGCCTGGTCGGTTCCAGCTACAAGTATTAAAGGTGCAGGGCTCATAAAAGTTAGTGCGTCAGGAGTATTTTCAGAAGTCTTGACCTATTACACAAAACTAAGCTAAGTCTATAGCTTTTGATTTAGTTTGTTAACCGTAATAATTGCAAACAGTTATGTATATACGCGAAGCGAATACTGAAGATATTACTGATTTATGCAAATTATTAGATTATTTGTTTGAACAGGAAGAAGAATTTAAACCTAAAGAAAAATTGCAACGTCTTGGTTTGCAAAAAATATTAGAAAATAGTGAAAAAGGAGTTATTCTTATTCTCATTAGTGAAAATAAAATTATTGGAATGGTTAATTTATTATTCACTGTTAGTACAGCATTAGGCGCAAATGTCGCAATACTAGAAGATATGGTTGTGCTTCCAACAGAAAGGCATAAAGGATATGGTTCGAAATTACTAAAATCAGCAATAGAATATGCAAATAAAAAAGAGTGTAAACGAATAACGTTATTAACGGATAGTTCAAATAAGGCGGCTCAGAAATTTTATAATCAACATGGGTTTGTGCATTCACCTATGCAGATTATGCGATATTTGCCTAATTAAAATTAGGTTTGCTATTGCATTAAGTAACTATCTCTCCATTTTTCAGCATGCATATGCTAAGTATTTGTATATTTAATGGTTTTAAGAAAAGCGCTATTGTTAACGTGATCAATAATTGCCGTTTGTCGTTTAAAAACTACCATTCAGCTTCAATTGTAAAAATCAAATAGTTTTCTCTGATATTCATATGTCTTCCATTGGAGTTGGGAGTGAATAAGAGTCATGCAAATAATAGACTCAATAGTATCTATTTCGAATCTAAACTTAGGCGTTGCGAGTATCGCTATTCTATCGTTAGTGTTTTGGATAATGAAAATAGTAAAAAGAGTGCGTACTAAAATTCAACTTACGCGAAAGAGCAGAGAAGAAGTAAAGCGCATTCAAAAACTTCGTGAAAATTACAAACAAGACATAACTACTTTTCTAAATTCTTACCGCAACGATATATCAACAAAATTAGAAGGAAGCCAGGCAGAAAATGGCTTATTTATTTTTTGGAGTGGTGCGGAAGATGTTTTCAATAAGTTTGCAAGCGATACTTCAGAAATAAATAAGCTTCCTAGTCAAGATGAGCGGATTGCAATTCGAAGTTTTTATACAGAGACAAAGGCTTTTTTAGATGGAATTCTCTATAATAATTATTTGTTAAAAAAATACCAATATTTGCATTGTAAAGTTAAAACCACAACAGCAACTTCAAGAGAGGTGGAAGAAGTGGGTGATGTGGCAGAGCAAATGTCTACTTTAGGGACACAGTTACAACAGCAGCATCATGAATTATTAGATAGTCTGCGAACAGCTGAAGCATATTTCTAGATATATATTATTAGTTAAAGTTGTCTCTTCTTTTTCGCGCTTCTCGTATTTGTTCTTTCTTAGATTCAACTCGTGCTTTTGAATTAGAATCAATACCTGGTGCACGTAACGACAATTGTATTTGCTCCATTGCCGTACCATATTGTCCATGCGCTGCATAGTAATCACTTAATGATTCATGGCTTAACCAAGCGAGATTTGCTTTGCTGGCAGCTTTGGCTTTTAATTTATCAAATGTAGGATTGTTGGGCTGTGCAGTGTTTAATTGGCCAAGCTTCTGTAGAGCAAGGAGTGCATTTCCACTTTCTGTTAATGACGTCGCTAGATAATAAATCACTGAAGAATTACTAGGGTAAACTTTCTCCAATAATCTAAGCAATCTTTCGGCTTCTGAGTATTGACCGTCAACAATCATTATTTGGGCTTTAGCTAGCTTAATCGTAAGTTCATTGTCAGTGTAAAGTGGGACTAACTTTAATTGTTGTAATGCTTGTTGATTTTTTCCAGAACGACTTAATGCTATTGCATAGGTATAAATTTCAGTATCGCTTAAGCTACCAGGCACTTTGTTTTTCTTGCTGAAGTAATCAACGAGTTGTCTAGGACTTGAAGTAATAGCGATGGTGCGAGCTTTGGCATAATCAAAATGAATCGTATTAGTAGTAAAATGCCCTTTATATTGATTCGCGCGTGATTTAGATTCGCTAACACGGTTCGTTGTAAGGGGGTGGGAACTCAAAAATTCTGGAATTTTTCCACGGTTTAACTGTGTATGTTTATTTAAGCGCTCAAAAAATTCTGGCATGCCTTGAGGGTCTATATTTGCATTGACTAAAAACTGCATGCCAATACGATCGGCCTCTTGCTCAAAACTTCTAGAGTAGGCAAGTTGTCTTTCTTGTAACCCTGATTGTGTAGTAATGATCGCGGCTTGGCCTAACTCTCCACCTCCATAAGCTACAGCAAGAATAGAACCTAATAAAGTAAGTGCAGAAATCACACTGAAAGATTTAGCATTAGCAAAATTTCTCGCAATATGTCGTTGTGTCACATGAGCAATTTCATGGGCAAAAACACTGGCAACTTCGCTTTCTTTTTCGCTTAAGGTTAATAACCCAGTATTAATGGCAACAATACCGCCTGGCAATGCAAATGCATTAACAGTGGGATTATTTATTAATATAAAAGTAAAAGGAAAATTGCTATCAATGCCTGCAGAAGTTATGCGAGTGCCTAAAGAATGTATGTATTGACTTAGCTCAGGGTCATTGGAGACGGGAAGATGGCCGCGGACTTGCGATATTAAAATTTGACCCAATTCTATTTCTTTTGAAACGCTTAACTCAGCACTTGCTGGGCCGCCAATGTCGGGTAAATTGTTTTCAGCGATTGTGCTTTGGGAAATAAGAACGAGTATTAAACTTGTGGTTGCATGGGCTAGGCTCCTAAAAGGCAGATATGCTCGATTTGGCCTTGTTAGGGAAAATTTCATAATATTTAGACTAGTTCATGAGCAAATCGTTTAGATTATTGTAACGGCTAGCTAATGTAAAAACTGATTAATATAAAAAATACGTAATAACTATAAGGATATTTGTTTGTATATGCATCACATATTAAAATATTATGATATTATAATATAATATTGTGGCTTTGGGCTGGGGCAGCTATACGCTAATATAATGAATGAATTTTCAAGGAGTTTTTAAATGGCTGAGTTTGATCAAGAGTTAGATGCATGTGGCTTAAATTGCCCACTACCTATTTTACGGGCGAAGAAGGCATTGTCAGGTATGGATTCTGGCAAGGTTTTACATATTATAGCGACTGATCCTGGAGCTGTTAAAGATTTTGAGGCATTTGCGAAGCAAACCGGAAATGAGCTTTTAGATTCAAATGAAGATGATGGAAAGTTTTATTTCCATATAAAGAAGAAATAATAAAATAACTATAAAGTATTTATTAAGATAGTTGTGGCAGTCTTGTCATAGCTTAAATAGTCTTAGTTACTCGCAACGTTATTTAATGATGAATATGCTCTAACCAAAAAGGTTGGGGCATTTTTTCTATTGCAGATATAATTTAGAACATAGTTGTAGCTTAATGCGACATATCATTTCGATATTATTAGAGAATGAAGCAGGCGCCTTGTCTAGGGTCTCTGGTTTGTTTTCTGCGCGAGGTTACAACATTGAGTCGTTAACGGTTGCACCAACCGATGACTCAACTGTTTCACGAATTACTGCAGTAACAGAAGGCAGTGATGAAGTTATATCGCAAATTGTAAATCAACTAAATAAACTTGTTGATGTGGTAAAAGTGTTGGATTTAACAGCAGATGAGCACATTGAACGAGAAGTATTATTACTTAAATTACATGATAACGATGTAGCAAAAGTTGCCATCGAAACCTTGACTAATGAATTTAAGGGCCGTGTCGTAAGTGATGTAAATGATGCAATTGTGGTCGAGATTACTGGTGTGGGCGAGAAACTAGATCGTGCTATTCAAGTAGTACCAGCAGAAATTGTTTTTGAACTTGTACGTTCAGGTACGCTTGGCATAGCCACTGGCAAACAAATTTTAAAATTAGAGTCTATGTGCTAAATAAGGCAAGACTTTTGAAGGCTTAGCAATTGGAGAATAAGCATGAATATTTTTTATGATAAAGACGCAGACCTTTCAGTTATTAAAGGCAAACAAGTTGCTATTATTGGCTATGGTTCACAAGGTCATGCGCATGCAAATAATCTACAAGATTCTGGTGTGAAAGTAGTGGTAGGTTTGCGCGAAGGGTCATCTTCATTTGCTAAAGCTAAAAATGCTGGTATTACTGCAATGTCTATTGAAGAGGCAGTAAGTTCGTCTGACATCGTAATGGTTTTAGCGCCTGATGAACACCAAGCTAAACTTTATAAAGAATCTATTGAGCCGAATATCAAACATGGAGCAACCATGGCTTTTGCTCACGGTTTTAATATTCACTTTAAAGGCATTGCGCCACGTGAAGATCTAGATGTAATTATGATTGCGCCTAAGGGGCCAGGTCATTTGGTTCGTTCAACTTATACACAGGGTGGTGGCGTACCTACCTTGATTGCTATTTATCAAGACTCATCTGGAAGTGCTAAAGAAACTGCAATTTCTTATGCATCTGCTAATGGTGGCGGGCGTGCGGGAATTATTGAAACTACTTTCAAAGAAGAAACAGAAACTGATTTATTCGGAGAACAAGCTGTACTTTGTGGTGGTGCAACTGCATTGGTGCAAGCAGGTTTTGAAACATTGACTGAAGCAGGATATGCACCAGAAATGGCATATTTTGAATGTTTGCATGAATTGAAACTAATTGTAGATTTAATGTATGAAGGTGGTATTGCAAATATGCGATATTCAATTTCGAATACTGCAGAATATGGCGATCTAACTCGTGGGCCACGTATAGTCACTGATGAAACTAAAGCAGAGATGAAAAAGATTTTGTCAGAAATTCAAGCGGGTGAGTTTGCAAAAGAATTTATTGGTGAATATGACACGGGCGCTAATAATATGCAGGCACTTCGTAAAAAAGGTCAGGACCATCCAATAGAAGATGTTGGTGCTAAGCTACGTGGCATGATGCCGTGGATCAGTGCAAATAAAATTGTAGATCAAACTAAAAACTAACTACCCAACAACATGACATATGTTGTCATGAGTTCTAAACATGATTCCAATTGCTAGAGAGGTACGCGTACTTTTAATAGCAATTGGCGTCACGCTCGCTTTTGCTCACTATCATTACGGATCAAGTATAGTGTGGCCGGCATGGTCGGTATATATGATTCTGTTATTTGTGTTTCGAGATTTTAGTCGTGTCGTTCCATCACAGCCCACTGCAATTGTGAGTCCAGTAGATGGAAAAATTTCAAAAATTACAGAAGCATATAACCCTTATTTGCAAGGTGTAGCGCAGTGTATTCATGTTAAACAACATGCTTTAGGTGAATACAATGTGCATAGTCCTTTAGAAGGTAAAGTGAAAAATATTTGGGTGATTTCACCTAATGATGCTGAAGTTTCTCAATTGGCGATGTGGATAAATACTGATGAGGGCGACGATGTGGTAATTGCTGTAAATTTACAGTCAATTTTCCGGCATGCCGCTTGCGCAATTAGTGTTGGCGAAAGATTGGGGCAAGGGCAACGATGCGGTTTTATGGCATTTTCTTGTGAAATCGTCTTATATATACCAACTTCTGCTCATATAACCGTAAAGACAGGACAATCGGTTCGCGCTGGGAGCGACAAATTGGCAGAATTGGTATATGAATCTAATAACTAATTCAGTGTTATGAGCGATGTAAAACAAAAGCCGCGTAAGGGTATTTATTTATTACCAAATCTTCTTACCACAGGCGCATTGTTTGCGGGCTTTTATGCCATCATTGCTGCTACTGCAGATCGATTTGAACATGCGGCTATCGCAATTGTAATCGCTATGTTGCTGGATGGTTTTGATGGTCGTGTAGCGCGCATGACGCACACTAGTACTGAATTTGGTTCTCAATATGATAGTCTTTCTGACATGGTTTCCTTTGGGGTAGCGCCTGCATTGGTCATGTACTTCTGGGCATTAATTCATTTCCAAGGTTACCCAGTCATGTCAAAGCTTGGATGGTTAGCAGCATTTTTTTATACCGCCGCTGCGGCATTACGCCTTGCGAGATTTAACACCCGCATTGGTGAAGACAATAAAAGATATTTTCAAGGGTTACCAAGTCCTGCGGCGGCAGCAGCGATGGTCGGATTTATTTGGGTGTGCCATGATTTAGGATTGTCTAGAGCTGATTTTGCTATACCTGCTTTAGTTATCACTATCTTGCTTGGCGCCGCCATGGTTAGCAATTTCAGTTATTACAGCTTTAAAGATATTGGGCCGGGTGAGCGAGTACCGTTTTATGCACTACTTGCGATCGTTATTGGTTTCATTTTAGCCTCCATCGATACACCAAAATTATTTTTTGCATTATTTGCCGTTTATGCATTATCAGGTCCTGTCACACATGTCATGCGTCTGAAACGCAAGCGTAAAAAACGTTCTATAGCAGAAGAGCTTAATCCAGAGATTAACGAAAAGAGTCAAAATAAGCCTTAAATTGCGACATATATTGTATAGAGATTCCGTTAGTAATTATTTTGGTGGAATTATTGAATTTATACCGTTATATTGAATTGTATGAATAGAGCACACCCACAAATAATGCATATACATACTGAGGCTGTTTTTAGTGCTCCAGTAACCACTTATGCGCTCCTATCTTTACTTCTACTGCCGCAGTAGCGGCTAATCTAGCCTGGCGAGGCGATACGCATCTTCAATAACAAACTATCCTACCCTGTAGGTTTAATTCACGTGTATCTATAAAGATTTTATGGAACAGATTCTATAGAATCCATAGCAATGAGGTGCGGTGAAGATAGTTAAGTATTTTGTATAAACGCTAATAAAGTAGTGTGTTCATTTAGGAGAAACACAGTGGCGAATAAAGAAAAATTAATTATATTTGATACAACTTTGCGTGATGGTGAGCAAAGTCCTGGCGCATCTATGACGCGTGATGAAAAGGTAAGGATTGCCAAATCATTAGAGCGTATGAAAGTAGATATCATCGAAGCAGGATTTCCAATGGCCAGCATTGGTGATTTCGAGTCCGTGCAAGCGGTAGCCTCTGCGGTTAAAGACAGTACTGTCTGTGGATTGGCACGGGCGCTGAATAACGATATTGACCGTGCAGGCGAAGCGCTTAAATCAGCCAATTCAGCAAGGATTCATACGTTTATTGCGACATCGCCGATTCATATGAAAAGTAAGTTACGTATGACGGAAGATCAAGTAGTTGAGCAAGCAATTGCTGCGGTAAAACGAGCCAGAAGATTTACAGATAATGTGGAATTTTCTCCTGAAGATGCTGGCCGTTCAGAATTTGATTTTTTATGTAGAGTTATTGAATCAGTAATTAGTGCAGGTGCTAAAACTATTAATATTCCAGACACGGTTGGATATAACATCCCACATCAGTTTGGTAGTTTGGTGGGGCGTTTAATAGAAAATATTCCTAATTCTGATCAAGCTATTTTTTCGGTGCACTGTCATAATGATTTGGGCTTAGCGGTGGCTAATTCACTTTCTGCTGTATTGCATGGTGCACGTCAAGTTGAATGTACTATTAACGGCTTAGGTGAACGGGCAGGTAATGCATCGTTAGAAGAAGTAGTTATGACCGTGCACACTCGACAAGATGTATTTGATTGCAAAACAAACCTTGATACAACACATATTGTTCCAACTTCACGGATGGTTTCAACCATTACCGGATTTCCTGTGCAACCTAATAAAGCCATTGTTGGTGCAAATGCATTTGCACACGAGTCAGGTATTCATCAAGATGGGGTGCTAAAAGCGCGTGAGACATACGAAATTATGCGTGCAGAAGATGTGGGATGGGCAGCGAATAAAATTGTTTTGGGAAAGCATTCAGGCCGTAATGCATTTAGAACTCGTTTAGATGAATTAGGTGTAAATTTTGAAACTGAAGAAGAGTTGAATAATGCTTTTGCTAACTTTAAAGACTTGGCGGACCGAAAACATGAAATCTATGATGAAGATTTACATGCATTAGTTTCTGATACTGCCTATGAAAATAATGATTATTGTAAGCTGATTACTTTAGTAGCGCATTCTGAGTCAGGTAAAACTCCATACGCAGATATAACGTTATCAGTTGAAGGTACAGAAAAATCTGCAAGTTCTACGGGAGGTGGGCCAGTTGATGCAACTTTTTGTGCAATAGAAGAAATTGTTTCTAGCCGAGCTCAATTACAACTTTATTCAGTAAACAACATTACCACTGGTACGGATGCGCAAGGCGAAGTTACAGTCCGTTTGCAAAAAGCCGGAAGAATAGTAAATGGTCATGGTTCTGATACAGATATTGTGATGGCTTCGGCTAAGGCGTATTTGCATGCATTAAATAAATTGGTGGTGCCGGAAGTGCGACAGCACCCACAGCATCACGTTTAGAATGCTTCATTAGATATGTCTTTTGATTCAATACTTTGTTGGGGCACTTTTTCCAATGCTCATTTACCCGTGTGTAAACTGCACGTTTCAAAAGCACCACGCTTCGTCTTGAATCAAGATTCATTATCTACTAAAACATTCTGATAGAGATTGTTATGAACGAAGATAAGCGTCTCTACTATCTTGAGCAAATGGGAATACAGGCATGGGTATCCCAAACTAATTCTGACACTAAGCTTCAAGATAAAGTGATGGTAACGAATCATGTCGCTAATGAAGAAAATTCGGAACAGGCGATTAAGAAAACACCAGATTCAGCTAACTTAGATGAATTAAGGCAGGTTGTTTCAC